>DAHXNH010000246.1 GCA_027365485.1 Clostridiales bacterium
CGTCGGACAAATCCCACGCGTCCACGACCTGATCGACGACGCGCGCTAAATGGTCTGGGCCAATCCAGTCGTCCACTAACGCGGGGAGCGCCAACGGCTGATCCAAGGGGACTCCTACCCGAAATTTCACTCGGCACCTCCACTTTAACGAATCGCTGCCACCCGACCTCACATACCTCTTTATTTTTTCGAGGCCCATCGATCTCCTGTAGCGCGGGGGTCCATCTCAAAATATTTTTGTTGGCCTTGCCCATCGGTGAGTGGGATCCGAAGCAATTTATGGATCAACTCCTAGTGAATCTTGGCCTGAGGGTGGATCCGTTGATATAAGGCCAAGTTGAGCAAGACGACGTTGATCCGCGAGACGCCAAAAATTCCAAGCGCCGGCGGCAGCACCTCCGAACGAACCAGATGGCGCAACTCTGCCGAGGACAGCCCTGTATATTTGGCCACTCGAGGGACTTGAATTAATGCCGACTGAACGCTGATATCAGGATCTAGGCCCGATCCCGAGCTCTCGACCAGGCTTAGCGGAATTTGACTGGCCTTGAGCCCCGGGGTGGTTTGGAGGTAGACGTGGACACGGCTTTGGATGTCTTTAATCAAGGTCTCATTCGTCGGGCCGAGATTACTCGGACCCGAATTGAGCGCATTGTAGGGCTCTGGTTTGCCCGTGGTCAAGGACACGGTTGCCGACGGCCTGCCCCAAAAGTATTGGAGGCTTTGGCCGAAATATTGGCCCACATGCCGGTCGGCAACCGCTTGCCCGTTCAGCGTGACCACGCTGCCATTGGCCTGACTAGGAAAGAACAATTGACCCAAGCCCACCATCAGAAAGGTGAATCCTAACCCGAGGATGAGCCAAAGCAGTGCGGTCGCGATTACGGCCCGTCTGAGTGTCAACAACATTACGATTCCTCCCTTGACTTATGCCAATCCGAAAATCCCCAAGACGTGGTCGATGCCCCAGATCCCGATAAAAGGAATGATCACGCCCAAGATGCCCCAATTGAAAATGTTGCGCAATAACAGGCGGTCGGCCGACTGGGGACGGTAGCGGACCCCCTTGACCGCAAAGGGAATCAAGGCCGGAATAATCAGCGCGTTGAAAATCAGAGCGGACAAGATCGCCCCATGCGGCGTCTTCAGGCCCATAATGTTCAAGGCCGACAAACCATGCAATATGGGCACGGCAGCAAACATGGCGGGTACGATGGCAAAGTATTTGGCGATGTCGTTGGCAATGGAAAACGTGGTTAAGGCCCCTCGAGTAATCAGCAGTTGTTTCCCGACTTCGACCACATCCAGCAGTTTGGTCGGATTCGAGTCCAAATCCACCATATTACCGGCTTCTTTAGCCGCCATGGTGCCCAGGTTCATGGCCAGGCCGACATCGGCCTGCGCCAAAGCGGGAGCGTCATTGGTCCCGTCTCCGGTCATGGCCACCAGTTTGCCCTCGCTTTGCTCTTTTTGAATCAGGGCCAACTTGCCTTCGGGATCGACCTCCGCCAACACTTCGTCTACGCCCGCTTCTTGGGCAATCACTTCCGCGGTGATGCGATTGTCGCCAGTGGCCATCACCGTACGAATGCCCATCGCCCGAAATTCGGCAAAGCGTTCCTTAAGCCCGGTCTTGACGATATCCTTGAGCCGAATCACGCCGAGCGCCTCGTTGTCGATGGCGACAGCCAGCGGCGTACCGCCATCGTGTGCCACCCGGTCGGCGGCGGCGTGCAGTTCGGGTGGTGCGTCTGTCACCAAATTGGCAATCGCGCTGACCGCTCCCTTGCGAATCTTTTCGCCATCGTTCAGATCAATCCCGCTCATGCGGGTGTGGGCGGAAAACGGTACGGATTCTCCTTCGGGTTCGTGGAGATCAGCGGATTTAACAATGGACTCAGCCAGTTCGACTACCGATCGACCTTCCGGGGTAGTGTCGGCTAACGAAGCCATCCAAGAAGCCGCAGCCAATCGCTCCACGCTCACTCCGGGGACCGGTAAAAACTCGGTGGCCATGCGATTACCGATGGTAATCGTCCCCGTCTTATCCAAAATCAAGGTGTCAATGTCGCCCGACGCCTCGACCGCTCGTCCACTTTTAGCGACGACATTAATTTTGGCCACTCGATTCATTCCAGCGATGCCAATCGCCGACAGCAACGCTCCAATCGTCGTCGGGATGAGACAGACCAACAGCGCCACGAGGGTGGTGGTGTCCACTGCATGGGCGCCATAGTAACGGGCGATCGGCCCCAGGGTGACCACCACCAGTAAAAAGATGAGAGTGAGTACGCCTAACAGAGCAGAAAGCGCGATCTCATTAGGCGTTTTTTGTCGCGACGCCCCTTCCACCAGGGCAATCATCCGATCTAAAAAGGTCTCGCCGGGATCGGTGGTAATTTCCACCGTCAACTGATCCGACAACATCACCGTCCCCCCGGTAACACTGTCACCGGGAGCTTTAATCACCGAAGCCGACTCGCCGGTAATCGCCGATTCGTCCATCGATCCCACGCCTTCAATGACCACCCCGTCACCTACCACGGTATCGCCAGCTTCGATCCGAATCCGCATCCCCCGACGGAGCGTCTCCCCCTCCACCCAATTCCATGACCCATCCGGTTGGAGTAAACGCACCCTCGCTCCCGCCCGGGTCCGCCTTAATGAGGCCGCTTGCGCACGCCCTCGCGATTCAGCGTAGGCCTCGGCAAAAGTCGCAAAAACCAGCGTCATAAACAAAATAATGGTAACGAGCCCGTCATATTGGCGCGAGGCTCCTCGCGGGGTACTCAGAGTAAACCAGAACGTGACCAGAGTCCCCAACTCCACCACAAACATCACCGGATTATGCAGCATCGTCCAGGGATTAAGTTTGAAGATGGTTTCTCGCAGCATTTGTCCCGTCTGCGACGGTTCTTTGGGCGGCTTAGACTCCATCGCTGAGGCAGCCATAGCGTATTTCCTCCTCATATTCCGATTGACCTAGGCAAACAGATGGTGAGCCAGCAGCAGGTAATGTTCAGCGATGGGGCCGAGTGCCATCACCGGGAAAAAGGTAAGCGCGTTCAAAATCACAATCGATCCCAGGAGAATGCCCCAAAAGAGCGGCGTATCCGTCCGCATGGTCCCCGAAGTTTGAGGCACTGCCTTCTTATAAAGCAGCGACTCTCCGACCAGCAGCATCGCCATTATAGAGGCGTAGCGAGCGATGATCACGACGGTGCCAATGGACACCTCGTAAAACGGCAGCGAAGCCGCGAGTCCCCCCATTGCCGATCCGTTATTAGCCGCTCCTGACGTAAAGCCATACAAGATTTCGCTCAGTCCATGCGGACCGGGGTTAAAGACGCCTGCCATCCCCGCCGGGGTAGCCACCGCTAAGGCTGAGCCGACCAAAATGAGCAGCGGGTGCAGTAAAAAGGCGAGAGCGGTCAATGATACTTCTTTGGCCTCGATCTTCTTGCCCAAAAATTCTGGAGTGCGACCTACCATGAGACCCATCAAAAAAATGGTCAAGATGACGAACATCAGCATATTAAGCAAGCCAACGCCTTTACCGCCAAACACCATGTTGAGAAACATGCCCAAAAAGAAAGCCAGTCCCGGAATGGGCAGAAAGCTATCCTGGGCTGCAGCCACAGAACCCGTGGTAAACGCCATCGTACTGGTTTCGAAAATAGAGGTCCCACCCATCCCTAACCGAATCTCTTTCCCAACCATATTAGCGTGGCCATGCAAACCCACGGCATTAACGATGGGATTGCCCGCTACCTCCGGAAAGTAAATCATGGCCAGCATGGTCAGATACAGGGTGCCGGCGACGGCAATAAGCGTCCAGGCTAAGCGCTTCTTGCCGGTGAAGAGACCGAACAGATAGAAAAAGGAGACCGGCACCAGCCCCATGGCAATGGATTGCAGAATGTTAGTCAAGGCCGAGGGGTTTTCTAACGGACTGGCACTATTGGCGTTGGTGAACCCCCCGCCGTTTTGACCTAAGTGTTCAATCGCTTCCCAACCCGCGATCGGGCCGCGCGGAACCACTTGCGTCTGCCCCGCTAAGGTGTGCAAGTGCAAATAGGGCGCTAAAGTGTCGGGCACGCCCAAAGCGATAAAGATCAGACCGAAAATCACCGCCAAGGGGAGGAGCACCCGAGTAAGAACGAGCGTCAAGTCGACGAAGAAGTTGCCCAACTTACGCCCTGAGAGGCCGCGGATAAAGGCCAAGCCGACGGCAGCGCCGCTAGCCGGAGTCACGAATTGCAAAAACTGCAAGACCCCGAACTGGGAAAAATACGACATCGTGTTTTCGCCACTGTAAGCCTGCCAGTTGGTATTGGTGACAAAACTCGCCGCCGTGTTAAACGAAAGTCCTGCACTCAAGTCGTGGAAGTGCTCGGGGTTAAATGGCAACAAGCCTTGAAAGCGTAACAGCACATAGGCCATGATTCCCCAGACCATGTTGGTCATAACAAAAGCCAAGCCATACTCCACCGCATTCATGGTGGTATCTCGGCTGACATGGAGGAAACGAAAGATTAGATTTTCCACCGGTCGCAAGGGGCGGTCTAAAAGCGTTGGCTGAAAGGTAAAGACGCGATACAGATACATGCCCATCGGCTTGCACAAGAGCAGCAGTCCGCCGATCACCACCGCCCAGGTGGCCAAAGTGCTCACACTCACAGTCTCGAACCTCCTTGGCGCTTAGAATTTTTCGGGATGGACAATCACGTACAAAAGATAGCCCATCGTAGCCGCCGATAAGCCTAATAAGATCCAATTTCCCATGCCCAATATCCTCCTTGGGTTGGTGGTTACAACTGACGGAGCAGGTACAATAACCCGATTGTGCCCATGAACAAGCCCCCCATTAGGAGCCCTAACCACACCGTCTCCACCGAGAAGGCCTCCCTTCCTTATCCCTTCCTTATCCCATCCTTGTTCGCTCTATCGCCGAACTTAACGTCAGTATGGGCGGAGTTTTTTAGTCCTAGACACCGCTCAATAGCGACGAAAGAAATTGACCACCCAGGCAAGCAATCCAAATACTGCCAGAGTCAATATAATCAGCACCAAGCGCGACACACCGTCACCTTCTTGTCGTGCGGTTGTTCGGGGCTCAGTATACGAAGGGGCCGATCGGCTGCCTAGTAAAAAGATCGTAAAGTGGTGTAAATAAGCCGTAAAAATGCGCACGGCCGTAGGGAATCCGGCCCACTGGGTTTGCCCTGTGCTCTCCTGAAAACACACTGCCGGAAGCGGGTTTAGCAACCTCGACGGCTACTTCAGGGGAGAGATTCAGGTATTTGCGCTACCCACTTAGCCGATGCTAGGTTCCTCAGCGACACCAACACGCACGCCACCAACCCGGTGAAACGCCGCGTCAGCATCAATCCCAACGTCGACCCATCCCTGGACGACCTGCAGTCACAGGCAGTCGAATCCTTGGAAGAATATGCTGCGCACAATCAAGGGGCCCAACGCGACGGGCCCGCGGCCTTATCCAAAGTTGGCGGAATACCTACACGCCAGAGATACCATACTTGGACGTTGAAATACCCTCTAACGGCTTTGACGCCGCCTTGATGATGACCGCTCCCAGGCAGGTTTAGACCGCGCCCCGGCCAACCGCTGTCGCCATCGCGTAAGGACCCGCGTAAAAATAAGCTGCACAAGTCCTAAGCTGAAACGACCGATCCGTGGCACTCTGCCGCGGATATTATGATATTATACAAAAATCGAGATAAAGATCCGTGATTAAGCGTAGTAGAGTTTGCAAAAAGGCGAGCCTTCGGCCCACCTCCGCCAAAACGAGGAATGGAAGGATGCGATATGGGACGGTACTCGAGAGTGGCGGTCGCGCTAAGCGCTTTCCGCCTCC
>DAHXNH010000275.1 GCA_027365485.1 Clostridiales bacterium
AGATCCGCAACCGGGCGATCTTTGAACTCTTGCTGGGGGGAGCGCTCAGGCTGGGTGCGCTGCTGGGATTGAAGACAAAGAATATTTTTTGGACAGATCGACGAATGCTGATTTCGTACCAAGAGAGTGACTATCGCACGGCGTGGCACTCTAAACAACGGCATTTTCGGACGGCCAAAACGGGTGAATATATGGTGACCTTGGACGCCGAGACATTGCTGTGGTTAAATCGGTATTTCCTCGAATCGCGACCAGCGGAGGCCGTTCGTCGCAATCACGGGGTGTTCTTTTGTGAACACCGTCCTGGATGTGATGACCATGGGGCGCCAATTCACATTGCAACCGTGCGGTATCTGTTTCAATCACTCGCGAGATCTGTGAGCGATGGGGGTTCTGGCATCCATGTCACACCCCATATGCTCCGCCACACCTGGGCCACGATGGCCCTCGAATCGGGTCTACCCCGAGAGGTGGTGCAATATCAACTGGGTCATCAATCATCTCAGAGCACCGACCAATACTCGCATGTGAGTCCACAGTGGGTGCGTGAGGCACTGGAGGAATGGCACCGAACTCGCAGTCAGGGAGGCAGGTCGTGACTCGAATTCCGTGCCGGGGAGGGCGATTTGTCGAATGCCTGGATGACGACCATTGGAAGGCGCCAGCATGGCGGGGTACCGTCGCACAGACTTTCACCATGGATTTGACGCGAATCCCCGGTTCGGTACGTCCCTGGTGGCGGCGCGTTCTCCGTGAGGCGTTTCAGGTCGATTCTGTCGCTCAAGTCCGAGGGATTTGGCATACCGCACTATGGTTTTGTCGGTTTCATGCAGCGACTACCCGCCCTCTATCGACCACTTGGGACGAGTGGACCGCCCCCGATTGGGGTGCTTACGCGGAATGGCTCAAAGATCAAAAAGGGTTTGAAAACCGCCCCCTGTCGCATGAGTACCGGCGAGGCCAATTTTTGTGGCTGGCCGCTGCCGCCCGGCACGCGATCGATGTTGGATTGCCGGGAACCTCGGAAGTCACTGTTGCCCGGATCCAGTCGGTGTCCCGACGAGCTTTTCGTGGAACCGGGACCCTATCGAATCAACGGATGCAGCGTCGGGCGCTCACGCGGGAGCAATGGGATGAATTGGACACGATTCTCGCCGACGAGTGGCGGGCCTTCATTGAAGGGGAAGACGACAGTGCGCAAGGATTTCTTCCGGTGGTGGTAGCCGCCTGGTTGGCATTCCATCACGGTTTGCGATCGGCGGAAATCAACCGAATCACCGTCGATGATGTCCTTCCTGACCCCAAAACGGAGCGACATCATCTACGCGTGAACGCTCCAAATAAGGAGCCCGACCGCATTCCTATCGGCCGCGATACGCTCACAATGCTAGAAGCATTGGTGTCTGCCGGCGAAGAATCGCGGAAAATGTTACAAACCAGGCTACTGTTTGTATCCATGGGGACTGAACCAGAGATTCTGACCACGTCCTCTACACCATGGAACCGCACGGGTCTCACTGACGGACTGAGGGCGCTCTTCGAAAAACATCAAGCCACGAACTTGCCGCCTGATCTAAAGTTCCCGGATGGTCGTTTAACTTTGGGAACACATCTCGCCTACGACATCGCCAACCGGGAACGGGTGCGCCAAATTATGCGGCATGAAAATGCCGCGACCACAGAGCGCTACTATCGTGTGCCGGATAAATTGCGTGTGGCTCGGGACATCGCCGCGGCGATTCGCAGTGAGGCAGTGCGGTTAACCATCGCATGCCAGCAACCGATTGTGACGCTGGATGAGCGTCCAGCGCACCGGGAAGTGTTGGCCCGGAATCCGGCCAATGCCCAACTGGAATATGGGTCGTGTGGGCTCGATGTTGCGCGCCAAGGCACCTGTCGTATGGCCGTCCACTGCTTCGAATGTCCGCTTTTGGTACCGTGGGTCTCCAAGCGCCACAACTTTGTCTACGAACGCGACGTCTATGAAAAAAAAGCCGCTGAAGCGACGAATGAGCGCGACCGCGAGAATTCTCTCCGTCATGCGGCCTTGGCTGAGGCCCACATCCTGCTGATTGATCGGCGAAAGGAGGCCGCCCTTGGACCAACCCCTCCGACCCGAACCCGAAGGCCCCGTCGGTCATCCTGATTCGGCATCGCCAACGTTGCCTTTCGCTTATGACCA
Source organism: Clostridiales bacterium (assembly GCA_027365485.1). Taxonomy (GTDB): domain Bacteria; phylum Bacillota; class Sulfobacillia; order Sulfobacillales; family Sulfobacillaceae; genus JAMCVM01. The sequence continues at coordinate 2,183 of DAHXNH010000275.1, forward strand.
GGATCAATGGAATTTGGCCTATCGTACCACGACGGCGGTAGTCCGCAGCGCCTCCATCGTGCATTTTGACGGGATTCCGTCCGCTTGGAAGGCCGATGTGAAGGCATTTATGGCAGACGGGGTGTTAGGCCGCAATTTAAGCAATAGTTGGGCCCAGGCGACGATGTCGCGTCTGCGCCTCTTGATACGCTTGGCATCGGAACGCCACGACCGATCAGATGGACCTCTCACCCTGGACCAAGGAGACGCGAGACGGATTGAAGTCTCTCTACGCGACCGTGGCCAAGTGAGTGCCCGCAGGACCCTCCAGGTGATCGCTGAGTTCGCCGAATTTGTGCGAGGTCGGCATGAGGGTGACCCTCGAGGGTTTCATCCCGACGCCCATGCGGTGCCGACGATGCACCAGGCTAAGACGCACAGTAAGGGTTGGGAACGGGTGATACCGGACGAGGTCAGTGCCGCATTAATGCAGGCCGTTCAGAATCGGTGGACCGTCCTTCAGGCCGAAAACCGTCCGTTCCATGGAGGCCAGCTGCGCAGTGAGGAGCTGTACTTAGCCGTCCTGGTGTTGCTACTATTTTCAGGTCGGCGGATCTCGGAAATCCTGTGGCTGCCCCGAGAATGTCTACGCGACCCCACCCCCCAGGAGTTGGACCAAACGGGGCCGGGCCTCTGGCTCCTTCATCACAATACCAAGACCGGCACCCAATTTGCCGAGGCGTTCATCCCGGAACCGGCTGCTAAGCTGGTACGGAACGCCGTCACGCGGGTGCAAACCCTCACCCAGGGGTTGGTCGACACCAGTCACCTCGACCGCCTGTTTCTCACCAATGCGCGGGCTGGTGCCTTGGATGCGGGAACAATTCGAGGCGTCAGTAGCAAAGCCTTCACGCTATGGCTCAATGGGCGCATGACCGAAGCCGGCGAGATTCTCCGACCGGGATTTATTCATCGGGCGGACATTCGCTACGACGGCGAGTACTATCCCATCGATCCTCATCAAGCGCGTCATACCCTGGCCCACAAGGCCTATACCGGTGGAGCCGGCTATGCGCAAGTGAGTGATCATTTGGGCCACCGACGGACGCGCGCCGGACTGAATCCGATGACTGGCGTGTACATCCACGGCGAACCGGTGGCAGTGCTTCAGATCCTGGACCACGCCGAGCAGGGGCGCCTGGCTGGCACAGCGGCACCGCTGGTCGAGAACAGAGCAGCGGTCGTCGCCCTGGAGCCCCAGGATGTGACCATTTATCAGGAACAGGGCATGATTGTGCTGCCCACGCATTACGGGCATTGTTGCCTACCGGCTAGCAGCGGTCCTTGTGTGAGCGGAGACCCCTGTTGGATCGGGCCCCATGGAGATGGGTGCGACTATGCCCTGTATACGCCCGAAAGTCGGGCAGCGTTGGAGAAAGACCGCGAGCTCCTGCAACACCAATTGAATCTCCTAACCGAGGGTCAACCCTACCATCCACGCCTGGGACAATTAAAAACGCGACTGGCACGGATTGAGCAAGTACTGGCGGAAATTGCCACAGCGCGAAGCACCGAAAGATCGGAACTGCTACCGATGATCAGCCCGCGGGCAGGATTGACCCCTCGAGAACCCAATCTCGCCGAGAGCAGCCTGCCACCCTCCTCCGAACGGCGATTAAAGTGGCGTCGGCGCGAGGCGGCGTTGACAAGGGGGGCAGGATTTCCGCCATATCGCGGGGTTCGGGTCGACCAAGCGGCGTCATCTTCCCAGCCCGTGGTCTTTCCCATGTCGACCGAATGGCGAACGGAGGCGGAAACGCTACTGGCTGAACTCGAATTCGCAGGACACCCTCTCACTGTGGCAAGCTTTGCCAAGCGGCTAAGAATTCCGCTTCGGGCGGTTCTTCAAGTCCCCGACATTCTGGACCGTCTCCGGGACCATAATGCCCGCTACGAACTCGTTGCCGAGGACCGTATGGGCCAACGCCTGACCGAGCTGCGGGAGCAAGAATTGTTGGCAAGTTATCGGGAATTTGCTGCACTGCGCGGTGTCTCCGCGCGCACCTTGTTTCTTCGTTATCCTACGTGGTGCCGGCGCATTACCGAACACAATGAAGCGGTGAAACGCCAACGGACACGCAACCTTGCCGAGGAACGACTGGCGTGTTTGGAGGCTGGGGAGACGGTGGAACCCGTGGGACAGTTCGCAAAGGCACTACATCGTGACCGCCGCTGGCTTCGACGGACGTTTCCGGACATTGTGGACCGGTTGGTGCGTCACAACCGTCGGCTGGGACTTCAAGGTGCGCATACCCCCATCAACGAGAGACGGGCCGCCATTCAGCAGGAGTACGATCGGGCAAGAGACGAAGGGGTCTTGCTATCTCCCGAATTGCTTGCGGCTCGGTGTCACGTCTCCGTAAATACGATTCGCATCGCGTGTCCCGAACTCCTGGCAGAGATGCGTAAGCCGGCGGCCAAGGATCGGGTCGCGACGGCGTGGGAGGAACTTGCTAAGCGTAATGAATTGCTGGAAGTGGACCAACTCGGAAGAGCGGCTGACGTTTCCTTAGATTGGTTTTCGAAGAACGGTAGGCAGTGGCGGGAGCTAATCTCGCAACACAACCAGCAACTTAACGAGAGAAGATTAGAGCACACGTGGGAACGTTATATTGCTCAAGGCAAACGCTGGTCTGCGAAAGAATTTGCCGAAGCGGCGGGTTTTACTTATTCTCAGTTTCGTGTTCAGTTTCCGGAATGGAATGGTCGGGTGGTCAACGTACCCAAGGACGACACCACTCGGCGTCGTCTTGAGCAGTTGTTGACCGAAGTGCGCCAAAGCGGCGAAATCGTCAGCCCCGTGGTCTTTGCACAGCGTGCCGAGGTAGCCTACACTATGGTCCTGCGCCATTATCCAGACATCTATGCGGATCTGCGCGCCCATGCCATGGAATTTCGCCCCCGTATCGAATCGCACCTTGCGGAGGTGGAAGCTCTTGGCCAACCTGTTTCCATGAGCACGTTTTGTCGCCAATGCGGGATCACGCACTATTCGCATCTGCTGGCGTATTTCCCGGACATTGCCGATCGGATTCGCACACTCAATCATCCAGGAGGTGGCTAGTGGCCCATTACCGAAAACTGAACGGAAAGACGACCGAACAACGCCTAGAAGAGGAACTACAACGTCTTAAAGCCTCCCGAGAATCGGTGACGGTGGCAGAATTCGCACGGCGAGCGATGGTGAGCTATGCGACGCTGACCCACCAGTACAAAGAGGTGGCTGATGAGGTCCGCCGCCTCAGGGATAGAGAAGGACCGTCACCCAAACGGTCGCCCGTCACGTGGTCCCGCAGCCGCCATCCTGACCTCGAGGAAGCCACGACGCTCATTCAGCAACTTCGTCAGCAAGTCTCCGATCTGACCCGTGGTCTGGCTACCGCTCATGCTGAACGGGATCAGTGGCAACGGAGGGCGTTTCACCTTGGGCAAGTGCAAGACCACAACGAACGGCTACGTGGCGTCATCGCAGCCCTCCTCGACCACCTCGTATGCGAAGCGGATCGCACGATGATGCAACACTGGATGGACGAAATAGACCGTGAACCTCAACCATAGGACGGTGGTCGGGTCCACGGCGGACCACCGGTTCGACTGAGGACGGGGTTGGCGTCTCTAACCCACCTCGTGCGCTCGATGAATCCGGTGGACCACCTCCGCTAGTTCTAGCGAAAGATTCATCGTTGGCGGTTCCGAGACGCATGGCACCCAGGCCTCGAGAGCAGGAGGACCCGCCTGGGTTAATCGTAATCCCAAGGTTCGCTAGTCACCGGGGCAGAAATGGAACGATCTATCGTTTCGGTGACCGCCTACGGTCCTGAATGGCGTATGCGCGATCTCTCGGCTAGAGACGTGGCCGCGACGATGCTGAATACCCTCCGGCGGTTCTGGGCCGGGGTCAAACCATCCGACGGCCGGTCGATCCTGTGGCCGACGAAGCCGCTTCGGCCGATTTTGGAGAACGGATAGGCCTCACTGTTTTGGCTAACTCCTTTTGTCTATGGTTTGGCTAAGCCTGTAGTCATCAGTTCTAGCCTAATTCTGAGGTTGCACTGGTGGTCGGGGAACTCGCCCAATGGTATTCTCAGCATTCGCTGATTGGCGGAGGCCGTGGGTTTTCTGGGTGCGTCAATCAGCGAATCCCAGCCCTTTGGGCTGATCTCGACTTTACGTCTGGCTCTGCCCGTGGGATATCTGATGGCACGAGAGTTAGTGGAAGTGATGACAAAACCAGTTAGCGCCAACACCCGGAGACGCCGAACCGACTCCCCCGGTTGTATGAGTATCCCGTCCCACACGGTCCAAGCGCAAAGCAACCAGGCCCGCGCACAACACTTAGCCGCCTTGCATATCGATCCAGCTTTTGGCAAGCAAGCCAGCCGGCAATGGCGTATGACCTTGCACTTCTATATAGCCGTCCATCATGTTGAGAAACAACTTCAGAAAAACTTGTATTCGCCGTCCACTACGCATCAAATCCGCAAACAGAATCTCCGCAATCGGTGGCACTACACGCAACCGGTTGCCTGAGGTGCCTATATGGACTTACAGATGCATTCTCGGGAAGCCCGCTGCGACAAAATCATCCCTACCGATAAGGAGCTCAGAGACGCGGAAGCCCAATTGCAAGAGGACCTTACCAACCTAATCTAACCTAAACCCGGTACTTTCACAGTCAACCACCCCAGCCTTGAGTTATCAAAAGTTAGATGCTGACAACCCACAGAAAATCAGGTTTTGACGTCATAGAAGTGTCTACCACGTAGAATACGAAAGAGACACGACCTTACCAACCACTCAAACGTTCCGCGACCTGGGCCTTCGACGGATAGGATTTCTACGTCAGAAGAACGCTGAAGATAATGATTCTCCGACGGATTTTTCATTCTATGAGGCTACGTGGATTATGTCCCTGAGGCATTTTATCCTCTCAAAATAACTTCAGGCCGAAGTGTCCGGCAGGAATTTTTGGCGAACCCTTGCTACTCAGGATTACCCGGCCGCCTGGTGGGCCAGTACCTTCACGGTATCATCACCCCCGCCTAAGTGCCCGCCGCCCTACCACCAGGGCGATTCGGCCTTCTCCGGCAGGCGGACGTCCGAATCCTTCGAGACCGCCGCCATGAGCCAGTGGTGAATCGTTAACAAGCGGGGTTAGACGCCGGCGCTCCCCCGTCGGTCGCGCTAAAGACCTCCGGCAGGCCGTCCGACGCCTAGTTTTCTCCCGGAGGCTGTTTCGATAAGCTCATCGGGCTTCTCGTCTCTCCACGATATCTCACCGATCGTTAAGATCGCCGCCGTCCGTCTCGGTTATCTTGTCAGCACGTCTCGAACCCGGGGCACGAATGGAACGTTGCGTTCAGATACATCGGACCCGCAGCTTTTCCATTGCAGGTCTACCTCTACTACGAGGATCATCTGTCTGGTTTGTGTTCTCTCCAGAAGAGCAACACCCATGGGAAAACGGCCCAACCATTTCTAAATCTAAATTTCGTAGCAATTTAACGGTGCCTTAATCTCCCCTCTCTAGACTGGTTTATGAAGCCGATACCACGAGTCGCATCGCTCTTCAAAATTCATACCAAGGAGTGAGATCATAGGAATGGATACGGTGCTGTGCTCACGACCAGAAAAGCATTAGGCGTTTTCGCGTGCGTACCATGTTCACGACGGGAATGGGTGTATTCGGTGTTGGATACGGCCTCTCATCCATGGCTATTGGGCTCCCTTTCGTTTTGGCCAGCTTCGGCCCGAAATCCCTAACCGACATGCAGTCATCGCTGCTTACGGGATCCGCCTCGAGAGGAATGGCCACCGGACCCATCATTTTCGATATCAGTGGGAACAAAGGTCGAAAGCGAATTTGTAGGCTGGACGTCATTATCCTGAGGCTCTCCGCCCGGGGTCCAGCCTTTGTTCCTACTGTTGCCGCGCTGATTGGAGTCTCGTATCTATTCGGCATTGGGCCGGTGCGAACTATAGCTCCGCCTCTACTATTATGGGTGAGCATGCCAATTGGAAAGATCGCGCCAAAATTAGGGCGGCCGGCTTTGGATTTAGCGGGGTCCTTGCTGCCGTCGTGGCGGGTCCGTGGATTACGCCTGCCATGGTTTAGGGCTAAGTCCCGCCATAACCTGGTGGATTGCATCGGCCTTTGGATCCATTCCACCAGCCCCGGTTAATCTACCTGCGACGTCGTTTTCGCGAAACCGCGCGCTTTTTAGCCGGCATTAAGGGGAATATGGGCGCAACGCCTTCAGCTTTAAGACTGATTGCCGGGGATCAAGCGGTCGTTCTCAATCTCAAAGGCGCCAGCTTGAAAGACTCGCGTGCATTTATTTATAAATTGTACTCGCCATCGGAAACCGGTTGTGGCAACGAGTGCCTTCTGGTTTTTAGAAGATATTGTCGGCTATAGCAGTGGCATTTATGGACGCACCCTAATTGCCAAAGGAATGGGGTTAAGTCCTGAACCTTTCATTTTGATCGCTTATGCAGCATTCTCCATTTCGGCCCTGTTTCTGGTGCTGCTGCGGATTGACCGTTGGGGACGCAAACGGCTACAGGCGTTTTGAGCCATTCTGTCTGCGGCGACATTGGTCGGCCCGGAGGCCTACACAGAGTCGACTGACGTGATGGCGGCGCTACCGGCGCTACCGGAGTAAGCATCGTACACCTTTACCGGGCAAATGGGGCCAGGTGCAGTCGCGACTAATGGGAATTCGGGAGGGGAAGTCGCACCGACCAAAGTCCGCACTTTGGTTCAAGCGTTGACGGTCGCTAGGGGTCGCTTGAGGCCCGCCATTAGTCCCTTCGTGTTTCCCTTACCTTTCAAAACCTATGGCGAGGCTTTTGCCATCCACTTTTATGCTGCTGGTAGGGTGCGCATTGCCGTCGTAACCTGGTCGGGCTGCCGGAAACCCGAAGGATTAGTTTGGAAGACGCATCTAACGAACCGTTGCATGGAGTGGACGTTCAGGCATCAGCGCAAATCCCGGTAGAACGTCGATGGAGGATTGGGTAAACTACGGGTAGCCGTATTTTCGGGGTGTGTGGCAAAGATTGAGCCGCGCAAGAATGCGGCAACGACAGCTGCACGGTCTGACGTGGCGTGCCCTATCAATAATCGGCCCCAGGACACCCCCGCCATCGCTCTGCGCTTCGGATGACGCGGTCAGGAAGCCGTCAAAGGGGTATTGTTCCTCGAGGAACAACACCCCTTTGATAAGGCCTTATTTCACATCCTCAGGCCTGGAACCCACTCGTTGATTACAAGCCAAAGCGACAGCCTGTTTCTCTTCGTTACTTAATGCATAACGACTCACCCCTTGCTTTATCGGTTTGGCATAGACTCGCACCTCATCTCGCCCCCAAAGACTCGTCAAAACCAGCCCATCCTGTTCATCACTCAATACCGCCAAAGAAAAGGACAAATCCGCCCCTGTATCGTCAAACGGGTTATACCGCACCATACCAGTCCGCGAAAGAGAACGCCTTTGCCTCCGTTCCAACTCTTCTATCCGCTGCACCAACGGCGGCCAACTTTTCGCTTCCTCAAAAATTTTTCCTAATCCTTCTTCCAAACTAGGATAATTCGGCTGTCCCATCAGTCTAGAAATTCGTTTCCTACTTGACCGTGCCATACTCAGCGAAATAATCGCTACCACTATTGAAACCAGGGCGACCACCGACGTCACCGCCTGAAAAATAGATACCGTATACTGTCCAAAATGAAGCATGATCTCCCCCCGGCTTGCAAAACCACCTACTCATGCTACTGCCATAATCCCCGAGCCTACACCCCATCGTAAGCCCCTTAGTCCTCTTACACAGGAAAACTCTCAGGCACCGTTTCCGCGTTGGCCAACACTTCTAACAATCGTTCCAATTCCTCTAAACTTCGATAACGAATCTCGATTCTCCCCTTCTTTCCATCTCCATGAACTTTGACCCCAGCTCCCAGCGCTCTTCGAAGACCCTCCTCCACCTGCCTCATATGCACGTCTAATTCCTTGGACGCCGGCTTACGCTGCAGCGACGGCCGCACCCGCCTTTGTTCCAACTCTCGCACTGTCCAGTTCTCCAGCACACACGCTTCTGCTAACCGCATTCGCGTCTTTTCATCCTCAATCCCCAACAAAACCTTAGCATGAGCCATCGTTAACGTCTTATTTCTCACCCAGTCCTGAATCTCATCCTGCAACTGCAACAATCGCACATAGTTAGCCACATGCGACCGTGCCCGGCCCACCTGTTCCGCGATTTCCTCTTGCGTCCAGCCCAACTCTTCAGATAACCGACTGTACGCTTCAGCCTCTTCAAGAGGATTAAGGTCCTCTCTTTGTATGTTTTCAATCAACGCCAGCGCCACCATCTCGCGATCCGACGCTTCTCTGACCCAGGCTGGAATGGTTTCTAATCCCACCATCTTCGCTGCTCGCAGCCGACGCTCTCCCGCGATCACTTCATAACCCCCGTCGACTGCCCGAACCGTAATCGGCTGCACCACTCCATACCGCCGAATGGAATCCGCCAACTCCTCCAACTCCTGGGTCGAAAATTCCTTTCTAGGCTGAAAGTCACTAGCTCGGATAGCATCAACAGCCAGTTCCGAGACGACCCCTAACGCATCGCCCGGCACAGCCATACCACCTTCGCCAATCAAAGCCGACAAACCTCGACCCAACCCCTTACTGCGAGCCATATGACAACATCTCCTTTGCCAGCGCCCGATAAACCTCCGCCGCCTTGGAGCGAGGATCGTACCGCAAAATAGGTTGTCCATAACTGGGTGCCTCGCTCAGTCGCACCGTCCGCGGAATCACCGTAGTACACACCTTATCCCCAAAATGTGAACGCACTTCCTCGGCTACCTGCTGCGCCAGATTCGTCCGTCCGTCATACATCGTTAGCACGATCCCCGCCAGCTCCAAATGGGCATTGATACGAGCCCGGACCAAGTCAATCGTCGTCAAGAGCTGGGTCAATCCCTCTAATGCGAAAAACTCACATTGCAACGGAATTAACACCCCGTCGGCACAAGCCAGCGCATTTATGGTCAGCACACCTAGAGAGGGGGGACAATCAATAAAAACGTAGTCGTAGCGGTCCACAATAGGCGCCAACGCCTTGCGAAGCCTAAGAGACCGATCTTCTTCATTCAACAATTCGATCTCCGCCCCGGCAAGGTCCAGGGTCCCGGGTACCAGATGAAGCCCCAGCACCGAGGTTTGCACTAGCGCATCTAAAATGGAGCCTCCGCCAACCAATACCTCGTAGATCGAAACGTCAACCAGCGATTTATCAATCCCCAAACCCGTCGTCGTATTCCCCTGGGGATCGCAATCTACGGCCAAGACTCGCTTACCGGCATCCGCCAAATAGGCAGCCAAATTAATCACCGTGGTCGTCTTGCCAACCCCACCTTTCTGGTTGGCCACCGCAATTGTTCGCGCCACGTGAAGTCCCCCTGAAATACATACTCGCATGGTTCATTGTAACGTAACCGTCTGACCTCTGGATATGCCCAATGCCGATTAAACCCCAAGGTGACGAACGCGAGGATACCGATCCTCAGTCGGCGCCATCTTTTTAATTTCTACTAAGTATCGCACATCTCGCGGCCATGACGGAAGCCGCACCGCTTGCAATGCCGCCACCCGCCCCCCCAACTCCTCAACAAACTCCTGGTTTTGATCACATTCCTCCCCCGCTCTTTCCCCCCGCAATAACACCACCGTTCCTCCCACCTGAGCGGCTGGCAGACTCAACTCGACAGACATTCGAAAACTTCCCACAGCACGCACCGTCACCATATCGTACTGCTCGCGATATGATTTCTCAGCCCCCATTATCGCCTCAGCCCGCTCAGTGACCACAAACACGTTCTCCAAACTCAAATCGAGCGATGAACGCAATAAAAACTGCGCCCTGACATTACGAGCCTCCACTAGCGTGATAGGGCAATGTTTTCTGGCGATGGCCAAAACCAGTCCAGGAAATCCTGCTCCGCTGCCGATGTCCATACCACGACGCCACTCACCGACCACCCGGAGCACCGCCAACGAATCCAAGATCCCCTTTTCCCAGAGCGCCACTCCCTGAAGCGCGGTCAAGTTAAACGGTGCCTTCTTCACCGCCTCCATGTACCGAAAAAGACGCTCCCACGCCAAATCGTCAATCTCCAGCTGCTCTCGCCAGTCCGGATACGCTTGCCCCCAACTTTCCA
>DAHXNH010000287.1 GCA_027365485.1 Clostridiales bacterium
TTCGTTGAGCACGGGCCCCACCTTCGCATACTGCCGGCTTATGAATTGACGGATTTCTTGTCCCACAGCCATCATCCGAGCCTCCCCCAAAGATTTGGATGGAGGTTGATTCTCGTTGAGCACCGAAAACTCCTTTATCGGGCTGATTATTGTTGTATTCGCTCTAGAGCAAATACTCGGTGTTTAGTGAGAACGGACTCCATAGAAAATCCGAGGGAAGAACCTACCCATGACCTTTAGGAATCATTCAAGTTAATATTTCGCGAGTCCTTAGCACGTCTGTGTCTTGCTGTAGCCACCGAACATAATCCGCCACAGCGTCGACCCACCGGTCATCCATGTGATCAATTAGGCGTCGTAGTTCCTCCTTTGAGTTCATAGCCCCAGCCCCTTTCTTGTCAACTCATTATCTCAAGATCTGGTCGTCGTTGTCTATCAGGGCCTTCGATACACCGAGGCGGAGCTTACCCGCTCATTGTGGCGTTACTGCACATACGCCTCCGATAGCACCGTAGGAGATCCCGAATTGGCTATGGTGAGAATCCCTATTCTCGGACGTGTAGCGGATGTCCTTGCGCCTTACTGCACCTGGCAACGTGTGAATTTCATCAAGGTATCACGGACAGCGAGCGGGTACGTGCCTCATCGTTTAATGGCTCTCGTGGCAATGAACGTCGGGATATGATACTCGTGTAATCGGCCGCTCCCATTGGTATCCTCATAGAGGTCCGCCATCCTAAATTCCGCTTGTAATTGTCCGCCGATCTGTTCTTCGAGCGTATGGGAGAATTGAATTCCCAGATCCTTCTCCATGCACTCCTGATAGAGTCGGCGATCGCGTAACGGATTAAACGAGAGCGGCGTGGTGAGGGGGGGTTCCTCCTCATCCCATATGTAGTTTATGCCGTTGTCCATCCCTGCGAGGAGTACGCCGCCGGTCTTCAACACCCGATGACACTCCTGCCAAACGAGGAAAACCTTTTCGATATAACAATTGGACACGGGGTGAAAGATCATGTCGAATGACTCATCTGCGAACGGAAATCGTTGAGTCATATCGGCCTTAACGATTTGAATGACATATCCTTCCCGGGTGGCGACCGTTGATTCGCTGTCTATCTGCCTTTGGGAATAATCCATCACCGTACATTCTGCCCCTAAAGCTGCGAAGACAGGCATTTGTTGTCGGCCTTCCGCTGCGAGCCCCAAGATCTTGCACCTCGCGAACGAGGGAAACCACTCGGCAGGAACCGATTTGGTCGGGGTGAGTACGACGTTCCACTCGCCTTGGGTCGCCTTCACGTAGGTCGCGTGAGAAATCGGCATCCCCCATTCCCGGCCCGCATCGACCCACCGATCAACCACAGACGAGTTAATCTCTTGATAATTCATGCTTACAATGTCCTCCTATCTAGAGAGTTGGTGCATAAGTCCTGAAAGAACGGATCGAGAACCCTGAAACCCGCGCGGTTGGGATGTTTGAAAGACAGTTTGTCGGGTTTCGCACCAGTCCCCTAGGGCATGTTGACGACGTGGTGAGACCCGCGCGGCATCAATTCTGCAGTTCCCGTTCGTCCTCCACTTTATCCGTGCGACATCTCACGGTAAAGAAGGGAAAACGTGGCCTGACCGCTCATAGCGAGCCACCGAAATCTCTTTCCACATACCATCTGCACTCGCAGCCGGCGCTGCCTAATGGTCATCGAGTTCCATCCGCTGATCGAGCCGGCATGGGTTCCGCCACCGTCTGGGCTGGTCCGCTGGGGGCGAGAACCAGCACTACGGCCACTAGTAGCGCACTCCCTACGTATTTGAGGAGCGTGGCTACGGGCAAGGCAACGACGTCAGGACCGCCCAGGTCGCTAATCCCGGTTACCCGATCCACTTGGGTGAAAAAGGGGAGCCACCACCACTGCAACGCTGGGACGAGGAGGAGGGCCACCGCAAATCCCAGTCCAGCCCCGTAGCATCGTTGCCAGACACGACGATACGGGGCGATCAGTGGCTGCATGATGAGCCCCAGGCCCAATGCGGCCACGGCTAGACTTTCGATCGCGAACAGCGCATACACGGCCCCAATCCAGGCAGCCTGCTGCCCCTCCGAGCCATAGGGCCAGTGCCCCAACGCCAGATCGGTCAGCACTCCACTCAGGACGCCAAGGATCACCAGACCTGCCCCGAAGCGGATGGCCACAGCGGTCAAGGCGTGGATCCGATGGTTCCGCTGGGCCGAGGAGGGCCCGAACAATCCGACCAGAAATAGCGTCGGTACCAGCATGAGCACCGCATCGACCATGCTCAGGGCCACTCCGGATCCACTGACGCCTCCATGATTGGCAGCGTACAAAGAGGAAGATCGGAGGTGCCACCAAAATCCCACGGTAAGGACACCCCAGGCCCCAAGAACAAAGCCAAGGACACGTTTTCCGGGCCACGGCCGAAGGCCGGCCCCTTTGCTCGGGGTGTTTAGCAGCCACCATCCCAGTAGTGCGACGACCACCAAGCACCCCATCAGATCCATGGGCACCGACAGGGAGACAAACGGCACAAATGCAGAAGGGGCGTTGGGTGGAAGAATCCCGGCCTGTTTCATCTGACTGTACAGGATAGGCACCCACCCGTTGTGGTAGAGCCGGGCTGTCAACGCGATGCCTAATACCCATGCGATGCCGAACACAGTGCGCTGCCGAACACTAGATCCTCGGAGCGACGGGGCGACTCGCTGCCCGAGGAGCAGGAACCCGGCGCCGATCATTCCCACCACCATGATAGCGACGAGCCAACGTCCTAAGTGGCGCGTCATGGCCGCTAACGGCAGCGACGCTCCCCCAGACGTGGCAAGGTGCCGACCCCAGACCGCCAGGGGGAGGAGGACCAACACGATGGCCAGATCGACGGCCAAGGACCCCATCAAGGCCAACCAGTCTGCCCATCGCCTCCGATGAACCATCGTCAACCCGACCCAAAACCACCCAAGCTGAACATAGCAGGCGGCTTCACCGACCACGGTGGGCAAGGAAGCGGCCCAAGGAACCGTGCTGTGCCAACCGTATTCCAGTAAAAAATAACTACTCGGCAGATATTGGGTACGATGCCACTCTATCCAGACCTCCAGGGCGGTGGCGATCCCAACGAACGCCAACACAAATCCCCAGCGCGTCCACGAGAACTCGGACCAGGCGGTGGGTTGGTGTGAGGTGTGTTCCAAGACCCTGGACCTCCTTTTTTACATCCGATGGCAAGGGCGATGGGCGCGACTGCTCTTGATCGGTCGATTCGGCGTCGGCTTGATCTGTACAGCGATCGTTGGTGGGGGTCACGGCCATCAGGGTCGTTGGGCAGGCAATGGTCATCGCGGGTTTCGGACGGAATCCCGGCAAGCCCCGTCGACGCAAACGACACGCTGGTTAGGTCGTGTTCACAACCCTCAAGGCGCGGGTTGATCTAAAATCGCCAGCAACAGCGTCGCAATCGGGCCAATGAACAGGGAAATGAAAAACCGGTGCAACCCGTTCCGACCTTTAGCCTGAGCGATGTTGGCATGGATCAGCGTCAGCGTGCCCCACCGGACTTCGTATACTGCGCGCGGGTCATAGTTTGCGTTTTAGGAGAACGCCATAGTGTTGGGAAACCATTATGCAGCAAGGTGTTTAGACGCCCACAGCTTTGGCATAAAATCGTCAAATTTGATCCGCGCGCAGTATATCCATGTGATCCCATCTTCAATCCTCCATGCTCTGCCGCAACGTCCGCTGAACATCCCTGACGATGGCCACAATCACCACCACCAAGGCCATGTTGATAACAATCCAAACACCTACAAACAGTTTACTCAAGAATTCATGCAGTCGGCCACTCTCACCGCTGCGTAGAAGCATCGAATCCGACGTCAATAACGGAAGGTCCACAGCCAGACGATGATTGAGTGGCATCCTCCGCCAGTGTTGGCGGCCACCAACCTTTCACGCCCGGAACCTCGCGCTCATACATTCAATCTCCCTGCTGGGATCTTGTAAGAATAGTATATCGTCTTGGAGGTGCGTAGCAAACGCGTAATGCTCGATTGAGGCTCCCCTCGGGCGACAGCTATCTCCGGAAACCGAGAATTTCCGGCCGACGAACCCCTACGGCTCTCCCGCCTCGAATCGCCGCCACCCCACGAGGATCAACGGCTCCAGTAAAGCCAGGGCAGAATGAGTCAGCGCGGAGCCGACCAACAGCATCACACCACAAGCCAAGACGGCTGGGTCATGTTCCCCGATACGGAGCTCGCCGGAAAGTAGTCTTGTGTCGCTAAACTGCCCATCAAAGCTACAAAGTGGCAACTTCCGTCGATTTCCTTGGGGCCCATACGCCCCCGTTAACGCAATGAGGTTGGCGTTTTTCAGATAACCACCGCGTGTGTTGTCTTCTGCACCAGAAGATTTTTGATGATCGTGATCGTGATCCTTTCCTCTAAACCAGTCTTCAGCCAATCTCGGCAGAACGGCTGGCATTAGTTCAGGGGGGCAAGGCCCAAAGCAGAAACCTCGTCCGAGGCAACGAATACGATCGACGTTGGGCTCCCCAGCCAACAGGCGCAATTGGCTAGTTTAGGGGTAACGCCGCTTTCAAGCAGAAGCTTAGTGAGAGCGTAGCGCGTCTAAAATGACCCGCATATGACTGACTTCTTTGGACAAACGAGTGCCGGTGGTTCGGAGTTCGAGCAATTCCTGCTGATCGTCAGGTTCTAGCGGCAGATTCTGAGCAATCCAATAGGACAAGGTCTCTGGGTCTCTCGGAAGCGACTGATCGAGCGCATGATGGTCGCCCGGCAATGTGCTTTTAAGCTCCGAGCCTAACGCTCTTGCTTCATCGACCAGCAAAGTGGGAATCGATTCCTGTAAATCCGGGAGATAGCGGACTTGGCCCACCAAGTGCTTTCCGTTGTGGCGGTACGATAGAAGATGGATACGGCTAACTCCAACCAAAACGATATCGTTGCTGCCGGAACCACCACGCAGGAGATCGAGAATCCTTGCCGTGGTCCCAATTAAATGAGGTTCGACGGCGTGTTTAGAAGAGTCATCGGAGGCTCGACGAAGGGCCACCGAGAGCGTCATATCAAGTCTGACTAAGTCCTCAAAGCACGGATCGACAACGTCTCCCGCTAGCCTCAGGACCAGTCGCATGCCTGGAAAAAGCACGCCACGAATGGGAAAAATTGGCAATTGAACGGTTTCACGACTGTGGGGCACGGCGGAGCCTCCCTTCGACGATGACCGAGTATCAACGATTACTTTATATTATAGCGCCTTGGGCTTTGACAATCCACGATGGCTTAATGCTTAGTTCTGCTCATGGTAAGATATCGGTAATTGTGGGGGACGTTTTTCCGGCGCAGGAGCGTGGGCTCGAAAGCCGAATAGAGAGGATGGCCGTGATGTTAATCCAGGAGTTGCATCTCCACGTCGACGAGCAAGTGACCGTGAGGGGATGGGTGGTACACCATCGTTCGTCGGGAAAGATTGATTTTTTAGTGATCCGTGACGGCAGTGGACACGCGCAAACCGTAGTTCGTGAACCGGTGCGAACGGCCTTGGCAGAAGTGCTGACCCAGGCGGTGCAGGAGACTTCCTTGGTTGTGGAGGGAAGGGTTGGCCTCGATCCAAGAAGCCCCGGAGGAGTCGAGGTCGTGGTTGAAAAAATCCAACTGATTGGATCAGGTCATGACTATCCTATCGGGCCGAAGGCTCATGGCGTAGATTTTTTGATGGATCATCGTCATTTATGGGTGCGCAGCGCCCGCCAATCCGCCATCTTGCGTATACGCGCGGCCATCATCCGATTGGCGCGAAATTTTCTCGATGGCCATGGGTTTGTGGTGGCTGATCCTCCGATTATCACTCCGTCCTTTGCCGAAGGCTCCACCAGCCTGTTCGCCATCGACTATTTTGGTGAACCCGCCTATTTGTCGCAATCGGGGCAGTTATACATGGAAGCGTTAGCGATGGCCTTAGGCAAGGTTTATGCCTTTGGGCCGACGTTTCGTGCGGAAAAATCCAAAACCCGACGACACTTAAGCGAATTTTGGATGATCGAGCCGGAAATGGCATTTTGTGACTTCGAAGAAAACCTGCGGTGGCAAGAACAGTTAATCGAAGCGATTGTGCAAGGTGTGTTGGAAGAGTGCCAGGTCGAACTCGCGACCTTGGAAAGAGATCTTTCCCATTTGCAAGCTGTCGTCCGACCCTTTCCCCGCATCACCTATCGGCAAGCCTTAGAGCAACTAACGGCGGAAGGATTTGAGCTTCAATTTGGTGATGACCTGGGCGCCCCTCACGAAACGGCCTTAGCTCGGGCCTATAATCGACCGGTATTCTTAACCCATTTTCCGACCCGCCTCAAAGCGTTTTACATGCAGCCCGATCCCCGTGACCAGGAGCTAGCTTTGGCCGCTGATCTGTTGGCACCGGAAGGCTACGGCGAGATTATCGGCGGGAGCGAACGCATTCACGACTACGAACTGATGCGTTCGCGTCTTTTATCCCAGGGACTGGATGAGAGACAGTATGCATGGTATTTGGATCTTAGACGTTTCGGAACCGTGCCCCATAGCGGATTTGGCGTAGGATTGGAACGTCTGGTGGCGTGGATCGCTGGCCTCGACCATGTGCGCGAGACGACTCCTTTTCCTCGTACATTAACCCGACTGTGGCCTTGATTAGGAGCCTAGGCTTTGTCGCCTTGGGGCTGCTGCTGGTTGGGACCGCCTCGGTAAGCCAACAGCCGACCGCCGGCGGCAGCCAATGGCCGACGAGTCATTTTCAAGAAAACAATAACGCGGTGCTGCCCTCGGCCAATGTCGGAGCGATTGCCTATCGTCGCAGCTTTCCGGTGTTGTTGAATAGCGATACCCCCATTGTTAACGGCCGTCTGTTTGTGGTGGGAGGAAATGCCAACGCGCCTGGCAAAACCACGGCCCCGGGATACGTATTCGCGTTGAACGCCAAGACTGGGCATATCCTGTGGACGCAATCGACACCCAACAGCATTTATGCAGAACCCATCATCAGTGATGGGCACGTGTTGGTGGGCGTGGGCAATGCGCTTTTTCGCAAAACGCAGGGAATTCCTTCATTAGAACCGGGAATGGTGCGTGGAGTCGGTCCCAGCGGGGTCTATGCCTATCATGTCAACAATGGTTGGCCCGCATTTGAGTTTGTGACTCGGGAAGCCGACCAAGCGCCGGCCACGATTTACCACGGACGCGCCTATGTAGCCTCAGGCTCGCGCGATCTCTATGTGCTGAACGCCGCCTCTGGTCGACTCCTGTGGTGGGTCAACCTGGGACACTATGTGAGTCGATCGAGTCCTCGGATCGTCGACGGCCTGGTGGTGGTCGGTGGGGCGGGGCCTCTCGGAGTGGTCGCGGTCAGCCTTGGTACACATCACATCGTCTGGCAGCATCCGGTCGTTGACGCCGTCGGTGGTGTCGACGATACCACCTTGGCGGTGTCGGGGAATCTCCTCGTGGGCGCGGCACTTCTCAAGCCCAAACCCGGTGCTGCCCACGGCTTTCGCGCGGTTGTCTTTGCGCTCAACGCCCTGACCGGTGATGAAGTGTGGCTCCACCAGGTGGCGCTGGGGGATGTGCCCGCCTTTAAGGAAACGGGAACTCCGCTGGTGGTCCAGCACACGGTGTATGTAGGCAATGCGTTTAACGGAAACGTTCGCGCCTTATCTCTCAGGACGGGCAGAGTGCTATGGACCGTCAATGCGGGCTCTCCGGTGACCCGCCCGCCGGCGTTCAGTCAAGGGAGAGTCCTCTTCGTCAGCCAACACGGCATGTTGGAGGGGGTGTCTACCACAGGCAAGGTTTTGTTTCGTAAGTCGTTAGGATCGTACGTCAACACATACGGACCCGTGGTGCTGGGAAATATTGCGTTTGTAACGGCCAACACGCCGACTCACGGAGTGCTCATTGCTCAGCCTCTGCCTTCGTAGATTCTCGGGTTCTTGGGTATGCTAGCCTGAGAATCGGGTAGGAGGTTGGGTCATGATCCAAGGGTGGTTGCGACGGTGTTTTTGGCTGGGCGCGATGGCCCTTCTAGCTGCTAGGCCGTCTCCTTGGGCGAAAACCGTGCTGAATCCCCCGACGGTAGATGCGCCAGCGGCGATTTTGATTAACGCCGATACCGGCACTATTCTCTATGAGAAAAACGCCTTTCGGCAAATGGATCCGGCTAGCCTGACTAAAATTATGACGGCGATTTTGGTGATTAAAGCCGGTCATCTGGACCGTGAAGTCCAAGTCAGTTCGCGAGCGGCGTATGTCGAAGGCTCTAAATTGCATGTTCATCCGGGTCAGCGTTACTCGGTGTTGGATCTGTTGCGGGGATTGTTGTTGCGATCGGGTAATGACGCTGCCATCGCTTTGGCCGAAGCTGACGCCGATTCGGTCGAAGGGTTTGTAGCCAAAATGAACGCCCAAGCCCAAGCGCTTGGCGCCTTTAATACGCGTTTTCAAAATCCCAACGGGCTGACCGGGTCGGGGCATTATACCGACGCGTATGACTTGTCGTTAATCGCTCGCGCGGCGATGACCCTTTCCCAATTTCGGGCCATCGTGGCGAGTCGGGAACAAGAAATCACAGAACGCGAAAGTGGTGCCAAGCGCACGATTCGAACCACCAATCGGTTGCTCTACGAAGTGCCCGGCGCCGACGGAGTCAAAACCGGGACGACCCAGGCGGCTGGCAAGTGTGTAATCGCGTCAGCGTCTCGCGATGGCACTCGTCTGATTGCAGTCGTTTTGAAGAGCCAAAACCGATGGCAGGACGCCAACCTTTTGCTTGCGTATGGATTTTCGGCGTGGACCACTCGGACCGTGTATCGCATAGGGCAAACTGTCGCCGACGTCAGCGTCATCGGCGGTCGAGACGATTGGGTCCCCTTGGTGACTATGGCTTCGGCCAGAGTGTCTCTGCCTAAGGGTGACGAAGTCACCGTGGTCGAACAGGTTCCTCGCCGCCTAAAGGCACCGGTTCGGAAAAAGCCCGTAGGTTATGTGTATGTGATTGCTGACGATCAACAGCCGATACGCATCCCTGTGGAGCCCCAGCAGGGTGTCCCGCTGAACCGCATTCCTCGGTTTTGGAGAAATTAGGCCGGTCGTCAAGCGAATCCTTCTCGAAGCGTCCAACTCAATCAAGACGGGTTCAGCCACAGACTTCCCCGGTTAACCTTTCACTGAACATTTCAACGATCAGGAGGCTTTCAGCGCGAATTGTAAACGGATGTTTGGATCGGCGGGGTGTCGGGGATCCTCCGTGTTTAGCTGAGCTAAAAGTTCCTCCACCACCCGAGCCCATCGGGCTCGAGGTGGACGTTCGAATTTCACCCACAAGGTCGTGTCGCGATAGGTGAAAGTCCTCCGGGTTTGGAGCAGCCACCGCATTAGCACCCGTTCATGGCGCGGATTGGGGTAAATCGCGGTCACCCGTTGCCGCAACCAATATTCTCCATTGACCGCGATAATCCGACAGGCATCTTGAAAGGCTTTGTTGTGAAACGTGAAGGCGCGCCGGCGGTCTTCCGGGACCAACTCCCACAACGGCACGGTTTCCGGAGCAGCCTCATAAGCGGCCACGACGTCGGTGAGTTCCGCTTGTAACTTCGTCCACCGAGTATGGGCTGGTTTCGGAGCCGAGGCTGCCAGCGCTTGATCCTTGGCCGCCTCTTCTGGTGATGGCGGAAACCGCCGGCGTAGGCTGCCGAGATTGCGATCGAGCGCGTCCGTTCTGGATTGACCATCGGACGATTTTCCAAGACCGTGGTATCGCGATCGCCAAAATGATTCACTCCATAATCATGGACGAGCAGTTTGAAGTTGTTTTCTTGCTTCCAACGGCCCCATAAGGCGATTAACAACTCGCCTATGGCCCCGTGGGTGTGACTGGTCAGCACGGGAAAGGTGTGGGGGCCGTCTTTGACCCAGATTTCTCGCACCCCATCGAAAGTGCCCCACTTCCGAGTATGCTCCCACACCGCGTAAGTTCGTTCCTTGCCGGCCCGCCACAGAGTGATTTCCGACCAGACCACCGTCTTGGGCACCGCGCGCGTTTTTCCGTAACAGAGAAAGTCCATGTCATGGGAGACTAAGTAGGCGGCCGTGTCCTCGGACACGCCGCCACGGTCATACACCACGAGCAAGCGCCCGGTCCGCCAGGCGTGCACCCGATCACTGATGTCCTGGATCGCCTGATAAAACGAGGCATTGCCCGCTGCTTCTTCGACCCACAGCGGATGGCCTTGGCCATCATGGACCCAAAACTGCTCATGGCCGGGAACGACCAAATGCTTGAGGGTGGGATAGCCCCGACCGGCATAGGCTTCGTGCCCCGAATACGGGACAAAGTGCCCATCCAAGTGAATCAGCGCGGGCGCCTCCGGGAACATCTTCAAGTACCGCGGCCCACAGTGGGCCGCCAAATCCGGGCCTAAGTGATCTTGCGGCCACTCCTGGGTAATGGCCCGCAACGTATCGAGGTGGGGATATACTGCGTGCGGGTCAAACTTGACGATTTGAGACCGAAGCCTTGTTCGTCCCTGCACCTTGCTAAATAAGGGTTCCACGCGTCAGGTCGCTCACCTAAAACGAAAATTTTGACCCGCGCGCAGTATAATGGGAGGCCCCGATGACCCACCCCCACTCCTCGCGAGGACCGAATTTAGTGGCTTCTGCACTCCGAGATCCGAGGACAAAGGCGGAGCGCCCAGGCCAACAAAATGGTGAGGAGCTGGAATTGATGAGCCTGAGTCCAGGGGTGGGCTTGCGTCCATTCTGCGAGTCCTAATTGCTGCAAATAAGGCGTCAAACACTAAAAAACCCGCCGCGGCCACCGACTCGCCCTGGGGGGGCAGTGGCAACGCCTCGACTGGGAGGCACGGCGTATCCGGTCTGTTTTCTGGGCCCGAGAGGCCATCGATGTTCGCCTCCGCGGTCTCGACGGATGCTTCCTCGCTGGGGTCTGACGGCCCCACGAGGGATTCGATGGTCAATGTGTCCCCGGGGGTCCCTGCGATGGCCGCATCTGACGACGCTTCGATAGCTGGGGCCACCCCAGGGAATCTCTAGATTTGGGCCAATCTCTCCGGGTCCGCTGGGTCGGTGGCTTTCAGGCGCAGTCGATCCAAGCGGACCGTATGGGAATTTAACTCGACATCAAACCGTGCCTTAATTTGCTGGGCCATATCGGCCTCAGAGCGCGCTGGATGGGTAGCAATATAACGGAAGATTTCGGGGGTCACTTTGCGGGGCCCGACGGGCCCCGGCTTGAAGTCTCCGGGATAGAGGGTGCCGGTCCGCTGCAGTTGAGCCACCCAACTCTGCAGCGAAGTGGCGGCAAATCCAAAGGCGCGAGCCACGGCTTCCGCCGAAGCAATCTGTAAACGGGCCAACTGAGCGGCGACAAACTTGGCCTGATAGGGATCGCCCTTCGGGACGATGGCAAACAGGACGTCGCCCACATAGACGGCCGTTTCATCCCATCCCATCCCGGATCCAGGCGACAACTGGGGGATATCCAACGCGAGTCCATCTTCGGCAGGGTTATGGTGGGTAGGGTCCATTCCGGTTCAGCCATGACGACGCCTCCTTTGTCACGAGTGCTTCTGGCAGAACAAAAGATCCGATATCGCCGGCCAAACTCCTGCTTACTCCGCCGAATTAATTAACGCCTAGATATCTCAATATTCCGATAACAACCGATAACTCGCGTAATGCCGGAGAGTTATCGGAAATAATTATCAACATGATATCCGCCGTATCCACAGAGATGGAAAAATAGGTTCCAGCGAAATTGTTTACCAAAATGGTATAATATGGATCCGTTTAGGAAGAGAAAGTGGTTCAACCGGGGAAGTCTGAGCCAAGGAATTTGGTTCATGACAGGAATCTTTATCATGCCGAACGAACCCCATCCGTCGCTTAACGAGTGTCGTGACCTTAAGGATCGGGGAAAAAATGCATCATTTTCGGGCGAATGTTCCCAGGTCACAGCACGGATCGCCGGTCTTGGCAGGAACACGATTGGAGTGGGGTTGCTTTTTAATACAGAAACCTCTGTTCGCTTACAGTTTTTAGATCGCGGATGGAACTTTTTCCGTCGCTCTCGGCAAGCACCACCACTGATCTGTCCAGGATAGATCGTGCGGCCATAGCGTGGGTCAAGAGTGCCGCCCACGGGGCCGAGGGAGAGGGTTGCGGTCGCAATAGGGAAAGGGGATGATGGAGTGGGTAAGGTATCGGGGTCAACCGGCACTTTGGTTTGTCGGGAAAATCTTGACCGTCTAATTCGCGCCCCAGCGTAAAACCCAAGGGGTTCGGTCGATGCACTGGTCCATGGACTAAAAGTGTCAGCCCCCGAACATCACGCTTCCCTCCACATGCATGTTTTGATCCCAATGCTGGAAGCCTGTCGGGTTGACGTTCGAATAGCGACCCGAATCACGACGAGGACCATGCGGGCGGACATACGACGGGACGGCAGCGCCCGCATGGTTTCGGCGAATGACCAATAAGGGTGAATGCAGCGGATCCGAATTTCCTCAGGGCGTATGGGTCAGGCGTGAATCACGGTGCCTGACCTTATCCCCGATACGTGGGGGTGCCCAAGTGGATCAGGGCCTTTAGGGTCACCAACTGATATCCTTGACCCCGAAGATTGGCGATAATGGTCGGCAACGCCAAATCGGTCTCTTTACAGGTATCGGACGCGTGGAGTAAGACGATGTCTCCGGGATGGGCGCGACTCACTACTCGCTGAATGATGGCCTGGACACCGGGATTCATCCAATCCAGCGAGTCGGTGCCCCACGTAACCGTCGTATATCCGAGATTCCGGGCAACCTGAATGGACGTGCGGTTGAAGTCTCCGTTCGGAGGGCGAACAAACGTGGGTTGGACCCCTGTAATCTCTTTAATGACGGCAGTGGCTCGGTCCAGATTGCGGGCGACGCCATCAGCGGAGAGACCGGAATAATTTACATGGGCCCAGCCATGCGACTCGACTTCCATGCCGGCAGCCGCAAAGGCACGGACTAGCGCAGGGTTTTGCTTGGCCCACGGACCAGAGACAAAAATGGTTGCGGGAACCCGATCTCGAACCAGCAGGTGAAAAACTTTTTGCGGCATGACTTGACCCCATGAAATATCGAATGTGAGCGCTAACGCCTTTTTATGGGTATAAACGTCGCGCAATGAATATCGGTCGGCTAGAGGCAGCGGAGCGGCCTCCAAAGACCCCGTCGCTACCAACATTGCCAGGGTAAATAGTGCCCATCCGAGCACTCGCCAACCAATGTGTCGAATCCAAGATCCGTTCATGGTTTCACCTCCAAGAGCTATCGTGCCCGACAAATCAGGTGCCATGAATCCTATCGCTTCCAAATACGGCGAATCTATCGGATTTTTCCGTAAGTTTCCTGGTTTGCGAGGGATTTACGCGGTTTTTAGAAGGCCTGTCATGGTATTATGCCCCAAGCCGCACCGAGTCAGAATGGGTTCGACATTGCCCGGAAAAACGCAGGATTTCATTATGTTGACCGGTCGTACGCAACTCGACTAGTTGCAGAAGACGTGTTTTTACGCGTGGGGATTGCTGAAGCAATGCGCTAGAGAGGATGGGCGTCATGAAATTTTCGATTCGCGAGTTCGTGGTTATGTTGCTTGCGGCGGCTGCCACTGTGGCTGTGCTGTGGGGAGGCCAACGACTGTACCAAAACTCGGCGATACGAAGTCCGCTCATTCGTTCGGTGGACACCGTACCCGGAGTTCAGTCTGCAGAAGTGACCGCTTTCGGTGGGTTGAACGTGCGTTTCCGACCCGCGGCTAATTTGATGGCAACCTATCAAGCGGTGGAGGCCAAGGCTCAATTGTCCTTGGGTCATACGCCTTCAGTCACTGTGCAAAACGAGAGCAATCGATTGCTGCAAGGACTGGCCAACCAGGTGCGCTTGATGGTGGCTCAGGGTGAAGCGACAGGCCAATACGTGGACATGAGCCGTCAAATCTCTAACCTCGCGGAACACAGCGGAGTGAACGCGACCATAAGCGTAGGTAATTACAATATCTTCGTAAGTTTAAGATCAGGGCAGCGCTACTACGTGGATGAAGTGATTCCGTTGGAACTAGGAGGATCTGGCCATGGTTAAACCGATAGGGCTAGGGGCGGCAGTGGGATTTTTGATCTTTTTGGCTCTGCGGGGAGTAGACATCTGGCCATTAGTCTTTGTACTTGCGATAGCGGGAGCCCTCTTTTCGACCGGAATGTTGAGTCGCTTGAATCTAGGTCAGGCACGAAGGACGGAAGGGAGTATTCCTAACGTGGAGTTCTCCGATATCGGAGGACAAACCACGGCCAAAGCCGAACTGCGAGAGGCTTTAGAAGTGTTGCGCCATCCAGAGGCTTTTGAAGTCCTTGGTATTCGGCCGCTCAAGGGCATCTTGTTAACCGGCCCTCCGGGTACGGGAAAAACCCTATTGGCGAAAGCGGCTGCGCGGTATTCGGATTCGACCTTTCTTTCGGCCTCGGGTTCCGAATTTGTGGAGATGTATGCCGGAGTGGGAGCGCAGAGAGTGCGTCAACTGTTCCAAGAAGCTCGAAGTGCAGCGAAACGGGACGGACGAGGTAGTGCCATTATTTTTGTTGATGAAATCGAAGTGATGGCCGGAAAGCGCGGCCAGCATCACAGCCATCTGGAATACGATCAAACGTTGAACCAGTTGTTGGTCGAGATGGATGGGATCGCCACGCATGCCGAGGTGCAAGTGCTCATCATGGCGGCGACCAATCGAGCGGATTTGTTGGACCAAGCCTTGCTTCGACCAGGACGGTTTGATCGCATTGTGCGCGTGGATTTACCGGACCGAGAGGGCAGACTGCATATTTTACATTTGCACACCCAAAACAAGCCGCTTCACGCGAATGTGGATTTGGACGTGATTGCTCGAGAGACTTTCGGCTTTTCTGGCGCCCACCTGGAAAGCGTCTGCAATGAAGCAGCGATTTTAGCGCTTCGAGATAAAGAAACGAAAATTGGCATGCATCATCTGAAGTCGTCGGTAGACAAGGTGATGTTGGGAGAGAAATTGGATCGCCACCTGCGTAAGGAAGAGATGATTCGGGTGGCCACCCACGAGGGTGGGCACGCGTTGATCAGCGAATGGCTTCACCCCGGATCGGTGTCGTCGGTGACCATTACCCCTCGAGGGATGGCTCTGGGATTCGTGCGCCAATCCCCGGAGGATGATCGCCTGCTCGAAACCGTAGCCGAACTGCGTGCGGATATTGCTGTGTGTTTGGCTGGATCGGCCGCAGAGCGAATCATTCTGGGGCAGGCTAGCACTGGAGCCGCCAACGACTTTGAGAAGGCGTGGGAGATCGCCCGGCGCATGGTCTTTTCTGGCCTGTCCACGCTGGGCATCGTGAAGGAAGAAGCAGTATCGTCCGAGCTCTTGTATCAAACAGTGAATGCGCTGATGGCAGAGGAGACGGACCGAGTGGATGAATTTATCAGGACTCACCGGTCGTGGTTCGAATCTTTGGCAAAGGCACTGTTGGAACAAGAGACCCTAGATGGTAGCGAGGTGCGACGATGGCTGGAAACGTTAAACGGCGGCATGCATTCAGCCTAGCCACCACCGCCTCGCCGGCGTTTGGGGGACGTTGTAATCGCCCATCTCCTGTGTCATTATCGATAAAAGCGGAAAATCGTGACAGAGGAGGGACGGCATGCCCATACGCCAAGCAGCCATTGTCGCCATCGGCGACGAGGTCTTGCAAGGAGAAGTCATCAATACGAATGCGGCTTGGTTGGCGGCGGCCCTGGGGACTATGGGAGTGTTGGTGTCCTCACAGTGCGTTGTCGGTGATCGCCTGGAGGACATCATGGCCGCCGCAGATTGGGCTCTAGACCGCGCCGATCTAATTGTATTTTGCGGAGGTCTTGGACCTACTCATGATGACTGCACCAGTGAAGCAATATCCGAGTGGACCGGTCATGGTTTAGTGATAGATGAAGGGGTGCGCAGGCGAATCGAGGCTCGCTATGGCTCTCGCGCCGGCGCTGAGGCGGCGGTTCTCAAACAGGCCACAGTGGTGGGGGGGGCCTTGCTGCTGGAAAATTCCCGTGGCACCGCTCCTGGACAATTAATTGCCTACCGAGAGAAGTGGCTGGTCCTCCTACCCGGTCCGCCTCGCGAATTGCAAGCGATTTTCGAAGAAGGACTTAAGCCTTGGTTAAACGCCGAAACCATTCAAGAGTCTGGGGTGCGTCGAGATACGCTGGTGTCCTACGAGTTGGGAGAGTCCCAACTCTTTCACCAGCTAGAGAATCTAGCCTGGGGACAACATCCCTTGGTAGGGATTTATGCCAGCCCGGGTCGAGTGGAATTTCGCATGCAAGGCCCCGAGGACATTCCAAACGGCTCGTTGAACACGAAACGGGCGGAGGCATGGGCCCGT
>DAHXNH010000291.1 GCA_027365485.1 Clostridiales bacterium
CCATCAATACTCCCAGATGGCGTACCAAATAACGGTCAACCAACGTCTTGAGGCCCGAGTAGGGAATCAAGCGGTCGCGCTCGGGGTGGATCCGGCTCCCTGCCAAGGCCAACTCTTCGGGCGAGTAGGCGGTGATGAGACGTGTGTCATAGAGATCGAGTCTAACCATCTGAGCGACGTATGGCGCAAATTCTCGTGCCGCATACGCGGGGAGATTTTCGTAAATACGTCCTAAGAGGAGTGTGGCGGCGGTTTGCAGCCAAGACGGATCTTCGATCCTGACTTGGTCCAAAGCGCTTCGGATCCATTCATCCCAGGTTTTGCTGGAAAGGGCGTGCAAGTACTTTCGCTGCATAAACGGTATCGCTTGGATCAGCCATGGCCACCCGGAGAATTGGGAGACGTCATCGGTGAGCGTCGGATCCGAGACTTGAGTGTTCATCAAAGATTCCTCGCTTCCTACGACGGAGGCGTCCAGCAGTCGCCAGAAGCGAGAGCCACCCACCGTCACGGCATGGCCAGGACGGAGTGAACTCCCGACCCTGCAATCGAGGGTCGCCGAGAGTCTGTCGACAAGGCAGGTCTCAGGAATTCTAGCCTTCGGTCACGAGACCTTCCCAGGCCAATCGACCCAGTGGTTGGACCGTCACCGGTCCTTCTCGTGCCGTTCTTGTTACCGTTGCGGACTAGTTCTGGATTTTCACCAGATTCCCTTGGCAGGCACCCGGAGGTGCCACCGTGTCGCCGATCACCCTGATTGTTGATACATAATATAGCGTATGTCAATAGCATAGACGCTAAATGTTGTGGCTAAAACGTTTGGGGCCGACGATGGCCTAAAATTGGGAAGAAGCACTTAAGCCCCATTGCTCGCCCATTTCAGTCGATCGATAACAGAGGGTCGCCATCGGATTTTTAAATGTTTCGAACGGAAATTAGCACCCAAGCTAACAGGTGGGGGTAGATGGCGTCGACGTGTTAGGATCCGAATCTAAGGGATTGCGGTTTAAATGGCGATCCCGGGATTTTAAGATTGGGCTTTCACTGAAATACGATATGCTTAGGCTAGCATTGACTTGGGCCCCTAAGGGATTGGACAGAGTGCAGAGTGGGGAGAATGCTTGGACTGGCCGGAACTCCCCGCAGTTCCGGGGTCCGGGTACTTCCAAAGAAACCGGGGAACATTAGAATTACAGCGATTGACTAGACCCGGGGCCTCTTCGATTAGGGCGAGTTTCGGCCGCTGGTCGTGGGGCGCACGCTCCAAAGACCTAGGGATGCAAGACGGTGTGCTTGATGGAATCTTGTCGACCAATGGTCGATGCGCGCACGGGGGACGGGGACTATCAACCGTAACGGTTGACCCGACCCGAATGTTTCAACTAAAATTGAGGCATAACGTTCGGAAAAGAGGTGCCTAGTGATCCATAGATACAGTCGAGAACCCATGAGGCGACTTTGGTCCGATGACCATCGGTATCAGCGTTGGCTCGAGATCGAAGTACTTGCCGTAGAGGCGTGGCAGCGCCTGGGCGCGATCCCTCCGGGGGTGGCCGAACGACTGGCTTCGGCCACGGTCAAAGCCGATCGGGTGGACTATTATGAAGATCAGTATCACCACGATGTGCTCGCATTTCTTAGTGCTGCCGGCGAAACCGTGGCTGCGGAGGATGCTAAGTATTTGCATTTTGGCATGACCTCTACGGATGTGGTAGACACGGCGCTGGCGTCTCTTCTGCATGAAGCGCTTGGCATGGTCGTCGAGGATCTTGACCGGCTGCGTACCACGATAAAGACGCTGGCAATTCGTCACAAGGACACCGCAGTGATGGGACGGACCCATGGGATGCATGCCGAGCCGACGAGCTTCGGATTAAAATTGGCGCTTTGGTGGGTGGACCTTGGCCGGGATCGGGAACGTGTGGTTAGAGCAAGAGAACAAATGGGCGTGGTCAAACTCTCAGGGGCAGTGGGAAACTACGCCAATATTCCCCCCGAAGTAGAGGCTTACGTCGCCCAGGCCTTGGGCTTGTCGCCGGCACCTCTAGCCACCCAGGTGCTGCAGCGCGATCGTCATGCCGAAGTCGTGATGGCATTGGCGCTGGTCGGCAGCACCCTCGACAAAATCGCCACTGAAATCCGCCACTTGCAGCGATCAGAAGTTGGGGAATTAGAAGAGCCCTTTGCCGTTGGCCAGCGCGGATCGAGCGCCATGCCGCACAAACGTAATCCGGTCAAATGTGAACAGATTAGTGGACTTGCGCGTGTGCTTCGGGGGTATGTCGTCCCGGCATTGGAAGATATTCCCTTATGGCACGAGAGGGATATTTCTCATTCTTCGGTGGAGCGGATCATTCTACCTGATGCCACCATGTTGACCGATTACCTATTGCATTCCATGGACTGGATTCTAGCCGGATTAACGGTGCGTACAGACCGCATGCGGGCTAACATCGAATCCTCTGGGGGATTGGTGTTTTCGCAAAAGGTCTTGCTTGCCTTGATTGAGGGCGGGCTCACGCGAGAAGCTGCCTATAAACTGGTGCAGTCGCATGCCATGGCTGCTCTGGAGAATCCAGAGCAGCCCTTTGCGCAGCGCTTGGCGTCGGATCCAGAGGTCAAACAGCACATATCATTGCAAAAGCTTTCGACGTTGTTTGAAATTGCTCCCTATTTAGCCCGGGTGGACGAAATTTTTCTGAGAATCGGACTGTACTCGGACCAAGCGGACGGCACGGGGCGTTGACGGAGAGATTCGACCCTATCTTACGGAGGCGATTATGAGCGGAGAACTGTTGTACGAAGGCAAAGCTAAACGGGTCTATGGATCAGACCAGGAAGACGCAGTGGTCATGGAGTTCAAAGATGACGCCACCGCTTTTAACGGTGAAAAACGTGGACAAATTGCCCAAAAAGGGGTCATTAACCGCGCCTTGACAACTAGGATTTATCGCTATCTTGAAGAGCATCGGATTCCCTCTCATTTCTTAGGGGAGATCGATGATCGTCGTCTCTTGGTCCGGCGGTTGGAGATGATAGGTTTAGAGGTGGTGGTCAGAAATCGTGTGGCCGGATCGCTTTGCCAACGCACTGGGTTGGAAGAAGGCACCGTGCTGCAATCGCCTATCGTAGAGTTTTACTTCAAGAATGATCGCCTGGGCGATCCCTTGCTTAACGACGATCACATCCTGGCGCTTAATTTGGCGGATGAGTCCACGATTCACGACCTTCGTGCGCTGGCCCTTCGGGTTAATCGCGTATTGACGCCGTTTCTTTTCGAACGAGACCTGATTTTGGTAGATTTCAAGCTGGAGTTTGGCCGGTTTCAGGGGCAGTTAATGTTGGGCGACGAGATTTCGCCCGACACGTGTCGGCTGTGGGATCGGGTTAGTCTGAACAAGTTGGATAAGGATCGGTTTCGCCGCGACTTGGGCGATGTGGAAGAGGCGTACCAGGAAGTGTGGAGGAGGGTACAAAGGTGACCCAGTTTCGGTTGCGGATGGCAGTGACCTTAAAGCCTGAAGTCTTGGATCCCGCCGGCCAGGCGACCCAGCAGGTCGTGCACGAACGGGGGTTTCCTGAGGTTTCGGAGCTTAGAATCGGCAAGGTGGTAGACATCGCGATGAATGCTAATTCTGCGGAGGATGCCTTGGCCAAAGCCCGGCGTTTGGGCAGCGAATTTTTAGCCAATCCGGTGTTGGAAAGATTTGAGGTGTGGGTGCAATCTGATGAAACCTAAGGTGGCGGTGATTCGGTTCCCCGGATCCAATTGCGACCGCGATACCGTCCAGGCATTTCAAAGCCTGGGCGCGGAGACCAAAATCGTGGCCTATGACCGTGAAGATTTGGAGGACGCCACCCACGTGGTCTTGCCCGGGGGGTTTTCTTACGGCGATTACCTCCGTGCGGGAGCGTTGGCGGCTCACGCGCCGATTATGCATGCGTTGGTCGACGCCGTCGGTCGTGGGGCCATAGAGGTGTTGGGAATTTGCAATGGATTTCAGATTCTCTGCGAGCGCGGGATCTTGCCTGGGGCGTTGTTTGCTAACGTATCGGGGCAATTTCGATGTAGTTGGGAGTGGGTCGAAGTGCTCACCCCGCCGGCCCGTTGGCCCGGATTTCGCCGGGGTATGCGCTTTCGTTTGCCCATTGCCCATGCCGATGGAGCGTATCGGATTGGCAACTCAGATCGTGAGGCGCTCTGGGCTCAGGGCTCGGTGTTTTTGCGCTATGTCGATCCCGATGGCCCGGACACCGGCGAGTATAATCCCAATGGTTCGTTGGAGGCCATTGCTGGCATCAGTGATGGCCCGGTGATGGGGTTAATGCCTCATCCTGAAAGGGCTATGCAACCATGGTTGGGCTCAAAGGACGGACGCTTGTTCCTGTCTCTATGGCTTCAGGAGGTGCCGCAATGACGCCTGACGCGGTGGGATTGACGGCAAAAGAGGCCGAGCGTGTCCGCCAATTGTGCGGGCGAGAACCTAACGATTTGGAATGGGGCTTATTTGGTGCACTTTGGTCCGAACACTGCAGCTACAAAAGTTCGAAGCGAGTCTTGGCCTGGCTGCCCAAAGAGGGGCCTCAGGTGGTGGCTGGACCCGGCGGTAACGCCGGTGTGGTGCGACTCGATGACCGTATGGAAATTGCGTTTAAAGTGGAGTCGCACAACCACCCCTCTTATGTAGAACCGGTGCAGGGTGCGGCTACCGGCGTGGGAGGGATTATTCGCGACATCGTGGCTATGGGCGCACGGCCGATTGCGCTAATGGACTCGCTGCGTTTCGGTTTGGAGAGCAACGGACAGCGGCTTCGAGACGGGGTGGTAGCAGGTATTGGCGGCTACGGCAATGCGATTGGAGTGCCCACGGTAGGCGGCGAGGTGTACTACGGGCCGGGATATGCTAAAAATCCCTTGGTCAACGTTCTCTGTGTGGGTGTCCGCCAATCGAAAGATGCCATCATCGGCGCATCCGGAGCGCGTGCAGGGCAAATGGTTTATCTTCTTGGTCAGGCTACCGGTCGCGATGGCATTCATGGGGCGAGTCTGTTGGCTTCCCGAGATTTTTCAGCGGCCGATCAAGACATGCGGCCAACGGTCCAAGTGGGAGATCCTTATACCGGAAAACTGTTGATGGAAGCCACTTTAGCCGCGATTGAGACGGGTGGGGTGGCTGCGGTCCAGGATTTGGGCGCGGCTGGGCTAGTTTCGGCTTCTTCCGAACTGGCGGTACAATCCCAAGTAGGTTTAGAACTGCACTTGGACCAGGTGCCGTGCCGCGAATCGGCCATGAGCGGCTATGAAATGATGATGTCTGAGACCCAGGAACGGATGCTGTTGGTGCTGAATTCCGAGCACGGGGGAGAGGCTCTGGCAGCGATTTCACAGTGGGGATTGAACGCGACGCCAATTGGACGGGTGACGGCAAGTGGTCGCTATGTTCTCTACTTCGGCGAGCACGAGGTGGCCAATCTCGAGGCATCGTGGTTAGTCGACGGCTGTCCCCTAACGCCCGCCGGCAAAGATCTGGTGGCGCCGGCTTTTAAGCCCATGAGGCCATCGCCGGCATATATGGACGAAGGCTTTGAGGAGGGCTTTGACGAAGGGGCATTGATGGCCATTGCCTCTGACCCCGATTGTCGGGAACGAAGGCCGATATTTCAGCGATATGATTCAATGATTCAGACGGCGACGGTATGGGGCCCGGATCATGAGGTTTCAGTTTTGACGGTGGACGGATCGCCCTGGGGTCTGGCGTTGGCGGTCTCGGGCATAGGGCGTTGGGCAGCCGTCGATCCTTATGCGGGGGGCGCGGCAGCGGTAAGTGTCGTGGTGTCGCGGCTGGCCACTCAGGGGGCTCAAGCCTTAGGCTTGACGGATGGGCTGAACGCAGGCAATCCCGACAAGCCCGAGGTCAAACAGGCATTCGAACAGATGGTATTAGGCATTCGCGATGCCGCGCGAGCCCTCGATGTGCCGGTTACCGGCGGCAATGTGTCGTTTCACAACGAGACCGATGGCGCTGCCATTTGGCCCACCCCGGTGATAGGAGGGGTCGGCCGCCATTTCCATCCCACGGCTCCTGTGGCGGACAGCCTGAACCGCTCGGATGTGACCCTGCTGTTGATCAATCCCGCACTTAGCCCAAGTCTTGGCGGTAGTGTGTGGGAACGTCAGCATGGTGTGCTGACGGCGTACCCTAGGGTGCGCTTAAGCGATTTAGCGCACACGGTGACTTGGCTGCGCACGGCGGCCGCCGACGTCGATTCGGACATTCGGGCGGTTCGGGTCGTGGCGGATGGGGGGCTTTGGCTCGCTTTAGTGAAAATGTGGCTGGCTAGTGCACCCTCGGTGGGCATGACGGTGACCTTGGAGGCAGTCCACGCCGTGCAAAGGCTTCTTTCCGAGGAGGCGGGCCAATTTTTGGCTGCGGTGGCCACCTCGAGGGTGGAATCGACCCTCCTGAAATTGCAATCAAACGCTATCGGATGCCTGGTGGTTGGCCAGGGACACGATGGCGACCACCTAGAACTTCAGGTGGGGTGCCCGTCTCAGTGGACCCGACGATGGTCGCGCAGTCAGATGAGAGCGGCCTGGCAATCTTGGGAAGGAGACTCGGGTGGCTCAGGAACTCCATGAGGAATGCGGTGTGTTTGGGATTTATAACGATCCGGAAGCAGTCAGCGAGACCTATTGGGGGATTTTCAGTCAGCAACATCGCGGGCAAGAAAGTGCCGGCATTGCGGTGGTCGGCGAAGACCATCTGATCACGGTGCGAAAAGGGATGGGGTTGGTCACCGAGGTGCTGAATCCAGTGCTCTCCGAACTTCCTCGGGGCCGCTCCGCCATCGGCCATGTACGCTATTCCACGACCGGTGAATCCGAGGCGTTTAATGCCCAACCGCTGCTCATGCATACACGCTTTGGCCCCATCGCCTTGGCTCACAATGGCAATGTCGTCAATGCGCGGGCACTGAGAGACCATTTAGAAGAGGAAGGGGCAGTATTTCAAGGGACCAGTGATAGTGAAATTCTAGCTCACCTTATCGCTAAGAGTTCTAAAGATTCGATGGTCGAAGCGCTGGCTGAGGCGGTCTCGATGCTTTTGGGAGGATACGCCTTCGTAGTCCTTCACGCCAGCGGTCTGTTTGCCGTCCGCGATCCTCATGGGATTCGCCCGCTCGTGCTGGGCCGTTCGAAATCTGGCCAGGGCTATGTGCTGGCCTCGGAGACCTGCGCTTTGGACATCGTCGGTGCGGAGTATATGCATGATATCGACCCGGGAGAATTGGTGGCGATCGGGCCCAAGGGAATGGAGCGGCGCCGGGTCGGCGAGGCATTGCCTATTCGTGACTGCGCCTTCGAATCGGTCTATTTTGCGCGGGCCGATTCGCAAATCCGAGGCGAAAGTGCGCAGATGGCCCGGCGTCGTCTCGGTCGAGTGTTGGCGAAAGAGGCTCCGGTGGATGCCGATGTCGTGGTGGGGGTCCCAGACTCCAGTCTGCCCCATGCGATGGGATACGCCGAAGCCTCCCATATTCCTTTTGATTTTGGACTGGTGAAGAACCGATATATTGGCAGAACGTTTATTCTGCCCAAACAGTCGGATCGCACGCGACAGGTTCAGTTGAAATTATCTTCCGTGGTAGAAGTCGTGTACGGCAAACGCGTGGTGTTGGTCGACGACTCGCTGGTGCGAGGGACGAATTCTCGCTATCTCATCCAGTTGTTGCGCCGGTCCGGGGCGACCGAGGTGCACATGCGCATTGCCTCACCACCGTATACCGATCCTTGTTACTATGGAATTGACACCTCGCGCGCGGCGGAGTTAGCGGCGCGGACCAAGTCCGTGGAGGAAATTCGGCAGATGGTCGGAGCAGACTCTTTGGCGTATCTGTCACTGGATGGTCTTCGCGCTGGATTGAAGGACGAAGGTTGGTGCCTCGCATGTTTCGGCGGCGGCTATCCGGTAGTCCCCGCCAACACCAAGGAGGATGAGCGTGGCTAACGACGGAGGAGACAACATGGAGTTCGGATATCGCCAGGCGGGTGTAGGGTTGGATCGAGCGGACGAGGCGGTCCATCGGATTCGCCGAGCAATCGCAAACCGGCCGTCGCAGGCCCAAGGCTTGAGCGCTATCGGTCAATTTGCGGGGGAATACGCCCTACAGCCTGGGACCACCCTCCTAGCCGGCGCCGATGGAGTCGGCACCAAAATTTTAGTGGCCAAAGCCATGGGAGAAGCTCGGAGCCTTGGGGTGGACTTGGTAGCCATGAACGTTAACGACGTGCTGGCATCGGGGGGGCGGCCTTTGTTCTTTTTAGATTATATTGCGTCTCAGCGACTCGACCCGGATCTGGTCGAGTCTTTAGTGGAAGGCATGATCGATGGCTGTGATCAGGCACAGTGCGTATTGCTGGGAGGCGAAACCGCAGAGATGCCAGGCCTTTATGCCCCCGGCGACTATGACCTGGCTGGATTCGCGGTAGGTCTCAAGGTGTTCGATGGCAGTCCCTGTCAAGTGGGAGACTTGGTGCTGGGGATTTTGGCCGACGGGTTTCATGCCAACGGCTTCAGTTTGGTCCGCAAGATTGTGCAAGATTCTCAATTAGATTATCACACGCGCTATGCGCCCATTGGAAATATGGTGTTGGGCAGCGCTTTGTTGAAGCCTACGCCGATTTACGTGGCACCCGTATTGGAGACCCTGCGCCGTCTACCCGCTGCAGTGCGCAGCATGGCGCATATTACCGGGGGAGGTCTGATCGATAATTTGCCTCGGGCACTGCCCAAGCACTTGGGGGTCGAGTTAGACCGTCAACATTGGGCGATGCCCGAACTGATGCAATGGTTTCAGCAACTGGGGGCGTTAAGTTTTGAAGAAATGGTCCATAGCTTCAACGGTGGGATTGGCTTTGCGATGATCGTAGATCCCCGACTTGCGGAAAACGTAGTCAGCCTTCTCGCTGGATTTAAGCTTAAGGTGGAAGCGATCGGCACCGTGATTGAGACCCCGGGAGTGCATTGGAAATGAAGTGGGCGGTTCTGGTGGGAGGCAAGGGCAGCAACCTCCAAGCCTTGGTGGGCCACTCGTTAGAGGTGGGCCTGGTGATTTCCCACCGAGAAGGCGTCGGGGCACTCCAGGTGGCCGAAGCCCATGGTCTAGCGCACACCACGATTTTGCCGGGAGCATTTGGCTCTCGAGCAGAGTATGGCCAAGCACTGCGTGACGCATTGGAGCGGACGCACATCGAGGCTATCGCCCTGGCAGGGTTTATGCGTTGGTTGGATGGTGAGACGGTGGCCGCTTGGTCTGGGAAGATCTTTAATATTCATCCCTCCTTGCTGCCCGCGTTCGGTGGGATGAATGCCGTAGGCCACGCGTTGGCCCACGGTGTCCGTTGGACTGGGGTCACTATCCACTTGGTGGATGAAGGCGAAGACAGTGGACCTATTGTGGCCCAGGTCCCGGTCCCAGTGCTGGGCGATGACACCGAGGAGTCATTGAGTGAACGAATTCATCGCATAGAGCACCAGATCTATGGCCCCGTACTGAAGGCTTTCGAGGCCGAAAGCTTCGGCGTTCACGGACGACGAGTGATTTGGCGACGCGACATTGAAGGGTTCGAGGGGGGCCGTTATGCAGTGGGCATTGATCAGTGTGACCGATAAGACGGGCATAGAAGCGTTGGCACGGTCCCTGCTGCAGCAGGGGATAGGGATCTTGGCCAGTGGGGGGAGCGCGCAACATCTGGAAAATGCCGGGATTGCGGTCACGCGGGTGGAGACTTTAACTGGATTTGAGCAGTTGCTCGGTGGGCGGGTGAAAACTTTACATCCGGTGCTTTACGCAGGAATTTTGTCCCAAGAATCGGTGCAAGACCAAAAAGATCGGGCCATGGTCGCGGCTCCAGAGATCTCGGTGGTCGTGGTGAATCTTTACGATTTCGAGGGAGCTCTGGCGGCTTCACGCGACCTCGAGGATTTGGTCGAGGCGATTGATGTCGGCGGAGTGTCATTGATTCGAGCGGCGGCCAAGAATTTTGAGCGAGTGCTGGTGGTGACTCGACCCGAGCAGTACGATGCGCTCATCGCGCGCCAGGTCGCGGATTTTACCCTCGAGGAGCGCAGAGTCTGGGCGAGTCAAGCGTTTCGCCATATGGCGTATTATGATGCGGTGATCGGAAATCGGTTGGCTGAAGACGATCACTTTGGCCCTTTTATGGTGCTAGCCGGACGACGCCAGAGTACGGCACTTCGCTACGGCGAGAATCCACACCAAGCGGCAGCATGGTATCGAACGCCGGGCGGTGGGGGCTTAGGTGATGCTCGCTTGGTGCAAGGCAAACCGTTGTCTTATAACAATGTGCTCGACGCCGACGCCGCCTGGCGGCTGGCCCGAGAGTTGCCAGAAGCCGCAGTGGTTGCCGTCAAGCACCAAATCCCTTGTGGTGTGGCGGTGGGACAAACCCCACAAGAAAGCTATCGCTGGGTGCACGCCTCGGATCCGGTCTCTATTTTCGGCGGGATTGTTGCGGTACACGGTTCAGTCGACGAAGACCTGGCAGCAGACCTCGTGGAAGTGTTCTTGGAAGTGGTGGTGGCGAAGGGTTATACGCCATCGGCGCTTGCGATTCTGGCTAAAAAGAAGAATCTGCGCGTGCTTGAAATGTTAACCCCTGCTCCCCGCGATCTGGAGGTGCGCATGGTGGCGGGAGGCTTTTTAGCGCAAGAAAGCGACCGCCTGAAAACGCGTTCGGAGGATTTTCGCCACGTCGCCGGTCCCCTAGTTCAACAATGGACCGATGTGGACCTGGCGTGGCGAACTGCCGCTCACGTGCGTTCCAACGCTATCGTAATCGCTCGCGATGGCGCCACGGTGGGAATAGGGGGTGGGGAGACCAACCGCATCGATGCGGCCCGCCACGCCTTGGAGAGGGCAGGCGATAGAGCTCGAGGGGCCGTGCTAGCCTCGGACGGGTTTTTCCCGTTTGGAGACGTAGTGTGGGCCGCGGCTGAATACGGTATCCGAGTCGTGGTCGAACCGGGCGGAGCACTTCGAGACCAAGAAAGTGTGAGCGCGGCCGACAAAGCCGGGATCACCCTGATTTTTACCGGTGAGCGACATTTTCGGCATTGAACAGAAAGGAGCCAATGTGATGAAGCAGCAAAATATCCTGGTTATTGGCCAAGGGGCTCGCGAGCATGCGTTGTGCCAAGCGTTGGCCGAAAGCCCTTCAGTGGCCAAGCTGTGGGCCTCGCCTGGAAACCCTGGCATGGCCGAATTGGCGACGCTGGCACCGATTCAAGGAGTCCAGGAGTGGGTGCAGTTAGCCGATGAAATCCAGGCCCTCACCATTGTTGGCCCAGAGGTGCCGTTGGCCGATGGGATAATCGACGCGCTAACAACTCGCGGATTGCTGGCGGTGGGTCCCAGTCAGGCGGGGGCCAAATTGGAGAGCAGCAAAATCTATGCAAAATCGGTGATGACCCAGTTGGCTATCCCGACCGCTCGATCTCAAACTGTGCAAAGCGTTGAGCAACTGCAAAGATTGGTGGAACGGGAGTGGGCCCTACCCTTCGTGGTTAAAGAAGATGGCTTAGCGCAAGGCAAGGGAGTCGCGGTGATTGCCGAACCGGCTCAGTGGCAGGATTTTTTGCGCCGAAGCACTTTGTCGTCGGGGCCGTTTGTAGTGGAGGAGTACCTCGAAGGGCGGGAAGTATCGGTCGAGATTCTGACCAATGGTCATCAATATGTCTGGTTGCCTACAGCGGCAGACCACAAACGCTTGACGGCTGATCCCAAAAGCCCCAACACGGGCGGAATGGGCGCGTACAGCCCGGTGCCGTGGCTGTCTGACGCTGAATGCCGCATTATCGATCAACGCGTCTTGGAACCCTTGGTCGGGTTCTTGAGCGAAAACCGCATCGACTATCGCGGCGTCTTGTATGTCGGATTGATGATGACGGCTGCCGGCCCCTATGTTTTGGAGTTTAATGCGCGCTTCGGCGATCCGGAGGCTCAGGTGATTCTTCCTCTAATC
Organism: Clostridiales bacterium; assembly: GCA_027365485.1. Taxonomy (GTDB): domain Bacteria; phylum Bacillota; class Sulfobacillia; order Sulfobacillales; family Sulfobacillaceae; genus JAMCVM01. The sequence goes on from DAHXNH010000291.1 coordinate 12,047, forward strand.
GAAGACGACTTATACGAGTGGTTTTCTGAATTGGCTCAGGGGCGTCTTTTGAAACCGCAAATTGCGCTGACCGGGCAAAAGGCCGTGGGGCTGGTGCTGGCGTCGGACGGATATCCCGAGCAGCCTCGGGTAGGCCGCGCCATTGACATCGCCACCCGAGTTCCGGGAGCCAGGATTTACTACGCGGGGACCACAGTGGTCGACGGAAGGCTTCAAAGCAGCGGAGGACGGGTTCTGACGACGGTCGGGGTCGGGGACGATTTCGATCAGGCTCGGACCATTGCTTACCGCCAAATGGCTGAGATTAAGCTGGATGGAGGGATGTTTCGCCAGGATATCGCCATCAACTTGGCAAAACACGGCTAAAACCGACGGATAGAGACCACACTAGACGAAACGGTTTAGGAGGTGGTCACCATGGGTCGGCAGATCTGGGTTGCGGTGAGTGCAATCACCGCGATGGTGTACCTGTCCGGTTGCTCAGTTTCGATGGGAGAACCTTCTCCTGATAAAGGAACGTCGGCTTCGGTAAACCATAAGAGTTCATCAGGAGGCAGTTCATCAGGAGGCGGTTCATCTCAGGGCGGCGCTTCAAGCGAAGAAGATAAAGCGGTGGCCAAAGCCGTGAAAGATGAACTGAACACGCCCAAAATGCAAAAATTGATTGCCGAATCGATCTCGACGACCAAGCTCGAAACCGCCCTGATGACGCCACTGGGTCAAACGACAATCACTAAGGCGCTAGCCAGTGTGATTGGCAGTGCGACAATTCAACAAATGATAGAAGCAGATGTGATGAAGGGCATGTCATCGGCCACGATAAAGTCTACCATCGATCAGGCCGTGCGAACGAGTTTGGTTGCTATGGCGTCTTCTTCCTCATCCTCTAGCTCAGGATCCTCTTCGGGTAGTAGCGGATCATCGTCCGGCGGCAGCGGCTCATCCTCTGGGGGAGGATCGTCTTCGGGAGGGAGCGGCGGGGCCTCTTCCGGAGGCGGTGGCTAGCCCAAATGTGGAGGTTCAGTTTCAGCCTAGAGCGCGCCGAGCCATGGCTCGGTTGATAGCACCGGCCGAACGGCGTCAGACCCTGAAAGCGATCGCTTGATTGCCCCAGTTGTGCTGGTCGCGCGGTTAATCGGCTGAAAGCTTAAGGGCGGGGGTGGCTGCCTCCGTCGACGAAACCAGCGGTGTAAAAGCGCTGAATCACACTGCAATCGCTCACCTGACAGCTTTTGCCTAGAATCCGAAGTGCTCGGGATAAGGACGCCTGCGACCTGAAATGTCGTTGTTGGCGCTGTCCCCGAGCTCGTTTCGGTGGGCTTCCCCACGGTGCCTGAATCGTCTTCATAACGTTTCTTGGGTCTTGGGTCTTGGCCGTCCACGCCACAGGGGCTCACGGTCTGACCTCGGTGCGAATCTTCGCAGCGAGAGTTCCCGACCCGTTCCAGAAACCAAACGATGAGGTCCATAGTATACTGAGGACGAGCCCTTGACGGCGGCTATTTGGCCAACGCCTTCGATCTGAACTTCGGCCGATGCGCGCCGTGGATTTGGGATATGGGCTTGGCGAAGAGGTAGATACCCTAGGACACATAGAACGTGAGGAGAGCGTCGAAGTGAATCCGAAACTGATCGGTCCCGAATCTCATTCTCTTTTTCAGGCGATTTTAGCCTTGTCCACGATTGAGGAGTGCTACGCTTTTTTTGAGGACATTTTGACCACTGCGGAATTGCATTCGGTGGCGCAGCGTTGGCAGGTGGCGTCGCTTCTGGATCGCGGCCAAACCTATGAAGACGTTGCCCGTGCGACCGGAGCTTCATCGGCGACCATTTCCCGGGTGAATCGATGTTTGCGCTTCGGGGCTGACGGATATCGATTGGTGTTGGACCGACTGAATTCGCATGAACCGGGCTAACCGCCGCCGTCGACGATCGATCGGCAGATGTTATAATTAGAGTAACCAAGGGTGGGGGGTCCGAATATGGATTTGTTGATGCAATTGAATGAACCACAACGCATAGCGTGCGCTAAGACCGACGGTCCAGTGTTGATTCTGGCCGGGGCGGGCAGCGGCAAAACGCGAACGCTAACCTATCGGGTCGCTCATTTGATTCAGAATTTGGGCGTCGATCCGGGGGAAATTTTAGCTTTTACCTTTACCAACAAGGCTGCACGGGAAATGGTCGAACGGATCGACCAGTTGGTGGGCTCGGCGAGCAGGCGAATGTGGGTCGGGACGTTTCATGCGATTTGCGTTCGGATCTTGCGCCAAGACATCGAGCGACTTGGGTTTGGTCCGCGGTTTTTAATTTATGATACGGATGATCAAAAGGCGCTCATGCGCTCGATTGTGCGAGACTTGGATTGGGACGAAAAAAAATTCCCAGCGGGCGCTCTTTTAGCTCAGATCAGTCGCGCGAAGAATAGCTTTATAGACCCCGATCACTGGAATGACTTTTCATTTATGGGAAGAAGAGTGCAAGAGGCATTTCAGCGGTACCAAGAACGTCTAAGAGCCCTCAACGCATTAGACTTTGATGACTTGATCTATTTTGCGGTTAAGCTTTTAGAGGCAAACGAGGACGTTTTGGCGATGTACCATCGTCGCTTTCACTACGTGATGGTGGATGAATATCAAGATACCAACTTGGCCCAATATCGGATGATTGAGTTGATTGCGCGTGGACATGGCAATTTGTGCGTGGTAGGAGATGATGACCAGGCCATTTATGGGTGGCGTGGGGCCGATATGCGCAATATTCTCGAGTTTCAAAAACAGTTCACCGGAGCCACAGTCGTGCGCCTTGAAGAAAATTATCGTTCGACGTCCATGATTTTAGAAGCGGCTAATGCCGTAGTCGAGCATAATCACGATCGATTGGGCAAGGAGTTGTGGACTAGTCGCGAGGGTGGGGCCAAACTTCGCTGGCATATCGCGCCCGACGAAGAAAGTGAAGCATGGTACGCTGCCGAAGTGATTCATGAGGCCGTCGGACGCGGACGAGCTCCTGGAGACTGCGCGGTGTTGTATCGCACCAACGCCCAATCCCGGGCCCTGGAAATGGCCATGACGCGCGCCGGAATTGGCTACCGCTTGGTGGGCGGCAAGCGCTTTTATGAGCGCAAAGAAGTGAAAGATTTGCTTGCATATTTGAAGATAATTTATAACCCACAAGATGATATATCGCTGGCTCGGATTATCAATTTTCCCCGTCGGGGGATTGGTGATGTCGCCATTGGCCACTTGCTGAAAGCCAGTCAACAGCAAGGGATTTCGCTCTATGAGACTCTCGGTGATGCGGCGATGGTTAATGGCTTGACCCCTGCCGCGCAAAAGGCGGCGGTTGAGTTGTGGGGCCAATTTCAAAACTGGCGCCAAGACCTTGGCCAGAGCCTGCCCGACCTGGTACAGCAAGTTGCAGACGAAAGTGGGCTTTTGCGCTATTTTGCCTCGGAAGGTGGCCGCGAGGGAGAAGAGCGGGTTGAAAATGTTGGAGAATTAATTTCTGAGGCCAAACGTTTTCAGGAGACGGAAGGCGTCGATGATTTGGGGGATTTCCTGGGGTTTTTAGCCCTGGTTTCGGATTGGGAAGCAACGGAAGATCGGGGCCAAGGCGCCTGGTTAATGACGGTCCACAGTGCCAAAGGTTTGGAGTTCCCGTTGGTCGTCTTGGTGGGCATGGAAGAAGGGGTATTTCCACATATCCGGTCCATTGAAGAGGATCGAGTCGAAGAGGAGCGCAGGCTGTGTTATGTCGCTCTGACCCGGGCCAGAGATGAGTTGTATCTGACTGCGGCGGAAACTCGGACGCTGATGGGGCGGACCGAATCGCATCCGGTGTCACGATTTATAGCGGAAATCCCTGCCAATCTCATTGATGAATCGGAAGACCAAGACCATATGGGGATGGGACGAGCGTCCGTCAGGACGAGTGTGCCTGAGGGGGGCTATCAAGTCGGCGACCGATTGCGACACCCTCGGTTTGGCTGGGGTACCGTGGTGAGTCAACGCGGTGGCGGCGATGAATTGGAAATTACCATCGCCTTTCCAGGAGGCGGAATTCGTTCGTTTTTGGCCAAGTATGCGCAATTAGGCCGAGAGCAGGAAGAGGCTTAAATGGGAGCGCTTGACGATCACCGGCGGCTTTTTGAATTGACGGCGATGGTTCGCACCTATAGCCAGCAATACCATGAAATGGATGCACCGACCATCCCTGACGCTGAATATGATGCGCTGGTCAAGGAGTTGCAGTCTTTAGAAGAGCGTTATCCTAAGTGGCGTCGGGAAGATTCGCCCACTCAAAGCGTGGGCGGTGCTCTGCGGTCCGAACTGGGCAGTGTCGTTTTTGATCAGCCGGTGCTTAGTCTGACGAATGTGCATAATCGCGAGGATGTGGAAGAGTTTTGCCGGCGAGTCAGCGATGGTGGAGGGTTGCCGCCGCTGGTGGCCGAGTTGAAAATTGACGGCTTAAGTGTGATTGTGAATTATCGCCAAGGGCGTTTGGTGCAAGCTGCGACCCGCGGCAACGGTTTGGTGGGTGAACTGGTGACCGCCAACGTTGGCCAAATATCGACAATCCCGGCCACCTTGAGCCAGCCTGTGGACGTCGAGGTGCGGGGCGAAGTCTATTTGCCGAAGAGTCAGTTCTTGCGTTTAAATCAGCGCCGGCGAGAGGAAAATCTTCAGGAATTTGCCAATCCGCGCAATGCAGCCGCCGGCTCGCTTCGCCAACTAGATGCGGAAATTACCCGCGAGCGTCAACTGGCCGCTTTTTTTTACGAAATTCGCCGTGGCTTGGGTACCCTGGAAAATCATCATCAGGCATTACAGCAGATGCAAGCCTGGGGTCTTGTGGTGGAACCGAATTGGCGTAGAGCAGAGAGTGTCGAAGAATTGTGGGCGTATGTGGAGTTTTGGCAAACCCACCGTGCTCAGTTGGACTTTGACACCGATGGGCTGGTGTTTAAGGTGGATCCGATTGCCTTGCAGCGGCGGCTGGGAGCCACCCAAAAAGCTCCGCGGTGGGCGGCTGCCTTCAAATTTCCTCCCGAGGAAGCGCTGACCGTGGTTCGCGCCATCCATTTGAGTGTGGGTCGCACCGGGGTGTTGACGCCAACCGCTGAACTGGAACCGGTGCGCTTGGCAGGAACCCAGGTCTCCAGGGCGTCGTTACACAATCAAGATATTCTCCAGGAATTGGACGTGCGCGTCGGCGATTCGGTGTTCGTGCGCAAGGCGGGAGAGATTATCCCGGAGGTGGTGCGGGTGGAAAGCGCACTTCGACCGGAAGGCACCCGTCCGTTTATTTATCCCTCGCGATGCCCGGAATGCGGCGCCGAGGTCCGAAGAGTTCCGGGGGAGAAGGCTTTTCGCTGTACGGCGGGAATGTCGTGTCCGGCCCAACTGCGCGAGTCTATCATTCATTTCGCCTCGAAACCGGCTATGGACATTGACGGGTTGGGCGACAAGACCGTCGATGTGTTATTGGATGAAGGTTTGGTGAAGACGGTAGCCGATCTCTATCGCCTGACCGCCTCCCAGTTGCAGCAGTTGCCTCGCTTCGGCCCGCTGTCCGCCGCCAATCTCGTCCGTGCTGTTGAACAGAGCAAAACTCGGCCGTTGTCGCGGCTTTTGATTGGCCTGGGAATTCGACTGGTCGGCGAAAAGGCGGCCGAAAGTCTCGCCCGGGAATTTGGCCATCTTGACCGCTTAATGGCGGCCAGCATGGACGATCTATTAGCTGTGGCAGAGATTGGTCATGGAATTGCCGAAGAGGTGGTCGAATTTTTTGCACAAGAGCCTAACCGTCTGGTGATTGATGCGTTGAGGACGATGAACCTGAATTTTGCCGAGCCAGAGGCGGTCGTGACAGGCGACCGCCTGCGCGGTGAGGTGGTGGTTATTACCGGGACTCTAGAACGATTCGGGAGAGCCCAGGCCGAGGCGATGGTCGTGGCCGAAGGCGGTAAAGTGGCCAACGCGGTTTCGTCGCGAACGACGTTGGTGGTGGCTGGGGAACGAGCGGGTTCCAAATTGGACAAGGCCCAAAAGCTAGGGGTGACGGTGATCTCGGAAGAGGAATTTCTGCGCCGGGTGTCGAATTTTCAATCGGAGTAGGTCTCGAGAGGATGGGCCCGAGGGCAGGCCGTGGTGGTTTTGATGAAGAGCGGGAAGGGGGGAGCCTGGATGGAACCGGTATTAGAAGTCAAACATCTTCAAACTCACTTTTTCACCGATGAGGGCGTGGTGCGGTCGGTCGACGACGTGAGCTTATACATTAACGCTGAGGAGACCCTCGGCGTGGTCGGAGAATCGGGCTGTGGCAAGAGCGTGACGTCGCTCTCGATTATGCGCCTGGTGCCAAATCCTCCGGGTCGAACCGTGGGTGGAGAGATCTGGTTTCGCGGCGAGGATCTGCTGCAAAAGCCTATGGATCAGATGCGGAAGATTCGCGGCAACAATCTAGCCATGATTTTTCAGGAGCCGATGACTTCCTTAAATCCGGTGTATACCATTGGGGATCAAATATCAGAAGCCATTCTGCTGCATCAAAAAATTGGCAAGCGTGAGGCGTGGTCGCGAGCAGTCGAGATGTTGCGAATGGTAGGCATTTCGTCGCCCGAGCAGCGAGTGAGAGAGTATCCTCACCAAATGTCGGGTGGGATGCGGCAGCGGGTAATGATCGCCATGGCACTTTCCTGCAACCCAGAACTTTTGATCGCCGACGAACCGACGACGGCTCTAGATGTCACTATTCAAGCGCAGATTCTTGAACTGATGAAAGAAATGAAGCAAAAATTTCACACCGCGATCTTGCTGATTACCCACGACCTCGGTGTGGTCGCAGAGATGACGGATCGCGTATCCGTAATGTACGCAGGCAAGGTGGTGGAGGAAGCGTCCACCAGGGACTTGTTCCGACGTCCCCTGCACCCTTATACCCAAGGCTTATTGGCTTCGATTCCGCGATTGGACACTCCGGTCGAAGACCGCTTGCATGTCATTGACGGCGTAGTCCCGAATTTGCTTCGTCTGCCGCCAGGATGCGCGTTTGCGCCTCGTTGTCCACGGGCAATGGAGGTATGCCGAGTCAAGGTGCCAACATTGAACGAAGTCGAACCCGACCGTAAGGTCTCCTGCTGGCTATATGCCAGCCCCAATCAGGAGGCGGTGTCGTGAGCGTGGTCGAACCAGTTCGAAATTTAGGCGACGTGCTGCTCTCAGTGAAGAATCTGAAAAAGTACTTCCCGATTACCGGTGGCATCATGTCGCGGGTGGTAGGCAACGTCCGCGCGGTCGATGGGGTCAGTTTCGACATCGCTCGGGGTGAGACCTTGGGCTTGGTGGGTGAGTCGGGCTGCGGCAAGACCACGACCGGCCGAGCCGTTTTGCGCCTGATTGAACCGACGGCCGGCAGTGTTGAATTTGAAGGCCAAAATATTATGGAATTCTCGCCTAAGGCTATGCGCGCGGTTCGCCGGCAAATGCAGATCATTTTCCAAGATCCGTTTGGGTCATTGAATCCTCGGATGTCAGTGGGGCAAATTATTCAAGAGCCCTTAGTCATTCATGGGGTCGGCGACCGGATCCAGCGCGAAGCTAGGGTGAAGGAATTATTGGACGTGGTGGGCTTGGCTTCGTATCATGTCCAACGCTTCCCGCATGAGTTTTCGGGTGGTCAGCGGCAACGGGTAGGCATTGCCCGGGCTCTTGCGCTCAACCCCAAGCTGATTGTTGCGGATGAGCCGGTATCGGCGTTAGACGTATCGATTCAGTCTCAAATTTTAAATTTGCTCGAAGACCTGCAAAAGGAATTTGACCTCACCTATTTGTTTATCGCTCATGGCTTGAATGTCATCCGCCACATTTCTGACCGGGTGGGCGTCATGTACTTGGGGGTCATGGTGGAATTGGGATCTGCCGCTGAGATTTATCAAAAACCCTTGCATCCCTACACCGAAGCATTGTTTTCGGCGATTCCAGTGCCCAACCCCGAGCTCAAGCGGTCGCGGATAGTGTTGCAAGGAGACCTGCCAAGCCCGGTTCATCCCCCGTCTGGTTGTCGGTTCCATACCCGTTGCCCGATTGCGCAAGATCGCTGTCGAACGGAAGTGCCGGCGTGGAAGGAATCCGTCCCTGGCCATTTTGTCGCCTGTCACTTTCGATAGGGGTGGCGGGATTGACCGAGCCGACATGCGGTGCCTGAGGCGGCTGAGTCCCATCGGAGCCGTGATATAATCGAGCAATAGCGAGGGGGCTTGAGGATTTGCGACTGTCAACGGATTTGGTGGCGTATGTGTCGGATTTAGCGCATCTACGTCTAAATATGACGGATGTGGAGAGGATTGCCAATGAGTTGGGACGCGTTCTAGACTATGTCGACGTTCTCCAAGCCGTGGATACGAGTGCGGTCGATGCCACCTGGCAGGGGTCTCGAGGGCCAGGGGGGATGCGGTCGGATGAAGAATGCCCGTCGTTGGATCCCTTAGCGGCGTTGGCCAATGCGCCAGCAGTCCAAAACGGGATGTTTCGAATCCCTCGGATCTTAGCGGAGGGAGAGGATCAGTGATGGGAGTTCCCGATTATTCAGCAAAGGGCCTGGCTGACGCGGTGAGAAGTGGCCAGGTCTCAGCGGAAAGCGCGATGATTGGGTATTTGGAACGGATTCGGGCCACTGAGCCTGAAGTGCATGCACTCTTGGCTCAAGATCAAGACTTAGCATTAAGTCGCGCCCAGGCTGTGGACCGCATGCCCTTGGATCAGCGTAGCCAACTGGCTTTGGCAGGCGTACCGCTGGTGGTCAAGGATAATATCGTGACCGAAGATTTTCCGACTACGGCGGGTTCTCGCATGCTTGAAGGCTTTCGTTCCCCGTACACGGCGACGGCCGTGGAGCGCGCCGCGGCCCAAGGCGCCATTGTGTTGGCAAAGAGCAACTTGGACGAGTTCGGCATGGGTTCGTCGACCGAACATTCGGCGTTTGGGCCGACTAAAAACCCGTGGGATTTGACTAGGGTGCCAGGCGGGTCGAGTGGCGGGTCGGCGGCGGCGGTGGCGGTAGGGATGGCTCCCTTAGCCCTGGGGTCGGATACTGGCGGATCCATTCGCCAGCCCGCGGCCTTTTGTGGGATCGTAGGCCTTAAGCCGACTTATGGGCGGGTCTCTCGCTATGGTCTCATTGCCTACGCCTCCAGTTTAGATCAAATTGGTCCTCTGGCTCGAACTGTCGAGGATGTTGGTCTGTTGCTGCAGGTGATTAGTGGGCAGGACGTGAGGGATGCTACCAGTGTGGAAAATCCTGTGCCCGATTATTTGGCGCAGTTAAAGCGGCCACTTGAGGGTCTTAGGGTAGGGATGCCCAAAGAGTATTTTGGTCAAGGTATTGACCCTAAGGTGCGGTCGGTGGTTGAAAAGATGTTGGATCGTTTAGCGGCCGAGGGAGTGACGGTGGTCGAGATTGAAATGCCGCACACCCGCTACGCTATCGCCACGTATTACCTGATTGCCCCTGCCGAGGCTTCTTCCAACTTATCGCGATACGACGGAATTCGTTACGGATTTCGGGCTCCGGCCACGGATCTCGACTCATTGTATCGAAATACCCGCGCTCAGGGCATGGGCGAAGAAGTGCAGCGAAGGATCTTGCTGGGCACGCATGTGCTGTCGGCGGGCTACTACGATCAATACTATGTCAAAGCTCAGAAAGTCAGAACATTGATTCGGCGCGACTTTGATGAAGCGTTCCAGACCGTCGATTTGGTAGTGACGCCGAGCGCCCCGGATTTGCCCTTTGTTCTCGGTTCGCGATCGGATGATCCGATGCAGATGTATTTATCAGACATCTGCACCGTCACTGCAAATTTGGCCGGATTGCCAGCCCTTTCGGTTCCGGCTGGATTTGATGACGGCCTTCCCATTGGGATGCAGTGGATTGGTCCAGCCTGGTCCGAAGACTTGTTGCTGAGAGCCGGCTACATGGTGGAACAGATGGTAGAACGGCCTCGTTGGCCTCTTTGGAGGACGTGAGGGTGAACCGTGGTCAGCTGCTGATGGAGGAGAGGACATTGGGATGGTAGACGAGGCGTATCGTGTGGTGGTCGGTCTAGAGGTGCACGTAGAGTTGAAGACGCGGACTAAGCTTTTTTGCCGATGTGTGAATGCGTTTGGTTCCGCCCCGAATACCCAGACCTGTCCCGTGTGTTTGGGATTGCCTGGAGTGCTTCCGGTTTTGAACCGAAACGCCGTCTACTTGGCGGTTAAAGCGGGAATGGCTCTTCATTGTACGATTCGATCGGTCTCCAAGTTTGATCGAAAACAGTATTTTTATCCCGATTTGCCCAAGGCGTATCAAATTTCGCAATATGACTTGCCATTCGCCGAATGGGGATTTGTGCCCATCGCCGACGGGGCCGAGGTCAAGCGGATTCGTATTCGCCGGGTTCACATGGAAGAAGATGCGGGGAAATTAAATCATATTGGCCAAAATTTGAAAGAAGCGGAAGGCTCGCTAGTCGATTTGAATCGAGCGGGTGTCCCCTTGATTGAGATCGTCTCTGAGCCCGACATGGGCTCTGCGGAAGAAGCGCGGCGATATTTAACCGAGTTGCGCACCATCTTAAGCTACCTCGATGTTTCCGACTTGCGGATGGAAGAAGGGTCCATGCGTTGCGATGCGAACGTTTCTTTAAAGCCTAGGGGATATCAAGGCAGTCTCGAAGATTTGCCTCGGGTCGAAGTCAAAAATGTCAACTCGATTCGCAATGTTGGCCGAGCGATTGAATATGAGATTGAGCGTCAAGCGGCCAGGCTTAGCCAAGGTGAACGCATTATCAAGGAGACGCGCGGATTCGACGACGGTCGAGGGCGCACCTACAGTCAGCGAAGCAAGGAAGAGGCCAACGACTATCGGTATTTTCCTGAGCCTGATCTGCCGCCTCTGGTGCTGGATGAATCCTGGTTGACGGAGGTCCAAGCTAGTCTACCGCTGTTGCCCGAGGCGTGGCGAGAGCGTCTCCGCGATCTTGGCCTAGCCAGCCAGGATGTCGAAGTGCTGGTTCAAGATCGTGTGCAGGTCGCCTTTTTATCTGAAACTCTGTCGTTTACGGACGATGTGCGCGCGGTCAGCAGTTGGATGCTTTCCGACATGTTGCGCCTGTTGAACGAACGAGGACTAGGGTTTGACCAAAGTCCGGTAAGTCCTAAAGACTTGGTTGACCTGTTGGGGTTCATTGCCGATGGCAAGATTTCGGGACGTATGGCCAAGGAAGTGTTGGATAAGATGTTCGAAAGCGGAGAATCGGCGGCGGTGTGGGTAAAGCGATTGGGCATGGCCCAGATTACCGACGACAGTCTTTTGCGGGGGCAAGTGGCTGAAGTCTTGGCAGAACACGGCAAGGTGGTTGCCGACTATCGTGCGGGCAAGGAGAGGGCGTTTGGGTTTTTGGTGGGTCAAATGATGAAGCGTACCCAGGGACAAGCGAGTCCGGAGGTCGTCAATCGGTTGCTCAAGGAAGCGTTGGAATTTGATGCCCAGTAGGCGGCCTCGGGCGTTGACAAAGGGATCTAGAATCCGAGTGGTGGCGCCCGCCGGCCGGGTGAGCAGAGAGCGGCTGGAACAGGGAGTTTTAGGACTCCAAGGGTTGGGATTTGAGGTCAGCCTGGCCGAGCACATATGGCACAGTGCCGGGTATCTGGCCGGCACGGACGAGATGCGGGCGCGAGATTTGGAAGAGGCTTTAGTAGACGAGTCCGTAGACGCTGTATTTTTGGCACGCGGCGGCTGGGGGACGTTACGGGCATTGCCCTTGCTCGACGCTGAGCGCATTGCACGGGCAACGCCTAAAGTGGTGCTTGGCTACAGTGATATTACGGCTCTGCATGGATTTTTGAATGGTTTGGGTTGGGTCACCTTTCACGGTCCAGTGGTCGAGATGGACTGGAAGAGTGAAAATGGGATCGAAGCCCTGCGGATTGTGGGCGGAGGGAGCGGCTTTATCGGAGACAGTCCGATGGAGCACTTGTGGGAAAGCGAAGATTTTTCGGGGCCCCTCACCACCCCTTGGGTCGGTGGTAATTTGTCGGTGTTCTGTGCATCGTTGAAGACGCCGTTTGAGGTTGACGTGAGGGATAAGGTCTTATATCTGGAAGAGGTGCAAGAGCCACCCTATCGCATTGACCGTATGATGACGCAGTTGCGGTTGGCGGGTGTGCTCCACCAAGCCTGTGCGATTGTGTTTGGGGAAGCCACCCGCTGCCAAGGCGATCCGGAGCTTGCCGACTATGGCCCCCGCGATGTGGTCATGGAGCAGTGTCGCCGAGCGGGGGTCGATCTGTTTTGGGGTCTTCCTGCCGGCCATGGTGTCAAGAAACTCACCGTCCCATTGGGGTGGCCGCTGAGCATTGAAGATGGCTGGGTGCGACTGACAGAGGCTGCGGTCGGGTCATGACCTTAGGCGAGGTCGATCTCAACATTTTACGCATGGGGCAAAATGGGGAAGGCGTGGCCACCTTGCCGGATGGTCGAATCGTCTTTGTCGCTGGGGCGCTGCCGGGCGAGGCCGTGCGCGCGGAAATCACCGAGGAGAGGAAAACCTTTGCCCGAGCCCGAGTGCGCTCCATCATCGATCAAAGCCCGGACCGGGAGCCCGCTCCTTGCCCAGTCTTTAATCAGTGTGGCGGGTGCGATTTTCAACATTGGCGCTACGCCGCGGAATTAGCCTACAAGCAAGCGTGGATCGGTGAAAGTTTGGCGCGAATTGGACACCTGAGCGACGTGTCGATCCGGCCGATTATTGGAGCCGAGAATCCGTACGGCTATCGCAATAAAGGTCAGTTTCCGTGGGGTACGGACCGAGGCGGGCATCCAATCCTAGGACTTTACTCCCGGGGCAGTCATCGCTTGGTGCAGGTGTCGTCCTGTGCTATTCAAAGCGGCGTGATAAATCGCATCCTGGCGGTGGCGCCGGGGATAGCCGGGGAACTGGGCCTGTCGACCTATCAAGAAAAGGTACATCGCGGGACTCTGCGCCATCTATTGGTGCGCAGTGCGAAAGACGGGTCCGGCGCGCTGGTTGCTCTGATCGTCAAGGACCGAGATCCACGGCTGGTGCACTTGGCCGAGGCCCTGATGACAGCGGTCCCAGAGGTGGTTGGGGTAGTAGAAAATGTCAACGTCGCCGAAAGCAACCGAGTGTTGGGAGATCAAAGTATTTTGCTTGCCGGTCGACCCTATTTTTTGGATACCATTTTGGGCCAGACGTTTCGCGTCTCGACCCGTACGTTCTTTCAAGTCAATCCGTACCAAGTCGAGCACTTATATGATACGGTGCGCCACGCCGTGTCAAAAACTGCTCGCGAAGTATGGGATTTGTATGCCGGTGTGGGCACGGTGGCCTGCTTGGTGGCCCCCCAAGTGGAGTCGGTCAGGGCAGTCGAAGTGAACGCGTCTGCCGTGAAAGACGCTATCGTCAATGCGAAATTGAACCATCTGGATAACGTTCGGGTGGATGCGGCAAGCGTAGAACAATGGCTAAGCCAAAAACCTCACACAAAAGCCGCTGATGTGATCATTGTCGACCCGCCACGGGCCGGTCTCAATTCTCAAGCCGTGCAAAGCTTAAACCAGTTGGCGGCGAAGCAACTCATCTATGTCAGCTGTAATCCGGACACTCTGGCCAGAGATTTGAATTTGCTCAGGGTTCAATATGAGGTCGAGTGGATTCAACCCGTCGATATGTTCCCTGAGACGGACCACGTCGAGTGCTGTGTTGTGCTCAGACGCTCGGAAGACCGTCACGGTTAATGGATCTGATTTTTACTTAGGCGGTGGCGAAACACGAGCCAGATGCCCCAAACCAGAAGAATGACGCCGATTCCAACCACGACCCCAACTCGTTCTGGTTTAGCCACGATGGCGAAGGCCATGGCGAGGATGACTAAAACCATGACCAGATAGGTGCTTAATGGGAAGCCGGGTTGGCGGTAGGTGAGACGTTCGGGATGATGTTGTTGCAGGTAGGGCCGATATCGCAACTGGGTCAACAGGACCATCAGCCAGATGAACATGGCTTGAAATCCGGTGGCCGTAACCAAATACGAGTACGCCTGTTTGGGCAAGGCGTACGCCAGAACTATGGTGCAGGCGAGCAGCGCCGCACTGCTCAAGATGGCGAAGGTGGGCTGTCCTCGTCGATTGAGCTTGCTCAACCAAGAGGGTGCCTGACCTGCCTTGGCCAGACGGTACAACACCCGGACATTGGAGTACAGGGCGGCATTCATGGTGGAAAGCACAGCGAACAGCAACACCAAGTTCATGGCGAAAGACCCGTCAGGAATGGCGATGGCGCGCAAAACCACCGTAAAGGGACTGACGCTGGCGGAAAATCGTTGCCACGGCACCAGGCTCACAATCAAAAAGATCGATCCGAGATAGAGGACAAAGATGACAACGGAGGTATTGCGGATGGCCTTGGAAATGGTGGACGACGGTTTTTTGGTTTCAGCGGCGGCCAGCCCGATGACCCCGGTACCGGCATAGGCGAAAAGCACCAACAACATCGAGGGGGCGGCTCCCAACCAGCCATGAGGGAGCCAGCCGCCATGAGCGGTCATGTTCACCAACGGGTTTAGGGGAGTGTGGGCGGAGGCGGGAAAGAGGTGGAGCAGGGTTGCAGTCCCGACGATGATAAAGAGTGCGACAGCTACGGTTTTCACCCCGGCCATAATTCCCTCGATGGTTCCGAATCCGCGGACGCTAAGAAAATTGACTGCAATAATTAATGTCGAATAGACCAAGGACCATATCCACAGCGCCATGGTGGGGAACCAGAACTTCGTAAAGAGCGCAGCTGCGGTGACTTCACTAGACATGGTGAGCACGCTTGAAAACCAGAAGATCCAGCCCGAGACAAAGGTCCAGCCCGGACCTAAGACGGCCTCGGTATACACTAAGAAAGAACCGGGGGTAGGGGTGGCGATGGACATCTCGGCTAGGGCGGTAATTTCAAAATACATGGCCACGGCGGCCAGAATAAACAGCGGGAAGACAATGGGACCCGCATTGCGGATAGCGAGCCCACTGGCCAAAAACAGGCCAGAACCCATGATGCCGCCAATGGTGAGAAGGGTCAAGGTGGGTGAAGTCAGATCCCGTTGAAACGCCTGATGTTTATGGTTAGACTGAGATTTAGGGCATTTCGATTTGATGGACATGATTAGCCTCCCATGGACTTACATTGCTGGGGTTAGGATGAGGATTCTAGTGACGCTCTATTCCAACGAACCGGAGGAACCCAATGGACGCTAGTGGGAAGACGGTCGCCCAGTCACGCACTGAGATGACCGAGTTGGCATTGCCAGGAGACTCCAATCCTTTAGGCAACATCCTTGGTGGTCGGGTCATGCATTGGATCGATCTAGCCGCAGCCATGGCCGCGGCCCGCCATGCAGGCCATATTGCGGTAACGGCGTCGATGGATCGGGTGACATTTTTAAATCCGGTGAAGGTAGGTCACGTGGTGCATCTCATCGCCGAATTGACATGGGTGGGACGCACGTCGATGGAGGTTCAGGTCGAAGTAACCAGCGAGGATTTGTTGACCGGCCAGGTCCAGCCGACGAGCACGGCCTATTTAAGCTTCGTCGCCATGGGCTCAGATGGTCGGCCTGCTCCGGTTCCGGCATTGATTTTGGAATCCGCACTGGAACGGGAGCGGTTTCGTACCGCAGAGATTCGGCGGAGGGAGCGTTTGGACCACCGCGAGCACAGCACTAAGCGTTCTCCGCAGCCGTCCTGACTGAGATCACAAGGAGTCCCTGGCTCCTCAATAGCTAAAGAATCGGTCGTATAGAAGCGTTGCTAGTTGGGCAAAGATACCCGCTGCCCGCGACCTATCACAGGGGGCTAGTGAAATGGAGCCCTGTCGTCTGCTCTTGGTCGTTTGTTTCGGCATGGCGGAATTTTCCAGCAAAGACCTCGTGCGCACCACGGACTGCGTAGGGCACCGTCTCGGCATTTGGCGGCAATTCGGATATTGGACGTCGCCGATGTTGTGAACTCCCGAGGTCTGAGTGCCATTTTGGGTCTCGACGACGACAGCAAACAGGATTTCATTCGAAAGTATTGCCGAGATCCATAATAAAATTCCACGCTATGCAATTTGCTACGTTAGCGAGCTAAAGTGTGATTGATCGATTGTCCGTCAATTGGGAATATACCGTCTTCGCAATTGCGCGATAGGACGCTAAGGACCAGAGAATGCACTGAGCGGGTACGGCGTTTCGCTCGGACAGCCCCGCCTTATGGGACGCCGGCTTAGCGAAGAGGCGTCAGGCGACCCATTGGAATTCCAGACGATGGGTCTGACTCCACCGTATCAGTTGCTGGTTGCGGGA
>DAHXNH010000386.1 GCA_027365485.1 Clostridiales bacterium
GACCAATGCGCTCAGTATTTCCTCAAGAATCGCCAATATTTACACTATCCGCAAGCGCTGGAGCAAGGGTGGCCGATCGCGACGGGCATCATTGAAGGCGCTTGCCGACATCTCATTAAGGATCGCTTTGATATTACCGGAGCCCGCTGGGGGCTGGAAGGTGGCCAGCGGAGTCTGACCATGGCGCCGAGGCGCTATGGAAGCTGCGCTCCGTCTGGAGCAACGGCGACTGGGACGCGTACTGGACGTATCACCTGCAGCAAGAGCAACGTCGGGTGCACTTCAGCCAGTATGCGGCCGAGGTCTCGGCCGCTTAACCCCCCCTCGTTCGGATCTCCCGTCGCCGGGTAGAAGACCCTCTGGGCTGGATTTCGCCGCCTGAAAGGCGGCGGTCGAAAACCTGGTCTGCCCGAAATGGAGCTTCGTGTGACCGGTGGTCTGCGAACTTCCCCAGGGGTCCTCACTAAATTCGCTGATTGGCGTAGGCAGTGGGTTTTCTGGTGAGCTGTACAGCGAATACTGGTGGTAAGTCAATCAGCGAATCCCAGCCCCTTGGGCTGATCTCGGCTTTACGTCTGGCCCCGATCAGTGGTGTATCTGATGGTACGAAAGTTAGTGGAAGTGATGACAACACCAGTTAGCGCCAACACACGGAGGGGCCGTGACGAACCCCAACATGGTGAACGGTCGTTCACGGCCCTCTTGCGCGCCTTGCGATCCTTGTCGCGCCGAGTTCCCCTATGCCCGCCTCACACAGTTCGCACCGTCTATTGCCAGGATCGAACCTGCTCGGTGAAGGCTCCGAGGGCAGAGTTCACCTGTTCTGACGGTTCCCGGTCACAGGGATCCCTCGTTCTGTCTAGTCGAACACTCCCTCTAATCTTCCCACTCCAATCCGAATTTTCCGCTTAAGAGACGTCGGGTTTTTCGCCTATACGAATTGGTTTTTTGCTTCCCATCAGAAGAGCCGCACCCAAAGGATATGCCCGTTCCCATCTTCTACGATTCCACCTACGGACACAATATGTGTCGGAAACATCATTTCCAGACCTCCTAATACGGCACGATTGTATAGATTTATACCATTTCGTTCCTGTACTTCCCTGCCCGAATGCGCCCGGCCTATCTCCGGCGAGCGTGCATTGGGAATGGTGTCATTGTCATGCCATTTCGCCTACTTTTAGGCGAGACCAGCAATTCCGCACGCCAGGCCTGCAAGCGCGAACACCATGAAGACCTGATCCATGCCACTCGAAATTGAATTCATGAACATTGCAAATAACAGCAGAATAATTCCAAACAGCAACAGTTTCATATGGCCCTTCCTCCACTAAAGTATACTGGTCCGGGGTCGGCATCGTTAATGCCCTGCAGTAATGATCCTTTTGGCGGAACCGTGGTGACAGCACACGCCGCCGCCCCTTGCAGGGCCTCCGACGTGTGCACGGTGTACATGGTTCCTCGACTGCTACGTTCCTGCTTGACCCTCAAAACTGATGCCAGTGTATTGCGGTCCGCGGCGGCGGCCGGCAAATGCCCTACCGCTGGGCCGTTGGTCATGGTTTGCCATTCTCACACCTGTGGCGTGCGGACCGCAGCCACCGCCAACCATCCGTCTACTTGATAATACTTGGATCAATGCAGAGGGCCAGCAACGGTGTCCGAGGGATCGTTCAATGGGAGACGACTCAAGATGTCCAAAGGATAGTAGACCCACGCCATGCCGTTGCTCGTAAACGACGTGTCCGCCGCACTGGAGCCGGCCTTCACCGGAACGTGGATATTCGCCTTCTGCTCGATGGTCTGCACAACCGGGTCATTAAACGCTTTCGTGGGTTCTTGCACCACGACGGACATCGTCCAGGCCACCAACGTCGCGACTCCGATGGCGGCGACCGCCGACGCTACGGCCACTTTCCGGGGATATTGGGATACCATCGACCGCGCGGTGTTGATAAGCCCCATCCGTCATACCTCTCTGGGTTTCTGGGTGTTAAGTATCTTCCGGCTGCTTCGCCTCGATGACTCGGCGAACAGTCTTCATCACCTCTTCCGAAAACGCCAACGCTGGTCCTACCTCCTCTTCCTCGACCACCGCTCCAGGGTATCGAGAATCGACCGCATACATCGACAGCACCGCACAAGCGATCGCGATTCCAGACAGATCGTGCGCATCACCAAGCCGTTCCCGTAAAACATCCAAGTCATGGATTCTCGGTGGTATCAGACCACCCATCGCATAAAGCGCCTTCATGGCCTTTTCCGCTGCCTGTTGCGCATGAAAGCAAGCATTGGTCCTTTGGTTCGGCAGATTACTCAAGACCCTGGCTGCCTCAAGGTCACGTTCGGCTAAAGATAGCCATTCCGCGACTGCTGGGTTTGCCATAAAGCACCCGTCCCTCATTCACAATGTTGGTGATAAATGGATCCGACCACGCTAAACGACCCTCCATATCCTCCGGGCTGCGGACGATAATGTCGACCGGGGTGCTATGACCTCTGAGCGACTCGTAAGCCGTGCGCTGAATTCGACGCAATCTCGGACCGGGGTGCACGACGAGAATATCCACGTCGCTGTCGGCCGTCATCGTGCCCCGTGCCTGTGATCCAAACAGCACCACTACGTCTGGGTCAGTATTTTTCACAATTTGTCGAACGTATTCTTCGAGAACCCCACTTTCCAACAACCGCACCGCCTCCCCTCGGAATATATCGTCCGCTTAGATGTACGCTCTTCTCTCGTTCTATTATAGCGGTCTACAGAACGCCGCGTACAATGGAGACCTTGATCCGGATCAGCCCAACTTTGACCACCATATGGCAGAGATCTGTGGCCGTCTTGAACGGTGCGATCTCACTTTGACATGATTGCAGAGGTACCCTCTACAAGATCGTCTCGCGACCACCCGGTCCCGTCCATTCGAAATCTACCTATGCCTAAAGAGTAAAGGGCTACACTGGGTTATCGGGACGATCTCAAGCGCATGATCGACGAGGCGTCGGAGCCTGCACTGCGGCCTGTCCAGCAGGCGTTGACCCATTGGGCACCCCTCCGCACAGCGGCGGATGAACGCCTGATCGAAGGGCTGAAGCCCGGATACGCCTTAGGACTCAAGGGTAGGCACCCCTATGAAAATCGGGACGACCCTGATAACCGTTGAGTTTGTCGATACCAACGTTTGGGTCTTCACGACCAATCAGAGCGAACCACGCCACCAGACGGCGCTAGATTTGATAACCCCCGTCTCACCAGGATCGGAAATGGCTCGCCCAGCATCCACGTGATGCAACGATGGGTCAATGTGGTCATTGTTGCATCGTCCACCCGGTGAGCGTAGGCCGAGCTCGCAAGGCTCTCGATTCCACGGATCGTTGGCATCTATCCTAGTGGTGGTGGGACGCGTTAATTGTCACGATGGCGCAAGCGTCGGGAGCGTCCATCTGATGGGCCAAAGATTTGAATCTCGGGCAACAGTTGAGGGCGGTCATCGTCCGTAACCCTTTTCATCAGTAATTGCGATCATTGTCCACCCACGGAACGGGCCTAACGCGCGAGTGACCGATCTGGCTTTTCTACGGACCTAGCAGTGCTCCAACAACACTTTCTCCTCAATCCGCGACCAAGCCCTCATTTGCGCCACGAACTAAGACGCGGTCCGGTGTTTTCAAGCGCTTAATTTTTTAAAACAAGCGGTGGGCCCCCCTTAAATACGGCGCCCACGCACGGGGAGGAACGAAATGACCATCGTAACGAGTCGACATGTGATTCAGGGATTGGAAGCGTTAGGGATAGGTTCGTGTGATATGTTGTTGATCCATTCGTCGCTTTCTGCGATGGGACACGTCGAGAGAGGCGCCCATATGATGATTGATTCCTTTCAACCCGTCGGCGGACGAGATGGGATCGGGGTGTTACCGACGCACACCTGGGGCACCCTCAATGCGCGTCAGCCCGTCTTATTACCGTAGAACCCGCTTGCAGGGCCTATGAGAATCCCAGTTTCGACCAATTCCGTGACATTATTAGCCTCAACGCTCCAGTAATTCATTGGTACGCCGACACACCCGCATGAACCAACGACATGACTCCATTACCATCCCAAAGGTCTCGCATAGCGGCGCCCGAGAGGCATAGGCGGCACCATAATCCCACGGTGGACTCCCCACCAGTTATGCCACAGGGTCAAGACGATGAATGGAGGGATGGCTCGACAAACGAAGCGGCAATCGGAGGCCCGCCAGTTGGTGACGCGGCCGCCGTTAACGTCAATACCGCTAGGCCAGCACTACCACGGGATCCCCGCCCATCACTGGTTGGCCAAGTTACCCACGAACAACACTTTGGGCAATGCTTGATTCGTCGGCCAAGGTACAAGGTAGGGGATATTCGGCCACACGTCGAAAAAGTTGTCCCCCACCGCTTCGCCATTCAAATCCAGACAGACGCCCCAAGCAAAGGTTGGGCTGGTGAATACCGCGAACGGCCCCTCGCGGCGAACCTCGACTGCCGCAGGGACCCACGTTAGGTCTTTGAAGCGCGGCAGGATTAACCGATTCCGTGCCACCACGGTGCCTTGTTCAATGAGCATCGCATACGCCAGCGCGCGAGTGGCTCCCAGCATCTCCCATCGCTCGGCGGCGAAGCTTACGATCTCTTTAGAGCTGTTGGCTGGGATCTCTACCACCGTCTCTTGATCGAACGCATCCGTCCCATCGATCGTGAAGATTCCATAGCGAAGACTCCCCGTCCAAGGAGTCATCTGGTCATTGACGCCGTATACTTTCACCCTGTCTTCATCTCGCACGACCACGACAGCGAGAGGGGCAAACGCCCGCCTCACCGGGTAAAACGCCGGCGTCCTGCGGAGATAGTAATCGACCACGGTCCAACTGCGGGTGGTCGGCCAACAGTCGTTATACATCCAAAAGATTGCGGACGAGGTCTCAAATTTCCGCCGCCGAAAGTTGTCGATATACTCCCGAAGGCCTTCTCCTTGCAGCAATCCTCCGTAATAGACGTATTCTTGCACCGACATCGTCTCCGCATCTTTTCCGATCCACTCGGACGTCATGCGGTCAATCGCGGACTCGGGGTACCAATCCTCCACGCTGTTGTCGTGGAGCTCCCAGGCGAACGAATGCATGGCGCGTTGACCGACGGGCAACGCCGCCTCCATGGTGGGCAGCGAAGGCGGCCCCAGGATTCCTCCTTCGTTGGGAAACCGACTGGCTAACTGGCGATACCCATGGAAATCCACATTGCCAAAGCCAATATCCCATGGATGTTGATCGCCCTGATCCTCGGCATTGGGAAACTGCCCATCGGGCGAATAAGGACTCGAGGGCTGATAATAGCGGCCAGGATCCTCCGCCGCGAGAATCCGAGGCAAAGTTTGATGGAACCAGGCGAAGTCGGGTCGCACGACACCTTGATTTCGATCCCAGTTCAACCATTCGATCTCGTTATTGCCGCACCAGGCGATCAAACTGGGGTGATGGGCCAACCTTCGCACCTGGTAACGCGCCTCAAGGGTGATGTTTTCCAGAAAATCGGCATCGGTCGCGGGGTACGCAGCACAAGCAAAGGCAAACTCCTGCCAAACTAAGAGCCCTTTTTCATCGCAAAGTTCATAGAACTCGTCGCTTTCGTAAATCCCCCCTCCCCAGATTCTTAGGAAGTTGAAGTTCAGTTCCAGAGCACGATCAATCAAGGTTTGGTAGCGTTGACGATCGACTCGAGCCAAAATAATATCTGGGGGCACCCAGTTCGCCCCTTTGGCGAAGATGGGGCGCCCATTAATCTCCAAAATAAACCGTCGACCCCCGAGCGAATCTTCCTCTTGATTGAAGCGCACGTGGCGAAAGCCAATGCGCTTCAGATCCGCCCCCACCGTCTTATCGTCGACCAACACCCTGACTTCGACCGTGTAGCGGTCTTGCGCGCCGTAGCCAATGGGCCACCAGCATTTGGGCTTGGCCACGGCGATCTCCATCTGCACTGTGTGCGATCCAGGATTCAGCACCACCGGCTGAACGGTGGTTTGGCCGGTTTCTGCTACCGTCACTGAAATTTCCGCTGGAACGGGCTTCGAGTCCAAGCCTTCGCATTGGACCGATACCACCAAATGACCCGACTGGCAGTCGCTCGAAAGCTGGCTTTGGACCGACGTATTAATGACTCGGGCTCGGTCGGCCCAACCAAGACTCACACTTCCCCCGATGCCGATGTTGATCAGCCGTGGCGCCCAATCCCAGCTAAAGCTGAATTGCGGCTTGCGTAGCCACATCCGTTTATATAGTCGTCCGTCTTCAGCGCCTCGGTAGAAGTCCTTGACCGGCTGTTCCGCCACCGAATAGAGACCGCTCTCCAGTTCGACCACCAAGAGATTGTCCCCGGCGACTAATTTTCCCGTGACGTCCACCTCATAGGGAAGAAACGCATTGCCATGGCTTCCAATCGGTTCCTCATTCAAAAAAATGGTGGCGCCATAGTCGAGGGCTTCGAATCGTAACCAGGACCTGGCCGACAAGGCTGTATTGGGCACGGAAAAGACACGACGATAACTCCAGAAGGATTCCTCGACCCACCGACTCTCTAAAATGTTCATTCCTAGGGCAGGCTCCGGGATCATCCCCGCCCGCAGCAGGTCGAGATGCACCTCGCCCGGCACGATGGCATCGATCCATTTGGAGGGATGGGTCGTCCATAGATGATGATGCAGGAGTCCACCCCGTTGTCCATCCGCCCACCGCAGTTTCCATGCTCCGTCAAGACTCATTTGATCGTTGCCCACTGTGTAACCTCCCCATTTAGCCCCGTCACTCGCTCAAGCCTTCAGCCATCCCACTCGCTGGTTCGAAGCACTAAACCTCATGCTCCGCTGATGCCTCCTTTTGCCACCAGAACACCGTGTAGGCGTTTGGCTTCATCGTAAAGGAGCAAGCCATTCGACCATTGCCAAGATCCTTTAGGGTCATGGCGCCCTGGCCTGAGAGACGATGAATCTCGGGGGACCCAGTAAACCACTTTGAAGGTGCATCGACCTCGAGAGAGACATCAAAGGGCTGGTGATTCAGCGCATAAAGCATCCGGGCGTCCCCTGACCTCCCTGACCGTATGGTCACCAGCGATCCGTCGGCAATATTACAAGCAAGCGGGTTCACAACGTTGCTGATTCGCACCATGGCCCGCAAAAATGATTCAAAGTCTTGGTAACGGTCGCGAGCATAGGGAGAGCCCACAAACGTGCCGATGGCCAAGACCCGACCGCTTCCCACCGAATGAGCAACCACTTGGCAATCGCCACCGCGATTGTCGTTCAAATCAACCAGCGACTCGCTCCATCCGCTAGCGGTAAGGGCGAAGGATTCTTCCGAGACCGGGACCAAGACCCTCTCCCCTTCTGCGAGCGGCCGTCTCCCTTGACTTTCAAATCCCAGTTCTTGAGCCAGTCGACGCGAATGCGGATCTTGGTAAAATCCCTGATCGTCAAAGCTTGCTAGCTCTGATTCCACCAGCAGGGTACCACCCCGCTCCACCCAGGTTATGATGCGCTCGCTGGCGAGCGCATTCACCACGAGGGGCCACGGCATAATGAGTAGTTTCAGCGGATCTAGATGGTCCAAGTGTTGAGAGTCCACGATCTCATAGGGAATTTGGATGTGTTCGAATCCCTTCGCATAGCCGACCAGGCTTGGCACTGCTTGCGCGCTGTCATTGCCATTTTGGGCCCAGTCCA
>DAHXNH010000298.1 GCA_027365485.1 Clostridiales bacterium
CCTGGTCCTGCGCGCACAAACATGCCTTGCCCGTGACGGATGGACACCACCCCCAGTCCTGACAAGGTTCGCAAGGCATCGCGGACCGCCGTTCGACTCACTTGGTAGGCCGTCGCCAATTCGCGTTCGGGTAACAATCGGTCACCCTCATGGAGTTCTCCAGATTCGATTTTTCCTAGCAAGTCCTGCACAATTCGATCGCGTAGTGGCAGGCTCGAACCGAGCGATTCAAAGATTGCGATCCTCTCCTCCGTGCTGTTTAGTAAGGGCATTGCGAGTCAATCTTTCGCCCTCTCAACTCGGACTCAATTCGTGGGGCGAATGAGCCAGATCCTCCCACACTGGGACATGTCCTACGCCTAAGCGTTCGGCTACACCATTCAATTGTTCAACCAGCGACGGATCCAAAGGGATCCCACGCTGGAGATAGTCGTCACGCGTCGCCTCGCTCCGGTCGCCGGGAATGACGACCGGACCCCCAACTCCTGGCGGAACTTCCCTCAAATTGGCTTCCATGGCCAAGAGATGGTCCTCAAATACCCCCTCGGCAGCGATCGCTGCGGGATCGATCGCTAGAAAGAAATGGCCCACGTTGCTGGGGCCAGAAAAATCGGTATACGGATTTTTGACCCCGGGACCGACTCCGGCCCCCGACAGGACTCCGCTCAGGATTTCGACAGACAGTGCCAAGGCATAGCCTTTGATTCCGGCCATCGGGAGAACCGCTCCGGCCAAAGCCATTTGGGCGTCGGTGGTCGGATTGCCCTGCTGGTCTAGCGCCCAACCCAAAGGAATGGGCTCGTGCCGACGTGCGGCTTCGATAATATTTCCCCTCGCCACAACCGACGTAGCCAGGTCAATCACTAACGGTGGCGACTCTTTTCCTCGGGGAAAACCCCAGGCGATGGGGTTGGTTCCCAAAAACGCCTCACGGCCTCCCACCGGCGCGATGCCCGGAGGACTATTGGTCAACGCCAGGAGAATCATCCCGTGGGCTGCAGCATAGCTGCAGTAGACAGACATGGCCCCACAGTGATTCGAGTGATGAACGGCCACTGCCGCCATGCCGTAACGTTTCGCCTCAACGATGACGTGCTCGGTCGCTTTCCAGGCCACCACCGGGCCCAAACCGTTGCCTCCATTCATCCGCTGAATGACAGCCGTTCCACTGGTCTCATATTCGACCGCGGCCTCTGCCATCATCAGGCCTCTTTCAATGCGGTCAACATAAAGCGGGAGTCGACTGACGCCGTGGGTATGTTTGCCGCACAAATCCGCTTCTACCAGAACATGCGCCACAATCTGACCATCCGCTTGGGGCACACCGATGGCTGTAAACATCTGATCGATCCATCGTGTCAGTTCATCGGCAGTAATGCGTACACTGAGATACTCGTGGTCCGATGCCATGATTTCGCTTCCTTTGCCGTCATCCCGTAAATTTCGGGTAGATTGACTCCATTGGCTTGAACACTCAATTTCCAGTTCAAGCTAGCGGCAAACGCCCCACAGCCAGGATGTTTGGGCCCAATCCATTCCCCTGATTCCCGGCTCAGAAAGCCCTGATGGACCAGTCCGCCAAGTCGATTGTACTGCATTGCCATTGGTCATACCAATAGGGATAACACCCATCATTTTTCATCGCGAAAACCAGCAAATTGGTCCTGCGGTCATGCCTGTGGACCCCAGTACGGCGTTGCACTCGATGAAGAATTCGTCAAGGGCCGAAAAAACATTCCGCTCCCCGGTGGCCACTAGGTCCCCCCCATTGGGCCAAAAACCTGTCGCGACCATCCGAAAAGGCCCCCAAAACCGGGGCCCTTTCGGAACGAGAAAATCTGGATATGATTAGTCGCGACGCCAAGCAAAAGGTCTGTTGCGTTCGACGGTCGTAGCTCGGACACGTCGTCGTGTCTTTCTGCCGGGCAGGGCAGTCCATTGGCAAACAG
>DAHXNH010000308.1 GCA_027365485.1 Clostridiales bacterium
CCTCGCGCTATAGCGCTTGCCACGACGGCGGGGACCATGAGTCGTCCACGGGGCCTTTCCTCGCCAGCGGTTGTGTTGTCCGCCGGGTCTTCGGTACTACGCCCCGATCCGCCAGACTTGGCGCCACCCCCCGATTTCGCGGTCCCCGCTTATACGGGCGGCCTTGCCTTTCGCGGGCGCTCCAGGCCGGCCCCAAGTCCTTCCCTGCTTTGCCAAGCTATCTGTCAAACCACGCCGTCGCCCTTACGCCGGCAGGGCCGTTCGGTGCTTCCCATTACTCGCCGAACGGTAGCAGTCTTCGCCCGTGGGTCCGAGGCGCGACCCCTGCATCTCCCCCGATAGTCAGATTTCACGGGAATCCTTTCGACGCGGCAGCGTTCACGTCATGTTGCGGCTTGGTTTGTTGCTAGCCCCCTGGTCTGACCTCACCTTCCGGTGAACCGGGACGTTATCCTCGCGGCTTTCACCAGAGGAGTCACCCCGCTCTGACGCGCGATTCGCTACGTGGCCGAATGGGAAATTGCCACGACCGGACTTGCACCGGCTAGATATCTTAGGTTACAGGCTGCACGGCCCACAGGATTTTGTGACGGGGTTCGCGAACGAGATGCAATTCTTCGGGGATGGACCGTGACCATGATGACAGTGGGATTGGAATCGCGAATGGTTATTCTATCAAGATCGTCACCATTTTTTGCTCGCTACGAATTTCTCAACCCGTGTGAAGCGCCATGGATGGAAGGATCAAGAGGGCAGAGATGTGGCTTCTATCCCAATTCCTGCGCCCTTGAGCCCTCGAAGTGATTCAGGGCCGATCGACGGCATCTCTTAAACCGAAAGGGCGTCAACTCTCAGAGGTTTTCCCTTGGCCAATCATCGCCTGCGTTTTGGCTGCGAGCGACTTGGATATCAACCACCAAAGCAGGGAGCTTTCAAGGCCAAGCGTAATTGATGTCGCGCCGACTCTAGATGAGTGGACCTGCCACCTGTTTATGATCCACTCGAGTTCCGAAAACGGCGACGAGTGTGCGATAGCCAATGCAAAAGCACCGGGAATGGTTGGAAGATGCTTACCTAGCGGGCCGGAAGCACGCTGAAGTCGATCCGGCCCGCAAACTCCAGTGATCCAGACTGGCCGATGATTCCGCATTTGCGTTGTCTGCCAGAGTAGTCTAGGGTAAAAAATGTTGAATACCAAGGTCGGCTGAACGTCTCCGAACGGTTGTCTCGGCGCGAGGGTCTCACCATTTTGGGGAGAAAGCGGTCAGCCGTGTTATCGTCAACTGAAATCGGCGCGGCTCAAGAGAATGGGCCCTTAAAAGTTCCAACCAGGGTGTGAAGAGTCGTCGGCATAGCGCGGAGAACGATCCACCAGGAATCCCGCGGACAGTGTTAGCGCCCGTCAGATGACCGATGGGGATTTCTAAGCAAGGAACTGTCGGAAGCTCGTCTAGCCTTTGCGCGAGTGGTGTGGGGGGACGGTATGACCAGGCGGCGTTGGAGCGTAGCAAATTGCATCGTGTTGGCGGCAGGGGTCCTTTTAGCGGCATTGGTTGCCGGATTAGGGGTCATTGATGTTGCCACGGGCGTGCCACAACCTGCGGTTCAGGTTGCAGTAACGGCTGAGGCCACAGATAATATATTCGTGGGCGTTCATCCGCTGAGGTTTCGGGTACAAGTGAAAAATCCCTCAGACGGCCCCCTCGAAGGTACCGTCCAGGCCGTCCTCAAGAGTTCCCACTCCCTCGCTGTGACGAGTTCCTTGGCCATGACCGTGGCCGCGCATTCCACAGGTTTGCGCATCCTGGTGCTTGGGCCAGTGTCAAAATACGGGCTCTACTCTCTTGAGTATCGGTGGGTAGCCGCCGGAAATCCGAACGTGCCTACGGCGAGCCGGACCCAGCGCACGACGGTGGCGGTCGTGCCTGTCCCCAAGCCCGATGGTGGGAAGCGGTTTGGTCTCAATGCCAACCTAACCCCGGTTGCGGCAGATCCTGCCGACTTGCAGTCGTCATTGACCACGATGCGAACTGAAGGCATTGGATGGTATCGGTTGGAGTTTGACGCGGCGATGATTGCCACCCTAAATTCGGGTTCACACTGGGGGCCGACGGACGCCGTCCTTCAGCAGGCTCGTAAAGCTCATCTGCACATTTTGGGGCTATTAACCGCCTGGCCTGCCGGGGCTAATCCATTTGGACCGTCTCCTGGGCTGACCTTTGCCCAAGGCTTAGAGGCATATTCCCGTTTTGTCCGAGCCACGGTCGCTCGCTATATGCCCGATGGCAGCTTAGCTCGCTCTCAGGGGTGGAAGCATTACGGGATTACGGCTTGGGAATTATGGAATGAGCCCACCACTGCCGCCTATTGGCCGGGGACAGCAGCGCAGTACGCCGAGTTGGCGCAAGTGGCGGCCGCGGCAATTCACGCGCTGGAACCCAAGGCCACGGTCTTAGCCTATGCCGATGCCCCCAAAACGCTTTTAACGACGGATAGCCCACCGGCGTTTAATGCGCTCTCCTGGCACTACTACCCGGGCCCGAGCAGTCCCGACGATCCCGTGACCTCCGTTTATGCGGCGATGACTCCCGTGTCAACTGCTAAGCAAATGGCTTCCAGTGTCAAGGCCCAAACCCTTCCCTTGTGGTTAACCGAGATGGGCTGGTCGACCGATTGGGTCTCCTCGCAGGAACAAGCGGCGTACTGGGTGCGCGGGGCCATCGATGCGCTGGCTGAAGGCAATCGTAAGGTCTTCTTCTTCACGGAATCCTACCCGGGTTCTGGCTATGGCGAAGTTAAGGGGGACGGCCAACCCACGCTCACCGTCCCCGCCGTTGCGGCCTTAACTTACGTGCTCCACGGCTACCAGCCTGCGGGAAAAGTAGAACTGGGGTCTGGAATCCAAGCCTGGCTTTGGCAAAGAGACGGAAAGGGGTTGGCAACTCTCTGGGGATCTGGGGCGGCATCCGGTACCCTGGCTATCACGGCCAGAGATGGGGCCATACACGCCGTCGACTGGTTGGATAATCCGATCGTCGAAGGTGAGTCCAACCTGGTGCGTATTCCCATTGGGCCTACGCCGGTGTACCTGACCGGTCGCGATCTTTCGGCACAGATGCTAGCCCAGATATTGCGTCAGGGGGTTCTTTCAGGCATTCCAGCGGTTTCGCTCCAAGTCTCTTCGAGCCTTGCTGTTGAGACAGGGAGAGTTGAACCCTTTACCGTGACGATTACGAATCAGAAAAATACCCCGGTAAGTGGTCGTCTGCTGGTGACTTTGCCCGTTGGCTGGAAGCCTGTGACCTTTGCCAGCCACTTTGGCTCGGTTCGCCCTGGCGCCAATTCCGAGATAGTGGTTCCAGTCACTCGCGTCCGCACGGACGCGAAGAATGCCTATACGACCATACTCTCCGCCTTCACCGGCACAGGACCCCCTCTCATTGAGCAAGTAGGGGTGTCTTTACTCGCCGGTCCTCCAACGACCGATGCCTCCCTGGCCCAACGATTTGCCGTTCGTTTAAATCGCCGGAGTCAAGTGACTGGCATTCCGGGCTGGTCGGCGGCAGTCGCCCAGGCGACGCTTTATCCCACTTGGACGAATCTGAGCTTCGATCTGGTGGCGACGGTCCATACTCAAGCATTTACCGAGCCTTACAGCGATGCAAACATTTGGCAAGGATCGAGCCTGCAATTGTACTTTCAGCCGCGAACAGCGCATAAAGGAGGCCACTTCAGTAACCCAATGCCTTCTGGCATTGGGCTGGCTCTCACTCCCGTGGGGCCGGAAGTCTACGAATGGAATGGACCCAGTCCTGGACTCCTGACTCGGGCTGAGCTTCAGGTCAGCGCAATCGGACCGCACGCATGGCGCTATGCCGCCCAAATTCCTTGGTCGGCGATAGGAATCGATCCAAATCCGGGAACGGCTTTCGGCTTTGACGTGCTGCTCAATGTGGTCCGCCATGGTCAGCGCGACGGATGGTTGGCCTTGGCACCCGGTGTCGGCAATACGAACTTGCCCAGCGAATACCCTACGTTTACGCTGCTCTCCGCTGGCGAGGCGGACCGCCTTGGTTAAAACGTCTCCCGTCTCCCATTGACTCCGCGGTTGGAACTTGCTCGAGTTGGTACCCATGGCAAGGCTATGGTGAGGTTGCGATTTTGCAGGGAGAAGGGGCCCCCCAGTACGTGAGAGGCTAAAGGAAGGATGACGAAGGACGTGCGCCATTCAAAGTCACCGCCTGGTTTTTGACCGCCAGGCGGGTATCACGGAGTTTGCTCACCAGCCGAAAATGGCGTAAGCTAAATTTGCATATAGGGGATGAAGCTCCCCTAAAAGTATCGGAACCGCCTTTTGGGGCTGATGGCTTCTGCGGTCATACGCAGAAGCCATCAGCCCTATTTTCAGCAAATTAGGAACTGGGCGGCCAAGGGAGAATCTTTTATGAGTGTTTCCAGCATCTTATGGCTTCAAAGCCCGATCACGGTGGAGACCGATCCACCAGAAATATTTTCAGACCTCAATCTGGATGCTATTGTAGAAGAAATTGTAGTGGGACGGGACGAATACACGCTTCGACCATTTTTTTATACTTCGCTCACGACTCCAGAGGAAGTCGGCAACCGCCAAGATGTTATGCGGGACCTTCATCAACCGGCCATAGCGGCAATGATGCATTTATTTGCCGAGGGCATGCAAACCGTCAGGCAATACCAAGCCCATGCAGAAAAAGTTTACTATCAGCGCCAGAAACAGGCGTGGTTTCTCGATGCGGTCGCCTCATACGTCGAGACCGTCGGCGCCTTGGATGAGGCCCTAACGTTGGAAAATATTAAGTCGGAGGGCCTGATTCGATTTCGGGAGTCTCTTCGCACGTATGTAGGCTCGGCGGGATTTGAAGGCATGCGGGACGAGACTGCCGCGATTAAGGCCGACCTGGTAAGAATTCGTTACGGTCTAACAATTGACGGCAGTGTGATTTCGGTGGGTAAGGAGTTTGACCCAGAAGACTTTAGTCAAGATTTCGAAGTCTTATTAACTAGGTTTCAACGAACGGACGTCCAGCGCCAACTTCGAGTTCAAGACTCCGAGGCATTGGAAATGAATCATATCGAGGCTAAGATCTTAGAGCAAGTAGTCAAATTGTATCCTGAGCCGTTTGAACGTTTAGAGACGTTCTGCCAGCAGCATGTCTCGTTTTTCGACCCGGCGCTCCGAGAATTTGATCGTGAACTGCAGTTTTATCTCACCTACCAAGACTACATGGCATTCTTCGAACATCATGGGCTTCGCTTTTGCTATCCGCGAGTGTCGGCGCTGGACAAAACTGAGTTGAGCCGCGATAGCTATGATGCGGCGTTGGCCCATAAGGTAGTAAGCGCCCATGGCACGGTGGTGGTCAATGACTTTGAACTCAGAGGCGACGAACGAATTTTGGTCGTAACCGGGCCCAACCAAGGGGGTAAGACCACTTTCGCTCGATGGTTCGGCCAGTTACATTTCCTCGCCAAATTAGGACTTCCCGTTCCCGGAGGCGCTGCCCAATTATTCCTGTGCGATAAAATATTTACCCATTTTGAACGAGAAGAGGATATGAGCGAAGGTAGTGGAAAATTGCAAGACGCGTTGCTGAGAATGCATGCTATTCTGAGCGACGCCAGCGCTGACAGCGTGATCATTATGAACGAAATTTTCGGATCGACAACCCTTCAGGATGCCGTGTTTTTGACTACCAAGGTTTTGGATCAGGTGACCCAGTTGGATGCTATCGCCGTCTTAGTCACGTTTATTGATGAGCTAGGCTCGCGCAACCAGAAGACGGTGAGTCTGGTGGCCAGCGTAAACCCCAATCAGTATGCCCAGCGCACCTACAAAATCGTGCGTGGACCAGCGCAAGGCATTGCCTACGCATTGTCACTGGCTGAGAGCTATGGTCTAACCTATTCTCGCATAAAGGAGCGTTTGCAGCCGTGAACGTGTGCTTACTGTATTCCGACCGCGAGTTCGATTGGGAACAAAAGATCTCAGCGGACAGACACCAAGTCGCTCAAGATCTGAATTTAGATGTGCTCTTTGCTGCCGCGAGCGGAGATGATGCCGTGCTGGCGACGGCCGTGGAAAAAGTGATGTTGGTCGGGTCAGGCGACCCGGCTGAGATTCAATTTCGGCAAGAGGTGCTCAAGGACTTCATGGCTCAGGCCCCAGTGTTGAGCGAGCTGTACGCTATGGCAATTGAAGCGTTGGAGCAACGAAGGCGTGCCCATTTAGGGATTTTCACTCGTCATGCTGAATCGATGATGCACGAAGCCATTCCTTTGCTGCGTATGCTGTTTGAGTATCTAGAAAAAGTCCGTGATTGGGTCAGAGCTCATGTAGAGGACTTCCGATCCCCCGGATTGCAAATGTTCGGCCAAAGGTTGGAGCAAGAGCTCGATGACAGCTATCTGAACCAAGTGCGAGATCACCTAGAGGCATTGGCTTTTCGGCAAGGCATGGTGTTCAGTGCTCAATTGGGACCAGGTCTGAAAGGACAGCACTATGTCTTGCATCAGTCGCCACCGGCCGGGCATCATTGGAATCTAAATTTCTTTCGCAAAAGTCCAGAGACCTACACCGTGGTGATCGCCGATCGCGATGAAAGTGGGCATACCGCCTTGGGCGAACTCAAAGATCTCGGATTGGCTAGAGTGGCGCGGGGGTTAGTGCAAGCGGCGGAGCACATTTTGGCGTTTTTTAAGCAACTGCGCATGGAATTGGGGTTTTACCTGGGATGTCTCAAGCTGTCTCAACGACTTCAAGAGATTCAGGAGCCGGTGACGTTTCCGACGCTGGCACCGGCCAATGAAAGAGTCCGCGAAGCGTCTGGCCTTTACGATGTGTGTCTCGCGCTGCAACTCAACCGCCGAGTGGTCGAAAATGACTGGAATGCCGAGGGCAAATCGCTAACCATTGTTACTGGGGCCAATCAGGGCGGTAAATCGACCTTTTTGCGCAGTATTGGCATTGCCCAGTTGATGATGCAGTCCGGAATGTTTGTGGCAGCGACGACGTATCACGGAAATATTTGCTCGGAGGTCTTCACCCATTTTGGACGCCGTGAAGATCAGACCATGGAAAGCGGTAAACTGGACGAGGAATTGCGCCGGTGTGCCAGCATAGTCGATGGATTGCAAAAAAATGGGCTGGTTCTCTTTAATGAGTCGTTTGCCAGTACCAACGAACGCGAGGGATCGGAGGTCGCTCGACAAATCACCCAGGCACTGATTGAGAGCCATATCCAGGTGGTTTTTGTCACCCATTTGGTGACATTCGCCAATCAGTGGCAAGATTCCGCGGCGCCGTGGGTGCAGTGCTTAAGGGCAGAACGCCGAGATGACGGCGTGCGCACCTTTAAAATCGTGGAAGGGGCTCCTTTGTCCACAAGCTTTGGCCGCGATGTCTACCGCAAGATTTTTGGCGAACTGGGTGAGGAAGATCCGGAAGCCTCTTAATCCTGGCCAATGGTGAAATCTCGAGGGAAGGAGGTGGGTCGTTCAGCCCTGCAGGCTTGGCAGAAGGTGTACCATGAAGATGTAACTGAAGTTGGAAGGCGGCGGGGGGATTTCGCCATCGGCAGCTAAGCCGTGTCGATGGACAAACTGGACAAACATAGTCCGCCGCAGATATCCGAAAGGGGCAGTACCATGGAGTTTTCGCTGCAAGAGATTAAAGCGCGTGAGATTTTAGATTCCCGTGGCAATCCTACGGTGGAAGTGGAAGTGCGGTTGGATGGCGGGGTGAAGGCCCGGGCAGGGGTACCCTCGGGCGCCTCGACCGGAAGCCGGGAAGCGGTGGAACTGCGGGACGGCGACCAGAAGCGTTACGGGGGCAAAGGGGTGATGACAGCCGTCGCCAACGTGAATAATATTCTAGGCCCAGCCCTGATTGGATTCGACTGTCGAGATCAGGTGAAAATTGACGAAACCATGATCGCCCTTGACGGCACGTCGAACAAAGGGCGACTCGGTGCGAACGCCATATTAGGCGTATCCTTGGCGGCAGCCCGCGCCGCGGCTGCAGCTAGCCAATTGCCCTTGTATCAATATCTAGGCGGCGCCGGGAAGCCCCGTTTGCCGGTTCCAATGATGAATATTTTAAATGGCGGAGTGCACGCTCATGGCCAAGGTGCCGACATTCAGGAGTTTATGATTGCGCCTTATGGCGCAACAACATTTCGCGAAGCTTTGCGCTGGGGTTCGGAGATCTACCGTGCTTTGCAGGGACTGCTATTGGAACGGTCGATGTCGGTCGGGGTGGGCGACGAAGGCGGATTTGCACCCGTGGTGTCTTCGAATCGAGAACCCTTGGATTTGATCGTAGCCGCCATTGAAAAAGTGGGACTCAGGCCGGGATCAGACGTTGGTATCGCTATGGATCCGGCATCGAGCGAGTTTCATCGCGACGGTAAGTATCAGTTGCGGACCGAACACCAAGCACTCGACAGTGCCCAGATGGTCGACTATTATGCCGCTCTGGTCAAGGACTACCCCTTGTGCCTGCTCGAAGATGGACTGGCCGAAGACGATTGGGAGGGATGGCGCCTGCTCAATCAACGCCTAGGCGACACGATCGAATTGGTAGGGGACGACATTTTCTGTACCAATCCGGAGATTATCTCCCGAGCTATTGCTGACGACGTGGCCAATGCCACGCTCATTAAACTGAACCAGATTGGCACGGTCACGGAGACGATTGCAGCGACTCGTTTGGCCCAATTCCATGGATGGGGGGCCTTTGTTTCTCATCGTTCCGGCGAGACGGTGGATAGTTTTGTTGCCGACTTGACGGTCGGTTTAGACACCGGGCATTTGAAGACCGGAGCTCCTACCCGGGGCGAGCGCGTAGAAAAATACAACCAACTCTTGCGCATTGAAGAAGACATGGGAAATAGCGCGGTGTTTGCTGGCAAAGGGGCATTTTGTCGGCCAGTTCGGTTTTAGTTGGGCGACACCTAACGAGAGAGCACGGGGAGCTTCCTGCTCTCCGTGGTGTGTTGTTGCCCGCTTCGGTTACGACTATTCGAACCGCTTGGAAGGATGGCCGTACTGGAAAATAGTGACCGGATCGATCGTAATCATCCCGTGATCTAGCATGGGACTCACCAGTTCGAGGAATTTCTCGGCTTTCGACTCTTGATCGATGATCTCGATGACCATGGGCAGGTCGCTTGACAAGTCCAGAAGATTGGATGAATGGATGCGGCTTGACGGCCCAAATCCTTCGACCGCTCGGAAAACCGTGGCACCGGCCATGCCCACTTCACGCGCCTTAAGAACGATCGCATGATATAACGCCTGGTGGTGGAAGTGACTTGCTTCTCCAAGATAGACTCGGATTCGGGTTCCCTTAATCACTTGCGATTCACTCAATTGTTTCATCCCTCCGCCTGTCATCTTGGACCGCACGGGACTCTAGCCAGCGATTGATAGTACGTACAAAGATAATGCCGGACCAGGCTGCTGTCAACCCAAAAAACAAACTGCCGATACTGTAAGTATAGGCTGCCATGAAATGGGCCTGTTGAATTAATAGATACGTGCCCAAGGCAAACGTCGAGAAGGTGGTGAATCCGCCTAAGACACCGACGGTCAAAAAAATACGAAGACGTTCTGGAGGCCAGCCGAACTCTTGGGTACCGGTCATAATGACTGCGATGAAAAAACTGCCCAAGATATTAATGATGAAAATGCCATAAGGAAGGGGTTTTTCCGGAAATAGATTCATCAGAGCATAGCGTAACAGCGCGCCCATACCCCCGCCGAGACCGATCCACCACCTTGGATTCATAGCACGGCACCGATATAGAAGCCAATGGAAACCCCCAGCAATCCTAAAATCAGACTCACCAGCGGGTTGATAAACGCTTCAAACGAGAAACCTTGTTCCAAGACCACCAAGGTTTCATAACTGAGACTGGAAAATGTGGTGAAAGCCCCGACAAAGCCGATGTCGGCAAACAAGACACCGCGAGCGCCCAGGTGTTGGGCTTGAAAGGAGATCATGCCAATCAGCACGGTTCCGACTAAGTTCACGGTCAACGTTCCGACCGGCAGGCGGGCCTGGCTGCGCTCGGCGATGGCCAAACTTAAGCTGTATCTAGCGACGGCACCCAATCCGCCGCCGACAAAGATAATGACCCAGTTGAGTAGCACGTTACACATCCTTTCGACGTGAAACGGTCGTTGAGGCACAACAAGTGTTGACCTAAACCCTTTCCGTGCAGGGCCCAAGTCAAGCTATCGTAGGGGAAAACGGTACTGTGTGACCCAATAACCTCCGACAGCATAAGGGAATCGGTTCAGGGTGTCAACGCAGGAGGTCATCGGGGCTCAATAGGCCGAGGTGTGCGATTTAGTACGATTGGAAACGATCGAAGATGCTGGAACAGGGTTTTGGCCCCGTTGACGTCCATTGAAAAGTTGGATAGTGTAAGGATGCACAGTACATATGGATTTGGGTGATGGATTCCACCTAAGGACGCTCTTGGTCCAAAACCACCGGAGGATTTCCGGTTAATGACTCCTATCTTTACGATAGGAGTCATTTTATGTGTTCACGCGGTCATGGGAGGGGAGTCTATGGTCAACCAGTACCTGGCTCAAGGGTTTCAAGTGGCATTTGTCGTCCTCTTCGCTCCCTTGTTGCATGGCATCATGGAACGCTATCGGGCCCGTCTGGCCCGACGTCATGGCCCACCGATTTGGCAATCGTATCGTAATCTGTGGAAGTGGTGGCATAAAGAAACCGTGCGCAGTCAGGAGAGCAGTTGGATTTCAGAATGGACGCCGATTTTTTATGTCATCGCTCCGATGCTGGTGGCCATGCTGATTCCGGTGTTGACGACGTTTCCTTTGCCGTTTGCCTGGATGGGCGACATGTTGGCGGGCGGCATGATTTTATCTGCCGGCGGATTTGCTTTGTTGCTGGCGGCATTGGACAGCGGCGGAACTTATCCGGCGGTGGGGGTCAGTCGAATTCGGTTGATCGGGACGTTCACCGAGCCTTTGGCCATGTTGGTAGTGTTTGGGGCGGCCTCGGCAGCGGGGGCGACCATTCCTTTTGTGGTCAACCAATCGTTACAATCGACGCAATGGTTCATAACCCCAACCCACGTTCTTTTAGTGGTCGGATGGTTCCTCTTGCTCATCGCGGAATCCGGTCGGATTCCGGTGGACAACCCGTCGAGTTCTCAAGAACTTTCGATGATTGATCCGGGACGCACCTTGGAGTCGAGCGGGCCAGATTTGGCTCTTTACGAATGGGGCGGCTGGATGAAGTTTGTGGTGTTGAACGTCATTTTGCTTAACGTGCTCACTACTCCCTGGGGGCTGGCTCAGAGTCTGGCCTGGGGCGATGTGGCATCCGCGGTAGTCTTGGTAGCTGTGAAAATCATATTTGTGTCCCTGATTTTAGTGAGCATCGAAGCTGGATTTGCCAAATTGCGTTTGGTTCGCAATGTCGACTTCTTAATGGCGGCCATTCTTTTATCGGCCTTGGCCGGGTTGGCCACGGGGTTGGTCTTGTGACATTCGGGGAGGTGGGCAAGACCTCATGACGCTTTTAGATCTAGCAGTGTTTTTGTTATGGAGTACCGCCGTACTCATGGCGATGGTAAAGACCAACCGTTCGGTCAATTTACTGTTTCGCATCCAAGCCTTGGGCGAAGCCACAGTGGCCGCAGTCTTGGCCGTGACCCTGCCGTACCCCTGGCTATGGTTGACAGTAGCGGCGGTCGTAATCATCAAAGTGCTGATCGTGCCCAGGATATTGTTTCGCAATGATCCCCTGGTGCAAGGGGATTATGGTGCCCGGTCACCGTTTGGAACCACGGCGCTACTGTTTTTCTTTCTGCTGGCTACGGTGTTTGCTTTGGTCCTGGCGCATTGGATGAAAATCGGCCACCCGACCCTCGTGGGGATTTTGTTGGCTGCGCTGTTGGTCTCGCTTATTCATATGTCTTCGCGCTACGAGGCCTGGAGCATCGCCCGCGCGCTCCTTGGCTTAGAAACCATTTGCGGCGCAGGGATACTGGTCATTGGTTTGACGCTCGAGGAGCCGGCAGATCTCGCCGTCGATATTGTGGCGCTGTTTTTGGCGCTTACCATTTCCTGGGTCGCCTCCACGCTGATGCGCTTAAAGCGCACGGTGGACGTGCGTGAGATTAAGGAGTTGATCGGATGACCGGCGCAATGATCTGGGTGCCGGGCACCTTGGTGGGGTTGGGGATGGTCGTCTGGGCTTTGCCTGACCGCTTTCTGAAGATGGGGGTGCGCCTAGCTCTGGTGTTTCTCCTGGCGGCGTTGATTAGTCAATGGGCGGGAGCTTGGCACGCTCCGGATGCTTTAGCCTCTTGGTTCTTTCGAATCATCGCGGTGATTGCCATCATTGTGGTTTGGTACTCGGATCCCTATATTGAGCGGGAAGCTCGCCAACACCGATGGCCGCCCTCGCGGGTCAAAGCCTATTTTGCCTTGCTTTTGCTGTTCGTGGCCTCGCTGGCTGCCGTGTCGCTGTGGACGAGTTTTCTCTTCTTGTGGGTCGATATGGAGATCGTCACCCTGTCCTCGGTGGTGTTAGTCGGGATCGAGGCCGATGGGCGGTCGTTGGAGGCGGCCTGGAGATTTTTGATCGTGACCGAAGCTGGAGGGCTTTTGGCCCTCATCGGGACGGTCGTTGCCGTCAGCGCGTCTGGACACTCGCTCGGGGTATGGAGTTTTCACCCCGCGCTGCGCTACCCTCTGGCTGTCAATACCCGTTGGGCGCTGGCAGGGGCCTACATGATTTTGGTTGGTTACGGTACTAAAGCGGGCCTCGCTCCCTTTCACACCTGGCTTCCAGACGCTCACAGCGAAGCGCCGGCACCGATTTCTTCGTTGCTGTCCGCGCTTAAACTAGCGAGCGCAGCGCTTTTGATTTACCGCTCCTTTCAGATGGTATCGTCCACCGTGCCCCCGGTATTTCTTCACGATGGGATGATTGTGCTGGGCTTGTTATCGCTGTTGATAGCGGCGGGCTTTGTCGCCTTTCAAACGGACTTGAAACGCCTTTGGGCGTACTCTAGCATTGAGCACATTGGACTTATCACCCTGGGTATGGGATTTGGCGGTTTGGCGCTCATCGGCGCGATGCTGCACATATGGACCCATGCGGTTAGTAAGACCTTGCTCTTTCAAAATGCAGGGATTGTGCGGATTCTTTATCATACCTCCGACAGCGCCCATGGAGCACGGGATCTTTTAGCGCGCACGCCTTGGACGGGAGGCCTCTTGGCTTTAGGGGCCGCTGGAATTGTGGG
Organism: Clostridiales bacterium; assembly: GCA_027365485.1. Taxonomy (GTDB): domain Bacteria; phylum Bacillota; class Sulfobacillia; order Sulfobacillales; family Sulfobacillaceae; genus JAMCVM01. The sequence continues at coordinate 13,335 of DAHXNH010000308.1, forward strand.
GCTGCCCCCGTTGGCCCCGTTTTGGAGTGAGTGGCTGATTGTTGCCGGAGGCTTCGCGGTACCCCAATACCGAATTTTTACGGTCATTGCCGTAGCCTTGCTGGTGGCGATTTTTATCGGTATTGCTCGGCGCATGCCTTCCTGGTTGTTCCGACCGGGTCCGGTCGACCGAGAAGAGGTTTTAGATCGAATAGACGAACCATGGTCCTTGCTGGTACCGAGTGTCGTGTTGGCCGTCCTGGTGATTGGCGGGGGCATCGGTGCCCCCCTGGTGGCGCCTCATTTGTGGCACGCCGTCGTGCGTGAGGCGTTTTTTCACAGTTTCTGATGCGGACTTGATAGGGAGAGGATGACCAAAGATGGGTGTGGTGGGCCGAGCGGATGAGCAAACGTTTGATGCGTTAACGTCATGGATGGATGCATGGGTGAAGGCACGGGAGCAGGGCTGGGAGACGATCTTGGTCGATGGCAGAAAAGACGGTCTCAGCACCCTAATGTTTCATCCGGCGGGCGGGAGCCACCAGGAATTGCTGCTGACTCCGGTTGACTCGTTTACGATCCCTCTTCCCCAAGACTCGGGCCTGGGTGAAGCCATCTGGTCTTTGTCGCTGGCCGTAGAAGACCTGCCGTGGCTCGGGTGGGATCACCCGTACCGCGACCGCTCGGTGCTGGGCAAAGGGATTTTCACGTATCCCTTAGGGCCGGTGCGGGGGGATGTGTCGGAATCGGTCTTTTACCGCTTGCAGGTCATGGGCGAGGACATCGTGCGTTTAACCGTGGAAAATGGGTTTAAACGCCGCCATATTCGCCAGCTCTGCCGAGGCCGTTCCTGGTCAGACGCGTTGGCCCTGGTGGAGCGGATGACGACCACTTCCACGGTGGCCCACGCCTTGGCCTTTAGCCTGGCGGTCGAAGATGCATTCGGGTGGTCGGTCGCACCTCAGGCGACTTGGATCCGCACCTTGGTCGCGGAATTGGAACGCATGGCTAGTCATGCTGGCGACCTGGCATCCCTAGCCGCCTCCACCGGGTTGCCGGTGCCCCAGATGGAGTATCTAGCGGTCAAAGAGTTGGTCCTCGGCGTCAACTTCGACCTCTTTGGTCATCGATATTTGCGTGGCGTGATTGTTCCCGGCGGGGTTAGGGCGCCTAGTCAGCGACTTGCGGAGTCGGAAGAGTATGCGAAGGCTCGGCGTACACTCGGCTTAGGATTCAACCAAGTGCAATCGGTGCGTCAGGGATTAGATCGTACCCCGTCCTTTTTGGATCGTCTCCATGGAGCCGGGATCATTCCCGCCAAAACGCGGGAGTTTGTGCGTCCGGTAGGACCGATTGGCCGGTCCGCAGGCCGGCCAATGGATGGACGGAGCGCGCATCCATATCTAGCTTATGATCAATTGGAGTTCCATCCACCGGCCTTGTCGGAGGGAGACGCTTTTGCCCGCTATGTAGTCAAAGCTGAGGAATTAGCCCAAAGCTTCGCCATGGTGCTTGAAATCTTGAAATGGCCTGAACGGCTGAGCGGGGGGGCCGAGTCCGAGGCGACGCTTTCGGAGTTGCGGGTGTCGGAACGGCGCACCGGTCATGCCTGGATCGAGGCGCCACGCGGTTTGATGGCTTACCGCGTCGAGTTAGCCGAAGACGGCAAGCTGAATCATCTTGGGATTGCTACCCCATCGCAAAGAAACTGGTATGTCGTAGCGCCAGCGGTGGCGCATCAAAACATTTTGCAAGACTTTCCGATCATTGATGCCAGCTTCAATTTATCGGTAGCGGGCTGGGATGGTTGATGAAGCGGGGGAGATGGGATCGATGTATTACTGGCACTGGGTAAAGAATTTATTATCTAAACCCTTGACCACGGGGTATCCAACCGAACCGGACCGAGAAGTTCGGCGGTTTGCCCAGAGTGGGAGTGTAGCACGGATTGAGACTCAGGCGATGGGCCGATCTAGCATCCAACGCTCGTGTGCCATCCGCCAGGTCGACGCCGGTTCGTGTAATGGCTGTGAGTCGGAACTGTCCTTATTGGTTAGTCCCACCTATGACTTTACCCGCTATGGTTTCAGCTATACCCCAGTCCCTAAACACGCGGATTTGTTGGTGGTCACCGGGGTCATTACCGAACCGATGGTGGCGGTCATCAAACAGGCGTACGCCCAGATGGGCACGCCCAAGCGGGTTTTAGCCCTGGGCGATTGTGCCATTTCCGGGGGATGGTTTAAAGACGCGCCAGGGGTGCTGGGATCGTTAGACGGCGTGGTTGCCGTCAGCGTATCGGTGCAGGGGTGTCCGCCCGCGCCTCCAGATATTTTGCGTGGATTATTGACCGCCCTGGACGGCGAAGCGCCGAGAGCGGTCGGCGAAGGAGACCGAGACTGATGACCAGTGTAGCCTGGTGTGTGGGTTGGCTGTTCTATCTTTTGGTAGCGCTGATCGGGGCGGGCCTGATCGATTGGCGGAGCTCGAAAGGATCGAGAATTTGGCTGGCGGTATGGATGGCCGGGGGGGCCTTGGCTTTGGCCTTGATGGCGAGAACATTAGCCTTGTCTGCTCGGCCTGGGCTCATTCACCTTCCGCCACCGTGGCCCGAATTGGTGTTGCGCAGTGTGCCCTTGGGTTCGTTATGGTCGGCCGTGGCGGCCCTGCTATTTTTAATGACAGTCTTGATTACCCTCTCCGATCCTCGCCAGCGACGCATTTTGTATGCGTTATTGCCCCTCCAAGCCGGGATTGGGATTTATCTTTGGAGTGGAGATGGCCTCTTGCTGCTGTTGAGCTGGGAGTTCATTTCGGCCGTGAGCTATCTTGGCATTGTCACCACTCGGCGATCACGGATCGTATGGAACGCGGGCTGGGCGCTTTTGGCCTTGTCTGAATTAGGGGGCATGGCCTTGTTGATGGCCTTAGTCTGGTTGCTGGGAGGACACGGGATAGGGCTCAACGACGGGTTTTCTCAGATGGCTGTACAGGTCTCTCATTTAAGTGCGGCGGCTAAAACGACAATTATGTTGCTGGTGTTGCTCGCTTTTGGGGTAAAAGCGGGTTTGTTTCCCGTACTCATTTGGATGCCCATGGCGGAACCGCAGGCTCCAGGAGTGATTGCGGGGATTTTCTCCGGGCTGTTGACCGCCTTGGCGATCAGCGGGATCCTAGCGGTCGATCAGGTGATCCACGCAGGCCTTGTCTGGGCCATCATTGTCTTGCTGCTCGGCGTATTGGGTGCAATCACTTCGGCCCTCTATGGCATCTTATCGCGTCACGTCAAGCAAATTTTGGCGTATTCGACCTTAGAGGTGTTGGGTCTAGTCTTTTCCGCCCTGGGCTTATGGACGCTGGAGTCGATCGTGAGTCCGCACAACGTGGCCGCCACCATGGCCCTGGATGCCGCGGTCATTTTATTAGTGGTGCATGCGGGCGCCAAGTTTGTGCTGTTTTCGGCCACGGATTATAGCGAGCGGTTCGGCCATACTTTGGATCGATTGGGAGGGCTGGTGCACAAGGATCCCTGGCTTTCGCTGTTTACCCTGGGGGGAGTGCTGGCTTTGGCGGGGATTCCTCCTTTGGGGGGATTCGTCGGCGAGTGGTTGTTGCTGGAGGCGATCATTAAACCGTTGGGGGTGGGTAGAGCCCAGGAACCGGTGCACCTGGCGCTTCTAGTCGCCGGCGCGATTTTAGCCTTGACGATCGCGCTCGGGGCCACCTTGTACCTTCGTTGGTTCGCCTTCATTTTTTTAGGCCGGTTGCACCAAAGGGACCGGCAACCCTTGACGGGAGACCCCGGTGTTTGGATGCGCATGGGCTTGGCGCTTCCCTGGGTACTGCCGATCTTGGGCGGGCCGGGGGTGGTGTGGTTTTTACCCTGGGCCAACCGGGTCTTGGCTTCGTTCTTATCAACCCCAAAGACGGTGATTGCGACTTCGTTCGTCAACATCAACAGTGCTCTCGGCTTGTCCAAACTGGGAATTAATTTGGTCCCGGCGCCGGGAGCGCAGGGGACGGTCTTTTATCCCCAGGCCTTCTTAGTCGGCGATCCGTATGTCCTGTTATTGATGGGAGTGCTGCTAGGAGGCGCTGTCGCGCTATTTCGGCGTTGGGCGCGAAGGCGTACCCGGGTGCGTTACGTGGTGCCGTGGACCGGGGGCGCAGAACCGTTTTCAGCGCGTACCAGCTATACCGCGGAAGGCTTTGTCCATCCCTTGCGTCTGGCCTTTCAGCGATTTTACGGTCTGAAGCGCGATCGACACGACACCGAAGGCTCGAGATTTTATCGCCATACCATCGTCTATCGCGTGGAAGAAACGTTTTACCGACCTATTTTAAGCGCTGGCGCCTGGGTGGCGGGAAGTCTCAGGAAAATCCAGTCCGGCCAGTTGACCCAATACCTGGCATATCTCTGGATTTTTTTGATAGCCGGGTTGTTGGTGGCGCTCTTGGCCAAAGGATAGTCGAACCCAAGGGCGCGACAGAGTCCGAAGAAAGGGTCCCCTATGGCATCGTAATCATCGCTTTTCGCTTGCCAATCGCCCGAGGTGCCCGCGTGTGCCAAGTCAGGGCGGAGGCAAGAATCGTCGTCGAGTTGCATAGGTTGGTATTACCTTCGCTGGGAGGTGACCACCGTGTTGCCATTCGTACCGGACTGGTCTCTGCAACAAAAGGGGCCATTCGATCAACGACGCCATCAAGCCAAGGTGAAAGAGGCGCTCAGCCGCCAACTGGGGGACTTAATCACCGAGGAGAACATTATCCGATCGCAAAGAGGCCAGACGATAAAAGTTCCGATCCGTAGTCTGCAACAATTCAAGTTTCGATTCGATCCTTGGCCGAGCCAACGGGTAGGTCAGAGTCAAGCGGTCCCCCGGGTGGGGGACCGGCTGGGCCGCCTACCCGAAAATGCTCGGGCTTCAGACCAGGGGGAGCGTGCCAGTGAAATTCCCGGAGTCGATTACGTTGAAACCGAGCTTACGTTCGAAGACGTCGAGGAGATGTTGTTTCGGGAATTAGGCCTGCCCTATTTGGAAAACAAGCCAATAGCCCGGGTGGTTCAGCCCGAGTGGATCTTTAAAGACATTGCCCGACGCGGCCTGATGGGAAATTTAGACAAACGGCGATCTCTTCGCGCAAACATTTTGCGGCATGCACGAGAGGGACACCCAGGGTTGGGGAGGTGGATGCCCCAAGATCTTCGCTTTAAAACCTGGGTTCCAGAAGAGGTGCCCGAACAAAATGCGGTGGTGGTGGCCATGCGCGACATTTCTGGTTCGATGGGCGACTTCAAAAAAAAGATGGCGCGCCTATTTGCCTTTTGGATGCTAGGGTTTTTGAAAAGCCAGTACCAACAGGTGGAGGTCGTCTTTTTAGTGCATCACACGCAAGCTCGTGAGGTCAGCGAACAAGAATTTTTTGAACTCGGAGAGAGTGGAGGCACGAAAGTCTCCTCTGTCTATGAACTCTGTGAAGAAGTCCTCGGTGAACGCTATCCTCACGCATATTGGAACATTTATCCAATTCATTTTTCTGATGGTGACAATTGGTCCGATGCGGACAATCGCCGCACGCTGGAATCGATTCAACGCATTTTAACCGTCGCCAATGTGTTGGGGTATGCCGAAATTCGCGAAGGCGGATACTCGAGCACGCTCATGTCCCAATTCTCCAAACTGATTCATCCACGATTCAAAATCGTGACGATTTCCCGAAGCCAGGATTTGTATTTGGCCTTGAAAACGTTTTTCCCCAGACAGGAAGAGGGCGCGACGGATGGCTAAGACCTATCCTGACGATCATACTATCTGGCAGTTGGCCGTGGCACACGGGCTTCAGCCCTGTCCGGTGATTTTCGAGCCAGTTCCGGCGTCCGTGCTCTATGAACACGCTGCCTACTTGATTCCTGGGCGGATGGCTCACTGGTCCTTTGGCAAGCAGTATCAGCTGCTGAAAACACGATACGACTACGGTCTAGGCAAGTTGTATGAAATGGTGGTGAATACGAATCCTGCCTACGCCTTTTTACTAGCCAGCAATTCGAGTTTGGAAAACACCTTGATACGGTGCCACGTGATGGGCCATGTGGACTTCTTTCAGGCTAACCAGGCCTTTTCTCATACTCCCAAGAACATGATCGACGTCGTCGGTCATCATGCTGACCGCATTCGCCGATACGAATTTCAGTATGGCAAGAACGTTGTCGAATATTTTCTGGACAACGTCTTGGCTATCGAAGAACACGTGGATTGGGACCGACCGGCCCGCCATGTTGATCGCCCTGTGGCGATCGTACAAACGACTCCGGAAAAACCCATTCGGCCGGGATATGAGGACCTGTCGCCTGCGACAAGAGCGCCATCTAAATCGTCGCCAAGTCGGCCTTTACCCCATCCTACCTTCGATCTGTTGGGATTTTTGATGACGGCCAGTGACGGTCTGGAAGACTGGCAGCGCGACATTATCGGCATGGTTCGGGAAGAGATGCGCTATTTGTGGCCACAACTGCGGACAAAAATCATGAATGAGGGTTGGGCCACCTATTGGCACTTGCGCTTGATGCGCGAGATCTCTTTGGCGGATGACGACTGGGTGGATTTCGCCCGAATGCATGCCTCTGTGGTTGCCCCGCAAGAATTTCAGGTCAATCCGTACGCGCTGGGCAGCCGAATTTTTGAGTCGATTTGGCAAAAAGGGGGAGATGAGGCTCTGTTCTTGGCCAGAGAGGTCGAAGAAGACACCTCGTTTTTACGCAATCACTTGAGCCCCGAATTGGTGCAAGCTATGCATCTATTTGTGGCCGGACGCGAAGACCAAGAGATTTTTGTTCAAACAGTCGATGGCAGGGCCGTGCGCGACCTATTGGTCCACGACCTAATTCACGGCGGCATTCCTTTAATCAGCGTGGATGACGGCGATTTTCACCATCGCGGAGAACTGTTGCTTCGTCATCATCATGACGGTTCCGCCTTAGACATACGTTATGCGGAAGAGGCGCTTCGCCATGTGTATCGACTGTGGGGACGACCGGTCCATTTGGACACCGTGGTGGCTGAGCGCCGAGTCCGGCTCAGTTGTGACCAGGACGAGGTGACCAAAGCCACTTTATAAAGACGGTGGACTTTCCCAAGAAGCAAAAGCGGGTGCGCGGAGTCAGTGAATCCCAAGCGGGGCTGCCACGCAAGGGATGAATAGCGTCGCCGGCGAGCCCGCGCGGCAGTGAGACCGCTGAAGAGTTGGAGGGCTTAAAGGAGGGATTGGTCATGGATTTGTGGGCACGCTTGCAAGAGTATCACGATAAAGAGAGTGAATTCCGATGGACTGGCACCTTTCGCGAATACTTCCAAATGGTGTCTGAGCACCCAGAGTGGTCAGCCTTGGCGCATGCCAGGATCTATGCCATGATTATGGCCGCCGGAGTCGACCAAGACGAAGACGGCGGCACTCGCTATCGGTTCTTTGAGCAGGAGCTTTTCGGACTCACCCATTGTATCGATCAATTAGTCGATTACTTTCATTCCTCTGCGCAAAGACTGGAGATTCGAAAACGCATCTTGTTGCTGATGGGCCCGGTCGGCGGTGGCAAGTCCACCCTAGTGGCAGTGTTGAAACGTGGCCTGGAGCAATATTCACGCACCGAGTCGGGTCGCGTGTTTGCGCTCCTAGGATGTCCCATGCATGAAGAACCGCTGCATCTGATCCCCAAAGCGCTCCGAGCAGACATTTTTCGCGAGACCGGACTGTTTATCGAGGGCGATCTGTGCCCCTGGTGTCAACAACAGCTTCAGGATGTTTACCAAGGAAGAATCGATGAAGTGGCGGTCGAACGGGTGCTGTTTTCAGAAAAAAACCGCGTTGGGGTGGGAACATTTTCCCCCAGTGATCCTAAGAGTCAGGACATTTCGGAGCTTACCGGCAGCATCGATTTGGCGACGATCGGCGAGTATGGCAGTGAGTCCGATCCTCGTGCCTATCGGTTTGATGGAGAGTTGAACATTGCCAATCGGGGTCTGATGGAATTTATCGAAATGTTGAAAAGCGATGAACGATTTCTCTATGGACTCTTAACCTTATCGCAGGAGCAAAACATCAAAACCGGTCGCTTTGCGATGATTTACGCCGACGAGGTCATTGCTTCCCATAGCAATGAAGCCGAGTATCAGCGCTTTGTAGAAAACAAAAAAAATGAGGCGCTCCGCGACCGGATGATTTTGATTCGGGTCCCCTACAACCTGCGGGTCAAAGACGAACAGCGGATTTACGAGAAGCTGATAGGGGATTCGGGATTGAAGAATGTGCACTTGGCCCCCCATACCTTGCGTGTGGCGAGTATGTTTGCCGTCTTATCACGGCTGAAGGATTCGAAAAAGCAAGGCATGTCGATCATCAAGAAAATGAAACTTTATGATGGTCAGACGGTCGAAGGCTACAGCAGCAAAGACGTGCGTGAATTGCGCGAAGAGTTTGCCGGAGAAGGCATGGATGGCTTGTCCCCGCGCTATATTATCAACCGACTGTCGACGGCCCTAGTGAAGGCGGGGGTGCGCTGCATTAATCCACTCGATGCGCTGCGAACGCTGAAAGATGGATTAGAGCAGCATACGGGGATCGGAGAAGAAGGCAAAGAACGCCTGCTGGATCTGATTTACGATACTCGGAAAGAATTTGACGAGTTGGCTAAGACTGAGGTGCAAAAGGCGTTTGTGTATTCGTTTGAGGAATCGGCGCAAGCGCTGATGAACAACTACCTCGATAATATCGAGGCATACATCAATGAGGCTAAGCTTGTCGACCCGATTACCGACGAGGACTTGGAGCCGGACGAAAACTTAATGCGGTCGATTGAAGAACCCATAGGCATTTCCGAAAACGCCAAACGAGCGTTTCGCGAAGAGATCTTGATTCGTATCTCATCGCTGGCCCGGCGGGGGGAAAAGTTTCGCTATCAATCGCATCAGAGTTTAAAAGAAGCCATTGAAGCCAAGCTGTTCGACGACCTAAAAAACGTGGTCAAAATTACCACTTCGACCAGGACGCCCGACGAAGACCAACTGCGAAAGTTAAACGAAGTCGCCAATCGCCTGATGAGTCACAACGGCTACTGTCCTGAGTGCAGCAACGCCATACTGCAATATGTAGGTACCCTCCTAAGCCGTTAAGCCCAGGAGCGGGGCAGATGTAGGGGAGTCATCCCAAACCAGCGACCAGAAGTTGCAAAAACGGTTAAAATACGAAGAGGAAGAAGGCAAAGCGAGGGTGAACAGTGCGATATCTTGCCAAGTTGTCCACCTATGGGGCGCGCTCAGGCATGAATTTTTGGAATCAGTGGGATGCGACAGCGCATTGGTTACAGTCCATCGGCCGGTCGACTGACCACAGCGAACTATGGGTCCGGGCGAAGGGACTTAGTCCGCTGAGCCCTTGGTTGCAGGACTCGGGTGCGCGGGTGGCCAATCTGACCGGATGGATGGATTCGACCTCGGTGGCGTCGCTTTGGAAGTATCTTCGCATCTTTGCGCAGGGAAGGATCGAGTCGTTTAAAATCCCCTGCGGCAATGAAGCTTGGGTGGAGTACAGTCCTGACCGAATGATTCGGATTAAGGCCGCTGAGGCCAGTTGGTTGTGGCGCGAAGCCACCGAGGTTTGGCATCCGGAGGCCTGGCCGGATCTTAGACAACGCGCGTGGCGCGATCATGGCCGAACCCAGCAGGCGTGGCGGTACTCGTGGGGATATGCGGTGGCGCGCCACGTTCGCTCAGGATGGAAAGAGTGGACAGTGCGTGCGGATGAGGATTATGGCCAGTGGCTTGACCAGCGGTGGTCTGAGTTTGTCGACCGATTGGGGTTGAGACCCGTGCACCTATCCTGGAGTCCCGCTGAGGGTCTGGTAGGATTTCCCTCCGTCGGTCTTCCCGCTCGGGTCGACGAGGTGTCTCTTCGCATCGCTCCCATGCTGGCGGTTCGACCAGACTTTCGCCAGCGTTCGTTAGCGGGTCTAAGTCTAGAGGCATTGTGGCAGTTTCCCGTCTGGGGTCCGAACTGGTCAGCGCGCATTGCTCTTTTGAAAGCAGGTCTGCCCCATCCTCGCCTTGAGGCACGATTTGACCCAGTGTCTGAAGAGGACGATGATCATTTTCTAAGGGTGCAAGCGCACCGTCTACCCATTTTGGGACTGTCGGCTTTGCCGTTTCCGGAAACGGTGCAAAATGGCAGTTGGGACGAGGTCTCGCAGTGGATTGATTGGCATTCAGACGCCCAGGCTTTGGTTCAGGCCTGCCGAGATTTTGCTCATCATCTCGCTGCCCCGGCCGGGCGTTTGCCGGAGGGATGGCGCTATAGTCGACTCGAATCCGAACCCGGACGTTGGGTGATTCGCCATTGCCGGCGGCCCATCAGCATCGAACTCAGTTGGCCGCGAGCGGTCCATCCCGGACACATTTCGCTTAGTATCGGCGGCGTAGTCAACGTGGATTTGGACGAACTAGACCCTTCGGGTCTAGTCAACCGATGGGATCCGCGCTGGCAATATTGGCAGACAACCGTCAATCGTCTACTTATCCGGGTGGGCGACTGGATCGAATCCGATCAGGTGGTGAGATAAGGGGCGCTTGTCTCTTGACTTGAGTGCTTGGGATGATTCGTCCGCTTTGGATCCTAGAGAGCTGGTGCATAAGTCCCCAAAAGCAGGATCTTAGGATTCTGAAAGCCGCAAGGTTCCGATCCTCGAAGGGCAATTTTTTGCGTTTTGCACCAGGTCCCTAGGGGCAGCGCGATGAACATCCCGAGTAACGATCAGTGCGCCGTACGAATTTAGTATCTTGAGTTTTGCACTCCCAAAACATCAGTAATCTTCGCCAGTTGGCGCCGACAAAAAACGGAGGAAACCCGCATGAATACTAGGTTGTGGGTATCATCCGGATAGGATCCCAATGAGCCCAAAATGGCGGGTGTCATGAGCTCAGAGGTTTCGCAGATCGGGAAAATCCTCGAAGACCTCCACGATTCGATGACGAGCCGGTGAATGGAGACCCTAGAGACCTTCACATTGCGGTCTATCGTGCGGAACGCGGGATTTGAGACGCCACCAGACTACCGTGTACTCGAAATGATGCCCTTCTAAAAGGATTGCTGCCCTAGATTCAGGGATCATCCGATGCCGCCGTGCGTTCCCAGATGCGTACCGTCAGGCGACGCAACTCGCGATAAGAGGCTGGCAAGGAGCATGTCTTCTCCACCTCTTGGTGGTTATTCCAATACCGTTCATTGCCATCGACAAATGGGCCGGAATCCGAGACTTCCACCTTCATCAAATATTTCTGCCAAATGGGATCGCGAATGTCCACAGCAGCCGCGATTGAGCCGAAGGATTCGCCTTCAGAATTGGCTGCCATGGAGGCCCCGCAGGAAATGGATCCGCATAAACCCACGAGGGTACCGTATGTTGAGGGCGTTGAACACAGGATCCACAAATCCGGGTCTGCTGCCCTTGAGCTATCGCCGCGATCAAACCCGTCGTTCGTGACCTCGCCTGGCAAAAAGTACACGCCGGATTGAGTAGGTCCAATAATCGAATGCCCCCATCTTGGCAGGCTCGTTGAGACGCCAATCCCCCAGGGGACACATCGTTTCAATGCAGTCCTCGCTCAAATACAACCTTTGATGTTTCCAGTGGGGATGGGGCGGCAACGATCCCCCGAAAAAGGCGTACTCTCCGTTTCTCATAGCGGACCTTTCCGGTTCAATACGGGGCATACAAGGTATTACTCGGCTCAGCGCCCTGCACTTCGGTACCTCCCGGAGCAAATAATTCGCCACTTTAACCCCTCTGGCCAATTGGCGGGGGAGTGGTTAAAGTAACGATAAGTCGGCAGATACTCTAGCCCATAAGAGACGGGTTCGGAGGGTTGCGGTAGCTCAGTTGTCCAAAATGGATTTTCATCACCATTGAACGTCAACGGACAGCATTGCAAGTTCGCTTGCAAATAAATTTGGTGGCGTGGTTTCGGAACACACCACCGACCCGGTATACGACCGCCTCGCCACCGTAAACTCCTTCGTGACTGTCACATTGGTGGTTGCGGGCATATGACAATTATCGTTAGCGGCAGGAGTCACAGAGGTCGACATCGGAGCGTTTGAGGCAAGACCTGCATCCAAGACGGCGAACTCGTTGACGGCATTCGACGCGGCTTGGACAAATGCGGTTGTCCCATCTTTATCGTAGACGATAATCTTTGAGACATGCTCATCTCTGCTGATTCATCCTCTCGTCATTTTGTTTCAGACATTCCCGAATACGTCAGATTGGGTGTAGCCCGAGGAGGAAAGAGATAAAAATCCGGTCAGTTTAGTCAGCTACGGCCCGTGCACCGTCTGTAACCCTAGTGATTTTGAGGTCTGAGCCCTGTCCCTGACTTATCCGGAGAGGTGCTTTGTTTCTCCAGAAAAACTTCGTATACACTCAAAAAATCCTTTTTGCCCACCTACATATTTTCACGCCGACAGAGGCGCATACCGGCCCGTTAACGCTTCAACCAGTACGTTGGCGACTCAACAGTTTGGGGCATATACGCCCTCTCGTTAAGGCAGCAAGGGGGCGATCGACCTCTCGCCGGATGACTGCGATCCGACCGATTCTGCCCCGGGATCCTCAAACCACGGTTTGCACGAAAGGACCTCTATCTTCGGAATCCAAGTCCCCATGTTTTGCACAAAATAGACGCAATCACTTGACATTAGGCGGATGGCTAGGAAATCATAGGTTTAAAATAAATGACATATTGCTGAACTAAACCCAATATTAATCGTTTTACTAGTTTGACTTTCACGATTGAACCAACCACAATAAATGTGCCGTTCCGTATTTACTGATTGGTCGGAATCAATAGTTCTATTGCTGTTTCTCTAGTGTCCCTAGACTCTGTGATAGGGAGTGGTTGATGGATAGAACCCTATTTCAGACCGTGAATATATTTTCGTCCACCTGGTTATTGCTAATATTTGTCGTGGTAGCCCTCGGGAGTGGGTTGGCTTTTGCAGCAACATGCCGTAGTGTGGCTTTAGGATATGACGGCGCGTGGACTTCCGTTAAAACGAACAATGCTGGAGCCGAAGCATATATTTATGAGGACGATCCTAGGATTTGTACCGGTGAAACCGGTTCCTTCAGCGGGGCATGAGCGAGGGTGAATAATTCGACCAAGAGCAACGAACTTACGCAGGGGGGGTGGGTAAAATTGGGAGCGTGGAGCACCAGTACCGTGTATACTTTTTACGAATAGGGTTATGCCGACAAACTAGAGCCGCCCATTCGAATTTATCCCATGAACTCAGCCTCAGAATACGGCACTGGGGACAGTTACGCGGTATTCACGAACGGTAGCGCCGTAACAGAATTCCTGATCAACGACATTGAGGAAGCGGACGAATCGTTAAGCTGGAATTGGATCGCCAACCAAGACCAGTGGTTCGGCGAAACCCACTATCTCCAGGATCAAACGCCTGGGGATCTCGATCATCCGGTCGAGTACTACAATATCGCTTCCCTCCAAGCGGGCGTCTGGTACCAGCAAAATACCGCTGCCGAAGAGAAGAATACTGCTCCATACGGCAGTGGATCGTGGCCGATCGGCAACGCATTTGAGATTTGGGATACACGATACTCGACGGAGGGATAACGCTGGGAAGGATCGGGAGAAATGTTTAGTCGAACAGGCACTCAGACTCGGTTTTGGTGGATTGGCATGAGCGTCTTTCTCAGCATTGGAATAGGATGCGCGTTGTTCGTATTCCCTTCAGTGTTCGGAACGACCGCGCCAGCGGTGCCAGTATTGCTGCAGGTGACCGATGTGCCTCAAGTCATTCCGTCAGAAGGCGTGGAAATCACCAGCCAACAGCTGATCTTGAAGCCCTTTAATACCACGACATCGACGCTATCCCCAATTTCATCGCAAACAGCGGTAAGCATGGCACGAAAGTATGTCACGACGGGCTATCAGGCGACCAGCGTCCTCGCGAATTATACCAACTTAGGTACTATCCCGCCGACGGGCTATCCCGGCAAGGCTAATATCGTGCAAAATGTCCCCGTTTGGATTGTTACCTTTACTGCGCCAGCACCCGCCAATGTAGCGGTAGGAGGATATTATCCTAGCGCGCCTGCTCCGCAGGTCATGGTGACCCATGACAACATTGTTCTCGACGCGTATACCGGAAAGTGGGTGGAAGGATTCTTCACGAAGTAGCCCATGTCCCCGCACTCCTTTCAGGCTGGTTCTTATCGATGGGTTCGCGAAAGTAGGGCTCTCTTCCGATCACCAAGTGACTTCGTCCTGTTCAACGGACGCTGCGCATTCCTGCCCGTTAATCTCATAACGGGGTAATTTCAGAACGATTTCCTTGCGGCATATACGCCCCCGTTAATACATCAGAACCGCGCAGTATAAACTTCAGATTAGAGTTCAAGACATGCACGGGCACGGTTATTCGTGCCCTATTGAAAATGCACCTCTAAAACAGCCCCAAGAACGCCGATTGTTGCTTAGTGAACATCCTCGCTATAGCTAAAGCTATGGGGTCCCTCGTAAGCGGTTCCGTTTGATCGTCGACCCCATGGGACTCTTGGCGATTTTTTACCGATATTTGTAACCTTGACCGTGTTGACATCGTTATATTTCGTACCATCGTCGGACAAGTCCACGAAGTCTTGAATAGATGGATCGTACCTAATCGCTAGAGACGGAGGCTTGTTTAGCTTGCTGAGAAGAGGTGTGAGACCCAATGATCGAGGTGGCTCCAGGTATCGTGTGGGATCCCGATGATTATCGAATCGAACGAGATGGTCAGGAAACGTTCCTTTCGGCATGTCCCGCTCGGATTTTTGCAGAACTGGTTCAGCATCCTAATCAAGTGCTATCGGAATCGCGGCTGTTAGCCGTAGGATGGCCGAATCAGGTCCGCGGCCGCGAGGATCTTTATCGACAAATTTATATGCTCAGAACCTTGGTTGAGGTAGACCATCATCACCCTTGTTGGCTGATTACCCGTCGAAATCTCGGATATGAATTTCATCGGCCGAGACCCTCTTCATAGCCTGTCGCATACATGCCAGAGGTTCTTTTGCCCATATTGGATCGACCCCGTATTGGCGGGCTACCTAGTGACCTAGTGATTTGAAATATTGGAAAACGCTAGGGAAGAAGGCCCGTCCTTTCGATACGATCGTCCGAATTACCGCACGGGCTCTATAGTACGCTCTGACCGAAAATTGGAGATGACGGTCAGATTCCGAGCAGATTGCGGTTAGATTCAGCGCGTAGCATGAAGTTTGTCCTCGATTAGGAGGAACAATCTGACTGGGAAGGGAAGGGTTAACATGGAAGTAACACCCTATGCCGATAGCGGAGTCGCTATCAACGCAACGTTGTACAACCAAGCTGGAAACTGGCTGGGGCATTCCCCGTATGGCTGGGGACGTTATTTCAATGCCCCAGATGATAATGGCAAGACGACTTCAACGGGAATTACTTGGTATAGTAGCGCAGAGAACGCCTTTTTCAACTCGAAGCAATTGCGTTTGCTGCCGATTGCAGGACAAGGCATTCCGACCAGTGGGACTATTAGTCAAGGTCAAACCGATGCCCAAAACAATCTTCAGGCGGTCCTGAAGGCCTTGGGTGGAAACGCCACGACTCCATTTTTTGCGGCTAACGGAGTGCATTACTGCGCCTTCGCGTTGGACTGCGAAACTCCTGGCCAAAAACAGCCTAAGGTATTCACCGATTATTTGTACGGATGGCTGAAGGAAATGGGCACCGGGATCACGGACACCTCGGGAAATCGACTGAAGGGATGGACCGGGGTATACGGTGCCCAAGATTACAATAATGTCTGGAACTCCGTCGTCGATTGCGTCAATCAATACGGAATCCGACCGAATTTCATCGTAGTGTCCAGCTACATTGATTCTCCTGGAACGACACCACCCCCGTCGTATCCAGCTACGTGGAATACTCAGTACACTACGACCGATGTGCCGATAGGGCAGTCAACGACCATGTGGCAATACGCTGGCGATGCGGTGGTGACTAGCAGCAGTGGTCAGACATACGACGTAGATGTGGATATGGGGAACCCCGATCTCGATTTTCACACAGCTCTCGGACAGTATGCTCCCATTCCTAATTAACGAGTGATCCCGATGCAGAAGACCCGTGACGGATGTTTTCTACATCGGGATTCCTTAGCAAGCTATGCACTATGGACGGATGACTGGCTGCCACGAAGTCCAATGGCTTCCTCCAGAAGTTGTCATCCAGACCTGGGTGATCCCCGTCGGCGTGGCCTTCCAGACCCACCCGATCCGGGCATTAAGAAAATCCATACCCGAAGCCTGGGCCAAGAAGTGATCCTGGCTCCGGTACAGCCAGCTGTGACCACTATTGGTCGATCGCCATAACCGCCCCTCGGCCAACGCCCAGGCGATCGTCCCGCCGACCGTCTTGATGCCCCAGGAGTCTTTGCTCGTAGCTCGATTGGAGATGGTCGGTGACACTCCTGTCCATCGAGTTCCATCATTGTGAGTACGCAAGACCACCAGACCCCCAAACTCGCGGGTAACCGCTAACAACCCCGCCGAGCCGGTAAAGGTGGGGAACCCGTACGCCATCAGACCACGGATGAACGGGAGGGGCACTTGATGCCACGAATGCGCGCCATTGGTCGTACGCTTGAGAAAAAACTGGGGACCTGGGTTCCCTCCCGCTGACCAAAGCATCCACCCCGTTCGCGCAGTGATAAAGATCACCACTCCTCCGCCCCCGGGAGGCAGCCCGCGGACTTTGGTAATGACTGCGGGCTGCCATGACACTCCGCCGTTTTCGGTGGTCCAGAGATCGGTCATGCCCCATTCCAACCATCCCTGGCGGGCATTGACAAAACCGAGCGTCGAGACAGCGCCAAATTGCGAGATCCCCGGGAATTGGAGCGTGTGTTGGCTCCAGCGCTGACCTCCATCAACGGTATGGCTGAGGCGCACCGTGCCTGACCGATTGATAGCTTCCGCTATCCAGGCCGATTGAGCGGACTGAAAATCCCACACGGTATTGCGGGCAGAATTGCTACTCCGGTCCAGGTGCACCGTCATCCCTGCCGGAGTCACGTTCGTCCATTGTCGCCCGCCATCGGTGGTATGGAGAAAGTGGGTCCCATTAAACGCCCATCCGCTGGTGGCGTTGACCATGGTGATCACGGGCGGCAAGGGGGCTGCGCCGTTCGGCTGTTGTAACGAGAGACCTATCGACGGGGCCGCGTCCGTGGATGCGGGTACGATGAGCAGCAGCGTAGCCACCAGCACTGCCAGGCGGATGGTCAGCGGACGTGGGATCAAATTATTTCCTGGATATCGCATCGGATGTCCTCCTCGCGGACTGTTGCCGTCTTTGCCTAAAGACTCGCGAAACAATACGGTCATGATTCGTGCGGGGCACTGTCCCTGACCCATCGCGTGGATCGAGGGCTCGTGCCGCTTCCTTTCTCACTGGGCACCAGTCCTCAGCGCAGAAGTTTCTTGGGTCTGGTTAATCGGCTGAAATCGTGTCATTCTGAAGTGAGATTTACCATCATTGAGATAGTCGTCGCTTGTATAACGCCATATCCACGCTGCCGGTTACACTTTTGAAGCGGTCATCTTATGGTGTACGACGTTTCTGTAGCCAACGTCCTAACGAAATGGTCCAAGCTTCAAAACAGCTTGATCAAGACTCGACCGTTTTGTTAAGGCCGATGATAGGGAGTCGGAACAATAAAATCACATGGGATATTCGGTCGTAACGTGCCCATAGCGAGCTAAAATAGCCCAACCTTTCGTTTATATTTCGACGTTTGTTAAGGCACTCTCCTGCCCGTTAACGCACTCAAGAATCGGAAGCTTGCAGTTAGTATAACGGATCCCAAACCATTCGTCAGTTCGAGTGATTTAGTGGATATCAATGTCGTCGGCAGGGCTGAAACAGGTCGCTTCACTCCACGTAGTGCAGCTTTCTCTTCCTGGTTTCCATCAGAAGGGCAAGGTAACTACTCAGAGGGTCACGTGCGGGTAGTGGTTCAAAAAAATAACTCTGGTATTTTTGCGATTGGAGGTATCCTGTCCCCAAGATCATGAAAGGATGGCCCGACTGATGGAATGGCCCCTGCGCACTCGGAACGAATTGTTGACCTTATTTGCCACCGAGCCCGAATCCACCACCGAAGCCGTGTTGGCCCTGCAGGACACCTTCGTAGCCCTGGCGGAGTTGGAACGCCAAGTGAACCAAACGAGTCAAAATAGTCATCCGCCCCCGTCGACCGATGATATCTTTAATCCACCACCGCCCAACCCCAAAAGTCTTCGCGGCCACAGGGGTCGC
>DAHXNH010000320.1 GCA_027365485.1 Clostridiales bacterium
GATCAATATAGTGTATTGGCTATTCCCGCTGTCTTCATAGCGCTCTTGGCCATTATGCAACGTGTGGAATGGAAGACCGGATGGCGCTATCGCTGGCGAAGTGTGATTCCCGTGATCTTTTTATTGGTGACGATGTATCACGTGCACGAAACCACTTGGCACAGCGCACCTAGCAATTCGGTAGAACTGGCGGCGGCTGAGGCCTTGGTGCCGAAGCGGGTACCAGTGGTGGCGCAAAACTTCATCATGCCCCATTTTTCGAACCGTGATCAACTCTTAGATACCAATCAACTGGGTTCTATCCCTGTGAAAGTGGGGTCCTATGTGGTCTTAGATTCGGAGTTTACCACCGGTAATACGTCGGTCAGCCAGGTATCCGCTTGGACGAAATACTTGGTAAAGACGCAAAAGGTCGTCTACCAATATGACGATGTTATTGCTGTTGATATCATCCATTCCATCACAAAGGGGGTAATCAGGACTCATGGTTAATCTGGCCATCGACCGCGTTCATGGAAAGTTGTCCGCCAGCCTTGTTACGAGGTATCGTGACCTGTCGCGATGGCTTGAACTCACGAAGAATCTGGCAGTTCGTGATGTTGAGACACGCTACAAGCGGTCGCTCTTGGGGCTTTATTGGGCGTTGATTAACCCGCTGGTGATTGCGTCCATTTATGGGTTTGTATTTGGGGTAATCTTCCATGCCTCTTCGGGGGCGATTCCGTACCCGGTTTATTTAATTACGGGGATTACTTTTTGGAATTTGTTCGCTAACGGGCTGATGTCGGCGACTGTGAGTGTGAGTGGCAACGCCTCGCTTTTAGCCAAGCTTTATTTTCCGCGAGTGGTGCTCCCTACAGCGGCAATTCTTGCGCGTTTGATTGACTTCCTCTTTTCAGTGGTAATCCTCTTGGCGTTCATCTTGATCTATCATGTTCCGATTCATTGGACTAGTTTTTGGTTGGTCCCGTTACTCCTAATGCAACTCGGATTCACGTTTGGAATTGGATATATTCTGGCCGCACTCAACGTGCTCTATCGTGACATGACACAACTTATTGGTCTCGTGATTATGATTTGGATCTATTTCGCACCGGTAATGTACACTGTTACCAGCGAATCACCGAAGGTTAAGGACATCCTGTTGATTAATCCCATGGGAGCCATTATTCAAGCTGAACGGGATGTCATTTATACGGGCCATCTGACCGAACCAATGTTTCTGTGGGTTGGGCTTGCTTGGATGGCGTTGGCTTTAGTTGGTGGTTTGGTTTTGTTCAAAAGGGTCGAACCGCTCTTCTCCGAGGTGATGTGACGTGGGACGGATCGTTGTTAATCGGGTTTGGAAACAGTTCCAGTTGCGTCATGACCGAGCAGACAGCGTAGCCGGACTTTTGTGGCAGATGGTCCCTGGAAAGCGTAGTCGTATGACTACGAGTCCCTTTTGGGCGCTCCAGGACATCTCTTTTGTCATGGAACAAGGGGAAAGCGTAGGCATAATTGGCCAAAATGGATCGGGTAAGAGTACGTTACTCAAGATATTGAGTCGAACTATGTTGCCAACGGTGGGGAATATTGATGTAACCGGAAGGGTATCAGGTTTGATTGAACTGGGAGCTGGGTTTCATCCGGACTTTACTGGTCGGGAAAATGTGATTTTAAACGCATCCATCTTGGGGATTCGGAGAAGAGAGATTGAGAAAAAGATGGATGAGATCATCGATTTCGCAGAAATCCCTGGATTTATGGATACTCCCGTCAAGTACTACTCTTCCGGGATGCACGCCCGTCTCGGTTTTGCAGTGGCAATTTCGGTCGATCCTGAGATTTTCATTGTGGATGAGGTTTTGGCCGTGGGCGATGAAGCATTTCAGCAAAAATGCATGGACCGCATTTTTCGAATGAAACGTGAAGGCGTTAGTATCTTGTTGGTGTCCCACGGGTTGGACAGCATCGAACGATTAATGAATCACGCAGTGTGGGTCGATAAAGGAGTTATGCGATCGTCCGGTATTCCGCGCGACGTCGTCAGAGCGTACCGCGAGGATATCCTCGGACAAAGCGCGGCTCCAGAAGGCATGCATGAGCCCGGTTCGGGTGCCGATAATTTGTTTCTGGAATTAGTGAAGGCTGAGGTGATGGTGGATGGTCGGGTCCAGGAACGAGTGGCTTCAGGCTCTCGTTTGACTGTGACTAGCCGATGGCAGAATTTAAGCGGATCACTCTGGAAAGGTCATCTCGAGTGTGTGGTTCGGCGGCCAGATGGTCTTGAGGTACTGAACATGTCGACCATGCGCGATCTTCAGCCGATATCGTTTCCTTTGGGGACGCACGCCGTTTCGCTGAATATTCCCGAACTATGGCTGACGAGTGGTCGCTATGAGATAGATGTGTCACTTTTGAACGAAGAAGGACGGCGACTCCAAATGTGGCAACCTATGCTTTCGTTTGAAGTGCAGTCGATGGAAAAAACCCCGGGCTTGTTTGCGGTGCCCCATTCCTGGCAGGTTGGATAGATGACGCGCCCTTTGATTGCGGTGGATGCCCGCTATGGATTGAGAGCTCCCCGGCGGGGAGTCGGCGAATATGTTTATCAGGTTTATCGCGCGCTAGCTGATCTTCCGCGATCCTACGACGTGGTGCTATATGGGGACGGGTCCGCGGAACCGGAGATTGTTAAGGACTTTTCCGCTCTTTATCCAGTTCGCCTGTTCCCAGATCACCCTTTTGCCGTCTGGGAACAGTGGGCCTGGCCCCATGCACTC
>DAHXNH010000354.1 GCA_027365485.1 Clostridiales bacterium
CAACTCCAGCGGGTAGAATGCTTTCGTTCATACGGACTTCCTCCAATTCTAGTATATCCGATAATGCGCGGTCGGGCACTACGAATCGGTTCATTAATTCCATTTCCCTTTCGGATAAACGCAACATATACGTATTTTTAGCAAATCTTGCCCTGGATGTTGTGTAGGAGACGGCAAGACTCCAATCAATGGACAGGATTCTGGGGGGCTGATATGGTTCGGCTGCCTTAGCGGGGTGCGTCTGCAACTAGTAAATCGTCCATCTCCCCGGATGGCCGACGTCAAATGCGTAAGCGCCGCCGCTACGCGAGGAGCAGTGAGTCACAGTGAGGGCACAGAGCGGCCACGGTTCCAGACTCCGAACAAAAAATATGGGGACCGTCCGTAGCGTCTCGCGCATAAAGTATTATCATAATTATGTGGTTTTTTGAGGAGAGCGGGGCCCGATAACCCTTCAACGCTCTCCTCGGTTTTTCCCTCCTTATAGAACCCCGCGTTTGACCGCCTAGGAGCGGGGCCATCAATGATCAATGACCAATGACCAATGACCAATGACCAATGACCATCCCCACCAGAGGTCACCCCGTGAGTCGGTGGCCCCTAATACCCGTCTAGGTTATAGACAATGTGGGCAAAACTCTAATCCATGGATAGGCTCCCAGGGATCTCCCTTGGGCACAATCGATTTCGGTCATCATATCAAGCAATCTACGGACAGGCAAATTTAGTAACTTTTTGTCAAATAAACATAGCAATAACAGAATACGAATGATTGGTGTCATCGAAATGATCTCCTCAATCGACTCATTGTTTTAACACGCCGAGTTCGTTCAGAGTTTAGCCGACATAGAGTTATTTCTAGATAACGCCGAGAAATCTTCTCACAGATACCGCGGAACTTGGGACGCATTCCGTGGCGTTGGTCCTGCAAGGCCGCTGCAGGAGATGACAACCCAATGCTTGCGTCCGGAAAATTTCTTCCCCAGCCCCGCCGGGAGCCGAATACTCCGGTGAGAGTTACCGACTCTCGCTCGTCCAGGCGAATAAGGCATAGCGAGGTCGACATAAGACGACTGTACCAGAGAGACCGACATTCCTGAGGACTTCTGCCCACACGGTGCGCGATAATAACCCTTGATCATCGCGAGAGTCGAGAGAGATAACGATCAACGGCATCACGGCCCACGCAGCCAGTTGCATGAAAACGATCATATCAAACCGGGATAACGAAGCACTCAATTAAGGGGCCACCGTCTGAAACGTGACCAAGCGATGCCTCTTATGGGCTGGATCGCAGTTGAGGCGATTCATCTAACACAAAGCGAGGACGTCCTCGACCCACTCGCGTTTCCAAAACCTTGATACGCATATATTTGTGAAGATAATTGTTCAACTCATCTCCATCAGATATGGACGGGCCGATTTTTCCGGTAATGACCGTCTCAGGTTCTGTGCCTGAAACCGCGAATTCAAAGGTGCGTCGGCGCGGCAGGACGCCCAAGAACGCCCCGTCAAATTCACGCGTGGTTTCTTGTACGTTGTCCTGGCTGATGCGATCAAGGCTGTGGCGCACTTCATCCATATCGTGAAACTCGACCGTGTGTTCCCGATAACCCATGACACAGACGGCCTCATTGGCAATTAAAAGTTCAAAAAACTCCCGTATTTTGGTTAGGGCTCGTTGATCGATCGCGGCTACCGCTTCGGTCAGTTCGTCATCATCGCTTCCGAGGGTGCTTTGGAGTAGAAGTCGAGTCTGTTCTAGCGCCTGTTTCACAGGATTGAGATCATCGAACAGTTGCCGAGTCGCCTGATATTCCTCCAACTCGAAACCGAAAGAACCCATAGCGGTTCCGGTGATCAGCAACGGATGCTGCTCTCGGTTGGGGATGGGACCCGTCATGGACAAAGACCCATTGAACGCGGCAACCATGGTAGCAATCGTATCGACAAAGGCTTTTGTGGCCTTGGTGCCAAATTCGGCTAATATACCATGCGAACCGATGACAGGTTTACCTTTGAATGTTAAGCGAACGCGGGCGGGTGACATGTCAGGAGTCAGCTCTTTGGCGAGAATTGTTTTGATCTCTTCTAATCGCGTGAGAAAACTACCCCGATCCAATACATTCTCGGCAGGAATGCGCTCGAGAATTTGCTGGGCTGTCTGCTGTTCAGCAAGAAGCGACTGATATTCCTGATAAGTCATGGTTGACCTCCCTGTGCAGTTAAGGTATTTACCAGCGCTCTTGCGGATACGTCATCAACGGGCGACAAATCGACTTGAACGTACCCTTTCCATAAGTAGTCTCGTCGATGTGACCACACACTATACCAATAAACGCTTTGCTGAACGAGAACATCAGCAGGAGTATCAAGATCAGATAAATATGCGTCAACTCGGTAAGTCGCCTTAAGGATGTCGTGAGTGTCCTTACCGTTTGGGAAAAGAGCGGGATTTCTTTTCTGTACGTCAAGTTGACTTTGCCCTTGAGGCCGGTGATAAAAAGTAACCACATCGACGTCATTTGGTGGGCGACTATGTATAAACTCAACGTTTTCCAGGAAGCTTCCATCCAACCATTGAAATCCGTTAGTTAACCCGACATCGTGTAGTTGAGCACGATAATCCAAGAAGCCATTTAAGATTTTTAGCCGTTGAGGAGATAGCCCAAATCGCGAAACAAAATCAGTTAAAGACACCTGGTAGGGCGACCGCGGTATATGCGTGGAGCCGTCGGATTAACCGGAGGAATAATCCCTTGAGCATCCCATAAAGGGATAGACATAGACACAACTCCCTCCTAACCACATTCCGCCTGAGAATACGGAATACGGATTCATGGAATCCCAAGAAATGCTGGTGTACTATAGGTTCGATGTAACGTCAATAAATTCCTCCTTTATAGTCGGCATTAAAGATTGATGGTTTTGGAGTTGTAATCGGAGTTTGTGTGGCATTGGAACCAAAAACCGGAATAAGGGCGTTAGACAGAAACCCGGTAGATAAACCATTCGACCTTTGTCTATGGAATAGGCCGATAGAGCATGATGATCATGACGAGACAGCAGAATCACCGGGGATGTGGATGCCGCATTCCGCGAGTCCCGCATAGCCCGGATCCGTCACGTGAATCGACAGCGGCATGGGATCGCGCTCAATCCATCCCGCGGTAAACAAGCGTTCTGACGCCGTTTTTGCCAACGTTCCGGAAAATGCGGCACCCACTCAGTCCAGTCGATGGCATTCTGGAGGATGAATGTCCCGACGGTCACCTCGATGCCCACGAGGCTCAATGCGCGCTCCCCTCGTTCGGTAACGGTAAATCCTTGGTCGATCACACGCACTTGCCCACCGTCGACCTACGATTGCCACTAGGCCACATCCACTCGTCCTGCGAGGTGCGAATAGCACGTGCGTCCATAGTGGAAATCATCACGTTGACTCGTGCCTCGCAACGAGCGTACCGGGGCTGGTCGTAACGCGGTAGCCAAGTGTTCGAGCAGGTCCGCGGCAGCGGGGGACGTCCGACGGTAGTATCAGTGGCGCCCCTGGGGAATCACGATAAGCAGGCCTCCCGCGACTAATCGCTCTAAGTGATAGCTCGCCGGCGCGGGTTGAATCGCAGTGTGGCGTACGAGGTGTTGTTGGCGCTCACGGGTTTTGTCATCCCTGCCACTAGTGGTGAGGACACGCTCCCGTGCCCTCACCACCGAGGTCACTCAGTGACCCCTCGGCAAGTTTCCGATGGCAAAACTCTTCTCGAACCCTGCATCCCCAGATGAGTCAGGTGGGACCCTACCAATGAAGGACGTAGAGTGACATTGATGATTGGGGACTACACCCGACAAGGCCGTAATGCGCCAGAAAACGGCGAGAAGTGCGGCGCGTTTCCTGCTACCTGACTGACCTGAGGATGCATATCTCGAAAAATTCCCCAGGGGGGGTGAGAAGTTTTGACCAAATTGGGGATGTGCGATTGACCAAACACAGATCTCGACCGGAATCCGTCGGTCTCGACCGGCTTCATCCCAATGGTGTCAGGTTAGGAGTCGCCATATAATAAGGAATAGTCAGTGAATATTGGGCGTGGGCATGGGGTGGATTCCATGTGCTGGTGAGATTCGATGAATTTGTGGGCGATCGATACAGAGCGACGCACATTTGCATCGTAACCCCTTACTTTAGGGTGAACGCGCGCACGCTTCGCCCTCGCATCGCATAGCGATGCGAGAAACCTCCATCAGCACTCGCTGGGGGATGGTAGGATCTATGATGGTTTGGCTGGTTCTAAACGCTTCGGCGTTTTTTCGGGGAATACTTATTGCCTCCCGGTTTCGGTTTACGAGGATACGATCGATCGGGAATGATCGGCACCACATTGGCCTGCATGGATTCCACGAGGTGCCAATACGCCTGAGTTCGACGGTCAGGATCGGGGTCCAACACGATTTTGATCCAGCGGTCTTTTCATAAGCCCACGGCAACACTCGTGTTGATTTTATAGTTCGCATGTTTGCGGCGCACTTCGCCCCGGGCGCGACGTTCCTCCCATCGCATCTGGGCTTCGTGTTCGATCAGTGCAGCCATGTTACTGATCACGACGGTGGCCTGGTGCTCTTGGGCAATAACTTCGGGCCGAATACCCGAGAAATTCTCCAGTTCCCAGTCGTTTTTCAGAATATCGTAGTGTGTTTCGACGCCCCAGCGCAAATGGTACACCGCTTCGGCTTGCTTATAGGGCAGCAATGTGGCCGGCACATTGGTAATCAAAATTTCCTGGTTCCCATTGGCCAAAGTGATCTTGATCACGCGGAGACGCAGGACCGTGCCCGCGGGCCAATTTTTGAGCCCGGCGCTTGGTAACCACGAGGGTCAACCAACCGTCCTTGGCCACCTGCGCAAACTCTTCAAGGTAAAAACTCTCCTTGACCCGCATAAAGAACTGGGCTCCCATCCGCTCGATCTGCGTGCAAAAGGCTAATCCCGGATAGCCGCGGTCGAAGAGCCATAAGATCGGTAGCGACTGAGGAACCAGGCCGTAAACGGCCTGCATGTTCCGCAAGGCAAGATCCCGTTCCGACGCGTCATACCGATCCAGCACGGCACTAAGACAGATCCCATTTGCCACATCGTAGGCGTGGGACATTTGGGCGCGCGCCAGCCCCGGAGCCTGTTTTCCTCCGGTTTCACCATAGACCTCGCGGAGTTTGGCCGTATTCGGAATTTCTAACGTGCTCCCATCGATCGCCACGGGAATCCTCCCCCCAATGACGGTATAATCGTTGGCCGCATACCAATGGCGGACGAGGGTCTCATTGAGATCGACGAAGGCGTGTGGATCCAGTTTTTGTCGGGCTTCGGAAAAGGATTGTTTCGTATACGACGTCACGGCGGGAAGATGGTGATGAAGAAAGTTCGACAATTCGACGGTCGTCGTGAGAACTAATCGATTCAAAATGATACTCATGAGGCTCACCAACCCGACTTTGCGCTGCCGGGAAAAGTCCTGGGGCTTTTGAGCATAAGTGCGCTGAAACTCCGGAGACTCAAGACGGGCGGCTATGTGGTCAAAGACGTACTGAACGGTGGTCATCAGCCAAAAACCCCTTCATCGAATAATTGAAGGGAAGGATACCAAATGTTGGTTCCCACGTCCAGTCCTATTTTTTACCCCTCGGACCGCACGCAGAATATTCCGTTTAGAATGGCTTTTCGGCTATTTGCTTAACCTGACACCATTGGGGAGGGGCCGCTGTAGGCTTTCAGGCCAGGGCGGCCCCTCGGGCTGCCACGGACGCTCCAAACAGCGGCGCCAGAGGCTCGCC
>DAHXNH010000372.1 GCA_027365485.1 Clostridiales bacterium
GTTCTCCCGAGACTAACCTCTCGGGAGTGGATTGAAACGGTTGAGTGCCATTAGTTGGTGCCTCCTTTGTGGTTCTCCCGAGACTAACCTCTCGGGAGTGGATTGAAACCTCTTCGGCGGACGCAACACCTCCGGCCTCGGTGGTTCTCCCGAGACTAACCTCTCGGGAGTGGATTGAAACTTGCTCACCGGGGACATGACGACGGATCAACTGAAGTTCTCCCGAGACTAACCTCTCGGGAGTGGATTGAAACTTCCCGTAGCTCAAGTGCCGAATGCCTTGTTCCACTCTAATCTCCCCCAGTCATTGACAGTGTGCGCACTCCGAAAGGCTGTGATTTCATGCCCATCGTGCGCATTGCGTGGTATGCTAGCCCTACAGCGACCGGAGAATCGACGTATCTCGTGGGCCCGCCCTTGGGGGCACAGTG
Source organism: Clostridiales bacterium (assembly GCA_027365485.1). Lineage (GTDB taxonomy): Bacteria > Bacillota > Sulfobacillia > Sulfobacillales > Sulfobacillaceae > JAMCVM01. The sequence goes on from DAHXNH010000372.1 coordinate 432, forward strand.
TTTCGTGGGCCCCTCGCATTGGGAGCACTCCCTCGACGCGTGGTTAGAGCAGGTGTTGGCGCTAACTGGTTTTGTCATTACTTCCGCTAACTTTCGTGTCATCAGATACACAACTGATCAGGGACAGACGTAAAGCCAAGATCAGCCCAAGGGACTGGGATTCGCTGATTGACGTACCCAGAAAACCCACTGCCTACGCCAATCAGCGAATACTGTGAGAACACCTGGGAGAGTTCCCCGACCCCCGGTACATCCTTGGAAATAGGCTAGAACTGATGATCACTGACTTAGCTAAACCAAAGACAAAAGGAGTTAGCCTTAACAAGCAGGCCTGCCCACACTTTCGAGATTCGGTGCTGGATGCCGTTCCCATAGCGGGCGATATCCTGGCCATCGGACCTCACGCCTACCGGTGCGACTCCACCGGTTGGACGGCGGTGTCCATTGAACACGCCCACACCACGAGTCTCACCGCCGGTCGCCCTCTCGCATACGGCATTTCTCCGCTTGCACCACGGGGGCCGTACACGCTGGCTGACCACCAAGCGATCGCCCAACACTTCGCACGTTGGATTTGGGATTAAGGCTTATTTCCCGTCTTGCCCCACCTGTATTTGCCTCAATTCCTCGAGGATGCGTTGCCTGCCGAACGCACGATTGCTTTGCACCTGGGTCAGACGTGGCTCCTCCAAAGCACCATCGTCCTGCAGTTGGATGTCCCCTGTTCCTCGGGCATGGCCGCCGAGCGCCAATTGGCTGTGCGGTACGGTCGATCGGTGGAAGTGGTGCCCTGGGATGCGTTAGGCCACGATGAACCCTATGCGGCGACCGCCCCGACCCTCGATGTTCGGCTTACTCCGATCTTCACTCGCACTCACCATCTGTTCGAAACCTCTCTCGCCCGCTTGAGGCGACTTGAGGCCCCGGACGGGGTGGTGGAAGAGTGCCGCGCCATTCAGCGCCAGGTCGAGCAGATGCTGACTGAACAATGGGCGACCGTACAGACGTTGGGCATCGCAGAGACGTACACCGCGATTCTGCGGGACCTGGTCGAAATCTCGTTTGAGATGTGCATCGAGGCTTCTCGTCTGGCATTGTGGGACAGTGTGCTTAACTGGCTGAGCGGGCTCGCCATACGCGCTTTCCAATACGCGGTGGAACGATCGGCAGTACCCATTCCGCCGGATACGCCCCACCCTTAAAAAGGAGTCTTTGCCATGACGGCGTATTCGGATGCGTTTCATCGTCTGGTTTTTCGCATGGACTATCCAGAAATTCCGGCGTCTTTGCGCGGGCCATGTCGTTCTCGCTTGTATTCGCTGGATCAGTTTTGGTCCGATCATCACTTCACACCCGACCTGTTTCAGCGAGTGTTGGCGGGATGCCTCCATGGTTCCTATACGGAACCCAATCTGATGTTAACCTGCGTGTTTCACCCCCTGGTTTCGCCTCAGGAACTCCTGGCGATCATCACCCAATGGGTACATGGTCAGGCAGAACGCTGTCTTCCGCCCAATCGGCTTCGTGGCTGGACTGGCTCGCGACGTTGTGCCCCCCTAGGTCCTATCAATATTGCCAACCGATCCATGCCCGTCTCCGTGGCCTAACCTTGGCAGACTTCCATCGTGCCTACGGACTCATCCTCGATCCGTCGAATTATACTGCAGTCGCTGAAGGCATGGCCGCCGGGCTGACTGCCGAAGACGTGGCAGAGCAGGCGTTCGATGGTTTGACGCTACAGCCTCCGGCGTCCTATATGGTGTTTTGGCTAACTCCTTTTGTCTATGGTTTGGCTAAGCCTGTAGTCATCAGTTCTAGCCTAATTCCGAGGTGGCACTGGTGGTCGGGGAACTCGCCCAATGGTATTCTCAGCATTCGCTGATTGGCGTAGGCAGTGGGTTTTCTGGGTGCGTCAATCAGCGAATCCCAGCCCTTTGGGCTGGTCTCGACTTTACGTCTGGCTCTGGTCCGTGGGATATCTGATGGCACGAGAGTTAGTGGAAGTGATGACAAAACCAGTTAGCGCCAACACATTTGCCAGAGCCGCGTGCCTGTCCGGCGGCCCGGACAGAGGACCCAGGCCATCAACAATTCGATAAATCGGTCCGCTCCAGGTTTGGTGAACAATTGACGGAAAGGTAGCAATAGTTGGCCCCATTGTCGTAAAGTAGCCTTCACAAGTATCACCTCTGAAGGTAACCGTAACGGAAAAAACCCGTTCTGTCCACAAAAATCTGGGTAATTTGTCCTTCAAAGTCGTCGACGACGACCAGGTCACTCGAGCCGTCTCTCTCCATATGTATACCAATGACTTACAT
>DAHXNH010000395.1 GCA_027365485.1 Clostridiales bacterium
TACGTCGGGTTTTCCCACCGTACGGCTTCAAACGTCCACTCCTCCCGGAGCCTGCCTCGTCGGTCCGTTCCAGGTAACGGCACCCGCCCATACTCCTGCATGACCCCGAGTTTGCTCCGACATACGGCACCAGTCCGCGAGGGTGACACGGCCACGAGGTTCAGTGCCCTCGCCGTGACCTCCGGCTGAGCTTGGGACGTCCACAGGTCCTTTCCTCGACGAAGGTTCTGTGGTCCTTCGTGTCCTCAGCACTACGACCCGATCGGCCCGGCTTCGTCCCACCCCTCGACTTCACGGTTCACGCTTATACGCGGGGCCTTGCCGTTCCCGGGTGTTTTCCCAGGATTCGCTGTATAGCTCACCGGCGGGGGCGAAGTCGTTCCTCGCTTTGCTCGTCCTCCGGTTTCGACCGTGCTGCTCCCCATACCCCGCAGGACCTCTGGGCTGCTTGCACCCATTTTCACCCAGAGCAACTGCCTTCGCCCTTCGGCACCAGGCTCGGCGTCCTGATTGGTCCGCAAATCCACTTCTTGCGGGTACATTAACCACGCGGCAGGATTCGCTGATGCTACGGCCCGGTCGATGGCTAGCCCTCCTCGTGGACCTCACCTTGCGGCGGCCAGGACATGTCCCGTGGAGCTTTCATCCCGAAAGTCACCCACCCGAGATGTCCACTTGGCTTGACGCTGAATGGGCAATTTAGCGTCGCAGGTTCTCCCCCTTGAGGGATGACGAGGTTATGAGCTGCAATACCGAATATGTACATATAGACTGGCGCGCTCTGGTACGTTATCAAGACGCGTTCCAACGTAGCATCCGGCCGGTCGGCGAGGTGGTGATGCTCCCCTAATCCGAAGCGTATGACCCATAACCGTCGCCCTCACCTGGATCAACCGTTCGCTATACCAGGTGGGCGTGAGCTTGCCTGTCATTCAGTTGCACCCCCGTAGGAACAGTTCTCGACAGGTTGTGCCCGCTCAACCGAACAGTGGTATGGTCTTGCCCCGATCGGGGCAAGACCATACCGGGAAAAACCGCAGCAATACGAGGGATTCAACCACAAACACAGTAAAACTGGGAAGCATTCAGCGAAAAAACGATTGATGAGGGTTGGCAAACCGCACGCTCAACGTTCCCGTCAATCTTCCCCAAAATCTTTGTAAAATAACAGATATTATTCGATCACGTTCTGAAGTCTATATGCTATAATTCACTCCGGATTGACCACCAGCCGAGAAGACTGGCAAGAACACAAATGATTTCAGAGAATCCGACGGGTAACTCTTTTCGCCTCTTCGGATATCTAAGCGCAGGTTCGGCGTTCCTAAAGCAAAGATGGATGGCTAGTAGGGGTCCGACCGAGAGTGCAGCCTCTAAGGTGTTGTATAAGGTAATAATTGCTCCGCACACAGTCGAGAGAGGATGGAGTTATGATGAAGGTTAAGCGGCTCGTATCGATAGGTCTTGCCTTGGCCACAACGAGCGCCATGGGGACTATGACCCTGTTCAACTCCGGAACCGCAATGGCCGCGTCGAAAGTAGTGATGATCCCGGAACCGGCCACGTCGTCATTAGACCCTGCTCAATGGGGGCCACAACAACTGCTCGACGCTGGAGCTTTATTTGAAGGGCTCGTCGGATACAATCAAAAGAACCGAATTGAAAAGAAAGTTGCGGCCAGTTGGAAGGTTACCGACAACAACCAAGTATGGACCTTCTATTTGCGGCACAACGCCCGCTGGTCCAACGGCCAGCCGGTCACGGCCCAGGACTTCTACTACGCTTGGATGCGGCTCGCCTCTCCTCAAGATAGTACTGGAGCTCTGTGGTCTGGTGCGATGGGCCAAGTGGTGAATGCCTGGGCATACCATGGCGGGGCCGTTAAGGCGTCTCAGGTTGGGCTCAAGGTGATCAACAACTACACCCTGCAGATGCACTTGGTTGCTCCTCTTGATATTTTGCCGTTTTTGACGACAAGCTCTTCAATGCCCTTGTACCCACCATCTGTGACCGGACACCCAACCAACTGGTATCTTCCCCAGTACTTCGTCGGCAACGGGCCATACGTGGTGTCGTCGTTCACGATCAATGGTGAGATCAATCTGACTCGAAACAAGGATTACGTCGGAGCCCCTGGGGAATACAACGTCGGCAACGTCAGCGAAATTAAAGTCATTCCGACGCCAACGGTTCCGGTTGAAGATTACATGAGCCATGCCCTCAGCACGGCGATTATCACCGCAGGGTCAGACTACAAATACGCGCAAGAGCATCTAAAGAGTGAGTTGCGCAAGACGCCGGTCGCCGCCATTAATTACCTGGAGTGGGACAAGTCGGTAGACCCGTCGCCATTGAACAACCAGTTGGTGCGCGAAGCCATTGCCATGGCGATTAATCGCCAGCCCATCGCCACGACCGCAGAAAATGGACTGGTGACTGCCACTTCAATCCCGTCGATTCCGGGCTGGCCCCCAGCCCCGTACGAGCACAATCCCTATCCGTTCAACGTGACCAAGGCTCGGGATCTCTTGGCGAAAGCTGGATACCCCAACGGCCATGGCATCCCCAATCTTTACCTATACTGCGAAACCACAGCGGGCAATCCCCAATATGTTCCGATGGCCGAAGCAGTGGCCGCTGAGTTGAAGCAGAACCTCAACATCAACTTCACCCTGCAAACGCTTGCTCCCACCCAATGGGGCTATTTGACCAACGAGGGAATGCTGCAGGGCATCAAGCCCGGATACAACATCGCATCGGGCGGGGCCAACTGGGCGAACACGGACCCAGGGTCGTACCCGTTGTCGATCAACCAATGGGTCACCGAGTGGGCGAGCGGTGCCATCGGACCGCAATCGTACCGTCAGCACGCCGAGAATTGGTACTTCTACAACTATGACCCGCAAGAAGTCAAGGCTTGGGGCAACCCCAATAATGCTCAGGAAGGCGTCCAGTTCTCCCAATGGCAGCCCATCATCGCTGCCGCCAAGAAGGCTATTCCAGTGATTCTTGCCTTTTGGAAGAAGCAGCCTACCGACTTCTTTGACAACAACTCGGGCATTGGTCCAGGGAGCATTCCGCTCAAGGTAACGCTCAACACCTACATCGACAGCTACAAGACCGCTAAGACGCCGGCGCAAAAGCATGCAGATTGGGTAAGCTTCTGGAAGTGGGTCGGAACGTATCCCAGCAGTCCCGGAGATGCAAGTCTTGGCCTAGTCGACCAAGCTTACATTATGACCCATGAGCCAAAACTACAGTACGACATCTGGTCGTGGACCGGAGTACTGTGGAGCGCTACCGGCACCCAGGGGCTTAAGTTGGCTGGCAAGATTGCCAACACGTTAATGGCGTCAGCCTACTTCGTGCCGCTAAACTACGAGAACGACGTCTACGTCGTCCAACCCGGATTGCAAAACGTGGACATGAACCCGGACCTCGGCGCTTTCGGCAACTATTACAACCTGCAGTATCTGAACCTAAAATAACATCGCCTCTTTACCGTGTCGATTTAACGCTGACGAATAAGCGAACGCTTAACCCAGGAAAAATGGCCAAGGTCAGCCAACTCGAGCGATTGCGGAAATGGTGAGAGCCTATCCGCCCGTCGAATGACTGGCCTTGGCCATTGCCATGGTTAAGCAAGGCGGGCATTTTGTTAGTCCTTGGCAATTCGCCCTACCGAGGCGGCGATCCGTAACGACCCTCGCATGGTCGCGGCCTATGGAATAGATCCGTCGGGCGGGGATCTAATTCGTACTGAGTCCAATCTGAACCACCGTTCTTAGTTGACCTCGAGGCCGGGTTGGCCCGCCCACGTCGCAAGGCTCATTCGAAAGAAGATGGTTGCGCGCACCGTTAATCCTTAACCCCCATATGCCACCCACGATTGTTGTGGCCGTTGTAACTCACTGCGGGACGTCGTGGACCGAGTGTCTTATATCCCCTCGGTCGAGCGGCCTCCTCATCATGGTAGTTAGAACCTGAATCCGTGACCCAATTTGGATAGCGGACCGCAACATCGCATGTCATCTGCGTTTGAAGCAATTGCACACCGCACCCATTGCGTGCGGCTCGCATAGGAGAACGTAACCCAAAATAAGCGACTGCACTTTCCTTCCACTATGTGCCATTGTGAGGGAAACTGTTCGAACATCACGGAACCCTTGCGGAGTTTGGCAATCTACCCCAAATGAGGTGAGGCGCATGAGTTGGAAGATACCCTTTGTCTTTGAAAAGGCCCAAGCGTTGTTGACGGGGTTCGGCGGTTTGGGCATGGTCGGGCAAAGCCTGGTTCACTTGCCGTTCGGCCGGCTCCTTGAGGCATCTGAAGTCGTCGAGGATGGACACCCCGACATCTCCTGCGTTTGATCAGAAATCCACCAAATACCATTCAGTACCCGACGCCCCGGCTCGAGCCGGGCCATAACAGAAAGTGCGTAAGAGCCCAAACACGGATCGTTTGTCCATCCCAAACGATCCCCGTGGACGTCATTTACCGCGGTTATGGCAGAGCGACCTTTGCGTAAATAGGGAGTTAAAGTCGTATTCGGAATTGATCGGAGCGATTAAGGGCAAGGGCTTGCGTCGTCGTGTACTAGCGCTCGTTTGCATGATCGCTGAGGTCGTAGCCGCTATCCATGCGCATGCCGATCCGGCGGACATCGGTTCCTACGTCAGATTGATTTGCGCAATTTTCTTATCACTACTTTGCCGATGCCTTGGGGAACTCCCCTCCTATTGTTCAAAATGCCGATAATTTTGGCTTGGCAGCCAATTCTTCGACGAAAACACGGTTAACCGTTCTGATCAATCAAACTGTTAAAACCCCATTATGGCCTGTGAACTCCGCCATCGGATCACAGCTCGCTTCCCGCAACCCAAAATTGCTACTCAGCCTTTTGTCATTCAGAATATTCATCACCGTGCTCGGGTCAAGAAGCTAGAATCATCTGAGGGATCGACATGATCAGTCCTCCAGGTCACATTGTCGGGACCGATTCGTTGTGTTGGCAAATGGCCGACCCCAGTGGGGTCGGCGATATCTTTAATCGTCAGGTGCGATGGGCCTTCGATGTCCCCACAGGCCCTAAGATCGTGTGCCACCTCGAATCGCTACCAACTGTCATGGATCACGCATATTGCACTCGAATTTCCATTGCATGACACCTTGACCACGATCGCGCGAGCTCTGGAAATGGAAGAGACGGTGTTTATGACACCTCCGCGATACGGCATGGCAGCGACAATGGTCCTCTAATAAAATAGTCTACCTGCCAAATTATTAGGTGCAAAGCAGTGTATTTTACGACATCACTATTAGCGCCTCCTTCTAAGCCTTTTTCTCAATCAAATTATACCAACAATTCGGCGCTTTGCGTGTCGACGCCGGTAAATGACTTGTCACAACCCAAACATCACAACGGGTTCATTCGAAAATAACCTTTGGAAAATTGAGTTTTGAAATAAGGTTTTTAGGGGATACCCCTGCCATTTGTTCTGTTGGATATGGTAATATGACCCACGGTGTGCATGGATGCACTTGCCGCATTTTGATTTCGAGTGGATTTGGACCCTTCATCCAATCTAAAGGAGGAGTATCTTTGCTTCTAGCCAAGGTTGCAAGGTGGAAGCGCCGGTTTTGGTATACGCTAGCAGCGGGGTTGATCTTTACTGCGAGCAACGGGGCGATGTTTGCGGCTAGTACCCAGCCAAGTTTTGCCGCGACGGTCCCGGCGTCTGTCGCCCTAAAGACGGTAAAGCCGGCTCCCAAGGGATTTCGTGCCATTTTGCAGCAAATTGCCGCAGCCCAGTTGCGCATTGCGAAGAATGTTTCGATGCTTCAAAACAATGGCACGCTCCAACTGGCAGAAACGTCGGCTCACAATATCTCCAAACTATCCGCCAGGGAGTTGGGCGTCTGGTATCAAGGATATGGGTCGTTGGCTGCGGCGCAGGCCGTCGTCACGGATCTCAACAAGGTGGCGGATAGTCTCGGCGCTAAAGGCACCCGCCGGGCCGCCAGTTATGTACCCAGTGCACCCGGCAATCCCGGCGGAGGGATGTTCAATCCGTCCCAAACCCCGCCTGACACCTGTATCCAAGCCCCATCGGACTACGCGATAGAAGCCGCTTTGATCGCGGCGACGGTATTGCATAAGGTGGCCAGTGCTCTTCCCAAGGAATTTACGATTGGGGTGATTGTAGCGGGTGAAGGCACGGTGACCACCATTCCCGATCCTGCGTACTATGTAGCCCTCGCTTCTTACTACATATCCGAGGGTGCCTACCAAGCGATGACATTCATTTACACGCTTAGCAACGACTGTGAGACGGCAGCTCATATCGCGCTGCTCGGAGACTTGTACAACAATTTGTCGGACTCTCAGCAATTGATTAACTCGGAACTGATGACGGCCCTTACCAATGTGAGTGCGTTGACCGAATTGACCAATAGTCGTACTCAGGCCATCCTGAACCAAACGGCTGACCTACGACAATACGTTCAAGAACAAACCACGGCGATTTTAGACAACAGCGATGCCTTGACGACGTTGATGAACAATAACCAGACTACGTTTCTCGCGGACTTTACCACGGTGGAAAAGGCCTTGAACGTGCAGTTATCCATCTTGATTCAACAGAATCTCTTGGATTCTGCTCAAGCGAATCTCGCCCTGTTCGAGCTCCCGGCATCGGTAGGCGGTTACTTAAATCGCACGCCGGTCGGGGTGCAGTCGGTCGTCACTCAGGCATTTGAAAAGATGACTGAGGCCCATATTACCCTCCCCCGTGGAGCGACGACAGCGCTGTCAGAAGCGGATGAACTCTTAAATGCAGGCAAGTACCCATCCGCTTACGAGTACTTTAAGCTGGCGTACCAGACGTTGGTTAGTGTTCCTCAACCCGTACCTCACCTTCCCGGCTAACACAGCGAGACGGTGATGGATTGCGAAAGGAGACGTTTATGCAAGATCAAGTCAAAAGATCCCGAGCCTTTCGTGTGGGCCGCCTGGCCGGTGCTCTAGGTTCTGCCGCCGCACTCGCCTTGACGATGTTCTCGCCTCCGGCTTTGGCCGTAACCGGAAGGCATATGGTGCGCGCCGCCAGTCACGGCTCTTCCTTTTACTGCACGAGCCGGTTTCAAAATCAAACCCACGAGAGTTCGATCAACCAAGAGACCCCGCTGGCGGTCATCACGCCATCGCTAATCCCTGCTCGGGTAGGGATCTCATATACGGCCCCCCTGCTCGCGCTCGGCTGCCCAGGCCCCTATAACTGGCGGCTAGCCAGTCCCTCGCTGCCGGCGGGTATCCAGCTCGCGGCGGGCGGAGTGTTAAACGGTGTTCCACAGCAGGCCGGGACGTACCACTTTACCGTCGCCGTAGCGGACGGGGAGTCTCCACCGGCATCGACCGAGGATCCGCTTACTCTAGTAGTCAAGCCCGGAATTGCGATTGACACCGCCGCCCTCAACCGGGGCGAGGTGGGCTTGCCTTATGCCGCGACACTCTTGGTCGGGGGCGCTAACGCGCATGCGACTTGGAGCATCACAACAGGAAGCCTGCCACAAGGCCTAATCTTGCTACCCGATGGCCTTATCGAAGGAGTGCCCATGACGGCTGGGAACGCTAGCTTCTCGGTGACCGTTACGACTCCTAACGGCTACAGCACGACGAAGCTTCTGACGCTTGACATTGTCAATCCTGGCCTCAACGTGGCCACAACGTATATTCCCCTGGCCACCGTGGGCTCTCCCTACTCCGTGACGCTGGCCGCTTTGGGTGGCCTTGCTCCTTATTCCTGGACGCTGGCACCCGGAACGAACCTGCCGCCGGGGCTGACGCTTTCGTCGATCGGAGTCATCACGGGTACTCCGACGAAATCCGGAACCGATGGCTTTAAGGTTATGGTGCAAGACGCCGCCGGAACCACTCGAACAATGCCACTATATCTAAGAGTGCGTCCTGCCAGTTCCGTGTCAATTACCACCACCAGCCTACCGAATGCGACCGCCGAACATCTCTATATTGCGTCGTTGTCGGCAACGGGTGGAACCCGTCAGTACACGTGGGCGCTTACACCGGGTTCTCAGCTTCCAGCGGGGCTCAGTTTATCGTCCACTGGGCAAATTGGTGGAATTCCAACCACGCCGGGGCACAGCACCTTCTCCGTCACGCTGACCGACAGCCGAGGTAACACAGATACGTCTAGTGTAAGCTTGACGGTGCAGCCGAGTGTGCTTCAGATTTCCACCGTTACGCTGCCCGACGCCGACCAAGGCGAGACTTACAGCCAAACGCTCAACGCCGTCGGAGGAAGCCAGCCTTACACCTGGTCGG
>DAHXNH010000399.1 GCA_027365485.1 Clostridiales bacterium
TTCTCCATCGATGAACACGGAACACGCCGTCGATGCATCCCCTTTGCGCAAATTGACATCATCCACCGCGAGCACCTTCACATCTCGACGCTGAAGATTTTGCGCGACCACGGTCGCACCCTGGGCTTTCACCAAGCGGAGTATGGTGTCCCGGCTGACCACAATGCCGGTGGTCAAGAGCGTAGGCGGTAAGGCATGGATGCTCGATCCTAAGGCTAAGCAGATGAGGAAGGTCTTCAACCGATTCGTCAAGCGCGCGCCGGGGAGGGCAAAGCCATCCATCGGCTCCACGAAGGTGTAAACGGAGCAATCGGTCTGGTCACAGGCGTATCGCGTGCTGGTGACCGTGTGATACACGGTCTTCTCATCCAGCGGAAAATCTTGAAGCGTATGGTCGGTATACAGCTTGGCCGAATGCCAACTCACGGTGTGGCAGACGGGGCACGCGGCCTGGTTCGAATGGGACCGCCATCGAAAATGCCATCGGCGCTGGCCGCGTTCGATCTCTGTCAGCCCCCAATGACTCGGCATCGACCACCCAAACAGAAACTTGCCCAATACCTCCACGAGCCGGGCCATTCTATCGAAGCCGACGGATAGCTCCGTCGCCTCTTTTCTAAAAAAGTCTTGCAATTGTTGGCTTAACCGCACGGCATTCATGGAAATCCCCATCCCTTTGGTGACATTGATTTCCAGGATAGAGCACCGCGTCGAGAATGTTCATCGTGTGATTTCGGTACCTTTTGCATCTAACCGCGAAGACAATACAAAGCGTAGCATTCGCTGTATCCTTGCCACGTCAATTCTAAACAACAGAAAGTGCGTAAGAACCGCAAAGGCCATCAACGAAGGCGCGTCATTTCCCGAAGACCTCGCGGCCGAGTTAAGACAGGCGTTGACAAGGCTAGACCACCACCTACATATATTCTTCGCGGATAACAACGGACGAAATGTGGGATGCGATTGCAAGGTCTGAACAAAAAACTCGTGTACAGTTTTAGTGGACAAAGTGGCCTCTTTTTGCACGGTCTTTAGAGAATTAGTTCACGGACGATTCTCAACGTACAAGGAGGGCTTTAGCATGATAACCGTGACAGTTTCGGAAACCGATAGGCAACAACCCCAGCGCGAGCGGTTCGACAATCCCCATCCTCGGGTCCAACGGAAACTGGATGCCGTTTCTCTTGTCGGTCTCGGACAGTCCCGCCCTCGAGTGGCCCAGAACGTGGGCGTCACAGAGGTGTTTTGGCTAACTTGTTTTGTCACCGGTCTGACCAACCAGCTTGTCCACAGATTCCTCCAAGCCACCGTCCCCGCGTGCAGCCCAACCGAACTTGAACCCAGGCCGTCTAATCATTCGGGGATCGCGTAGACTCATGGTCTTGAGCCTACGCGATCCCCGAATCCCCGCCCTTGGGGCGGCTCGCGCAGCATTTTGGGACGACCGTGCCCCAGCTCTTTTAATGCCATGGAAGTTCGCTAAAGTGATGACAGATTGCATGAGCGCCAACACCCCCTCCCGCGGGAATGGCTTGGACTATCTGGGAAAATGCCTCGCGATTTTCTCCGACGCCCGTCAGCACAGAGGGAGAGGCGTCTTGCATCAAAGTCTCGACGGACCCATCTTTGGGCCCGCGTCCGCCCCGATGCCTCAGCCAAGCCCGCATCTCGAGAGCCGACGATCCAGCCGTCAGCGTCCACTAGCCGTGAGGACACACTACCGTGCCCTCACCATCGAGGTCACTGAGTGACCCCTCGGCGCGTTTCCGATTACAAAAAACTTCTCGAAAAATTCCCCGGGGGGTGGGGAATTTATTTGACAAAATTGGGGATTTTCTATTGACCAAACACATATTGCACGAAGACTTTCACTTCCTGGCCGCCTTTGGCAATCCCTTGAATGCCAATGCCCGTGCCATTGGCCTCTCCATGAGGGGCTTCGTGGTGATCGAGGGCAAAGGCGATGTCTTGAGCCGTCTTTTGGTCAGACTGCGCTGACCACCGTAGACGGCCTTCCAGATCGTCATTTTAGCGATCGTCCGCCGAAGGTGCTCACGATCTTGGCCCCCACCCGATAGGAAGCCAACGCCCCGACCAATCCCAGCTTCCGGTACACCGCCTTCGGAATCCGCTCCTGGCGCTCCATCCCTAAGAGCCGGCGAGTGAGATAGAACTTATGCCCGCACGCCGAGCACTGGCCCTGCAACTGGTGCAGGGTCACCCAGGTAAAGGTGGTCAGAATCTGGGTCCGCGGACCCTTCTGGCTTTCCTTGGACTCCGCCAAGGACTTTCCAAATGAAGGTGCAGTCGTTGCCACAGCGGTCATACGCGAAGGGCTTGCGCGGCCAGGCCATGACCTGTCGGGCGTAGCCCAGGAGGATGTTTTCCAGGAACTCCGTGAGCAGTTGGGGCAATACGACCGCAAAGGCCGCGAGTAGGGTCATCCAGTGGCAGTCTTTGAGGGAGACGTGAGTGTGACAATTGTACTCCACCGTGATCTCCGTCGATGGTGATACCATGAGGAATCCGCCTTTCTTTGGGTGGATTCGCTTATCCTTAGCCTAAAGCAAGGACGGTTTTTTCAACTCCAGGGTCCAGGTCCCTTAAAATCTACGCTACCAATGGATTGTGCTGGGAATGCAGTGGGCTTCGTCTGAGCATTTCGGGCCATAGATCGATCCCCGGGTTCTCCAATCATCACAGGGAAGCGTCCATGGGGGGCAATCTCCACGTTCCCTCGGACCGCAAAGTCGACCTGCACCATGAATCGCACCCCACTATAGGGATGACTGTGACGAATGTCCTGTGGGCCGACCAGCCCCTTTAATGAAAGCCTCAGGATACCAGTATCCAAACGCTCATTTTCATCACTAAAATTCTCCGTTTCTACGTTTCTACGTTTCTACGTTTCTACGTTTCTACGTTTCTACGTTTCTACGTTTCTACGTTTCTACGTTTCGTATCAACAGTGTGGATGAGCCATTTCCCCTGGATCAAACACTGATGCAAGGCTTCTCAGGTTGTTCCCTGTTCGGCGCGGGCCTAAGTGATCACCTATTCTTCGACCAGTTCCGCCTTGGACTACGATTACTTCTCGCATGGGAAACCGCTAGAAGATGGAATAACATCAATTAACGACAAACCTATCTTGCAAGAGACTTGTGGGTAACGTTAAGTTTCATCGATGGGGGTGCCCCACCAGTGGGGCATGGCGGTCTCCTCTGAAAAATACCCTCTGGCCACCACATCTGGTATCTCCGATAGATGAAAGCACTACATCTCGATCGACGCGCTCGGGCCCTCCGCCGCATTTTTCATTGGTGGGGTGCCCCAAAAGTGGGGCATGGGAGTCTCCTGCCGGAAAGTCTCTGGAATCGCGGAAATTCTTGCGACGTTGACACCCCCACGCACCGAGCGCATGTGTGCTTATTCTTCCCTTCAGAAGAGCCACACCCATTTGACTTACAGCCGGCGACAAACCGTTTACCTCTCTGATGTCCAACGAGAAGCTCCCTAATCACCTCTTCACACCAAATCCAGTCAGAAGAACCGTCCGGTAAACGAGTCCACTGGCTCCATTCATCGGTATCAGTGTCCTCTACTCGATGACCATGCTCACCAAGTATCTCCAAGGCACTTGACTTTCCGGTTCCCGACATTCCTATGATCAGCATCTTTAGCGAGATTTTGCCAAACGGCACGACACGACCCATTGTACAGCTTCCTTCCTAAACACACCTGCCCAAGAGCTGTATAATAATAGAACAATATGTCGCTTGTGAATATTCATGCACAATCCCGTCACATCACGCGGGGTTTTTCACTTAGTCCAATCTTCAACTCGCAATCCTTTAACCCGTTCGAACTCCCGGGTATTGTTTGTAACCAGTGGAACATCAAGTGACACCGCATGTGCGGCAATCATCGTATCGAGCGGACCCATAGGCTGTCCATTTCTCTCCAGTTCCGCTCGTATGTGGCCATACGTGACTGTGACGTCAAAAGAAAAATCTGCAGTGTCAAGAGGCAAGAGGAACGCCTCTAATGCAGACTGATTTCGTTCTTGATGTTCACTCTTTGAAACACCGTATTGTAACTCTGCCACTGTAACCACGGACACGCCAATCTCTCCTGTACGAAATACACGCATTCGATGTATTAACTCATCTGACCGCCGTTTGATGAGAAATATGCAGATGTTAGTATCCAGCATGAATAGCATCAGAACGGCTCCTCGCGTTGTTGTTGCTCTAATGGTTGTTGCTCTATTGGTTGTTGGCGATCCGTCATGTAATCGTCTGAGAATAAATCCAGCGATTGAGCTAACGTGTCCCAAGCATCATCCATGGGCAACAAAACAACTGCCTTGCCGATACGTTTTACGAACACCTCTGAGCCGTTAAAGCGAAATTCTTTAGGTAATCGGACAGCCTGACTGTGGCCAGACTGAAAAATCTTTGCTCGCTCCATGAAATCACCCCCAAGGTATATACCGAGTATATACCTTTTGGCGACCGGATTCAATTTGAAAACTGCTCTCTTAAACGTGTGCCTTGTTGAGTTTTCCTGCCCGTTAATGCATTAAGCTCTGTGGCATGTTCGCCCCCGAAAACGCTCGAGCACCTTCTGGACCGTTCGGAAGTTTGTCATCTAAAGGGAAAAAGCCCCCTCGCTTATAGAGCATGCTGGCAGGTTGCCCGTCGACAACGTCCTCCCCAAACATGGTAACCAGTACGTTCGCTGGAGGTTTCATTGGGGCAACAACGAATCTGGCTGCTTTTCAAAGTTTGGCTGCCATCCGCCCCATGAGTCGAGCACCGGACCGATGCGGCCCCAGAGGCATTGACGGCGGTTCAAAGTACGGACTGGAACATCTCCTGACGCCTGGTGTCGATGACAAATCCTCCACGTTCCATAATGTCCAACCCAACAAGACCATTGATTCCCTTATGATCGGAGAAGTCCCAGAAGTCGATGAGTGGATGATCGAGCGAGCAGTGATGCAGCATAATCCGATCCACCTGCTTTCGCAGTGACTGCTCACTGCCGCCGATGCCATGCATGTACACGATTTCATCGCCCAGTTCTCCTGCGATACCGATATCTTCGACGAGGTCGAGTGAAATTATGGTGTGCACAGCACCCGTATCAATCACCAAATCTCCAATCGTTTTCTGCTGTCCACGGAACATCAGTGTCATAGAAGCCACCAAGAGCCCTTGCTTTTTTTCAAGCTTCATGCCGCGGAACCCGTCGATACCCTGGCCGGGTCACGCCATCCATGACGATCTGCGCGTTTCCGGTGTGATACACAAATTCGTTGTCGGGCTTCGATGAGACCAGTATCCGTGTGGCTTCCCTGGGGTCTTGAATGGCGCGAATGATGGCCACATTGTTGATGTACAACTTGTCCTCTTCAACACGCGGATCAAGCGCTTCGAACAAGACGAACTGATTCGGGAATAATGTCCGAACTTCCGACCATTGCATCACATGTCCCTCCTCCTACCTACCTATTGGCATGACTGTATCACATGTCAGTGTCTTCCTGCGGAGATAATTTATCGACACAACCGCTGGTACGATCCAGGCGCATAATTGCCTGTATTCGCCCCAAGCAATGGGGCATATTCTCCCCGTCCTGCAACGAAATCCCCCACGACAGCGAGAGTCACCTAACGATTTTGTTAATGGTCTGCGTGTGGAAACAGGTAATGGTGTCTATGCTGCTATCGCGTCGGATCTTCGTGTATAATTCCAACGGAGGTAACGATGGACTATCCCAAATGGTATACAGAAGGATTGGGCATGATAACGGTCTACCATGGAACCAAAACTACCCAGAACGTTTGAGTAAGGGTAACTACTCAGGGGTTTTTTTGCGGGAGTGGCCGCACACACTCGACACCCGGTGCGGCACGGTCTGATCTGGAGCGGTCTCCGACCGTCGGCCATTGTGGTTGGGGGACGGATATTCGCTAGGAATCCTCGGATCACGCTAGCGACTGGGGGTTTAGGCTCATGAGCGCCTGGCCCTCAAACC
>DAHXNH010000391.1 GCA_027365485.1 Clostridiales bacterium
GTGTCTGAGGAGGTTCGCACCGTGGCGGGCGATCTTAGTTATCAGCGGCATCGGCCAGAAAGGGCGGAGAAGGCCCTGGCTGAGTTGGAGGACATGGTTGCTCGCATTCGCGACCGGATGGACGACGGTCAGAGCGAAGAAGCGGTCTTCATGTTGCTCGGGCTAACCGGGGAAATCGTTACCGTGTGGGACACCGTCGATGAAGAAGCGGGGAGCCCTTATGGCTTCTTCAATGATCTGTCCCAGGTGTGGCTGGATGCGATGATGACAGCGCGGCTTCTGCCAAAAGACCGTGCTACCGTAGAGACTTCCTTGAAGGAGTGGAACGCGGAGCTCTCCAACTATGGCATTGAGGCGCTTGAAGTGGTCGTTTGGGTGATGGAGCAAGGTTCAGATTGGATCCCTGTGATATTGGCGGGGGGGGTTGACGACCCAGACTTCAGAACGTTGGTGGGACGATCGTGGCTGCGCTGTCTCGATCGCCAAGGGGACGACCAAGGCTACTTACAGTATGCGCAAACCATGGGACTTCACCTCGAGCACGTGTGTCGTCTGGTCCAGCTAAAAAGGGTGTCGGACGCTATTTCCTACAGCACTGAGTACTTGCAAAGCGAACACGATATTCTTACGGCAGTCACGGAAATCGCTCGGTTGGATGGAGAGAAAGGGTTTCAATACGGCGTGAACCAGTGGAGGGCTCTGGGTGATGCGCCCCACCTAGCCAAGCGCCTAGCCGAAATGGCGGAGGTGGGCGGACATCGGGCGGAGTTGCTCGGCCTTCATCGAAGCGCCTGGAGGGCAGACCCCAGCTTTCACAGGTATCGCCGCCTCAAAGAACTTTGGCCAGGAGACTGGAGCGAACTGGCTTCCGAATTGCATGCGGTCTATCTGAGGGGCTATGCTCCCGAGGAAGCCATCCGGGTCTTGGCCTCGGAGCGTCATCTTGATGACCTCATCGTGGTGATGGAGCGGGCGCACTGGGTCAGTGCGGAGTTGGTCCGAGAAGGGGTCCTAGCCCTGATCCCCGAGCGCGCCGAATGGGTGGTCCGATTTTTTCAGAAACGAGCCTTAGCGATCATGAATGAAGGCCGGAACGGCGAATACCAAACGGCGGCTTTAGCCGCCGCATATGTTCGAGACGCATACCGAGCCCTGGATCAGGAACACGAGTGGCAGGCCTGGAAAGAATCGATTATTGCCGCCCATCATAGGAAGTATACGTTGATGCCGCTGATTCGACCCCTGTAAAGCTATCCAGTGACCCTGGAGGTAGGAAGGACATCGTCCTCCGAGTCGATAAAAAGCACGAGCGCGGGGAGGTGGTTTCGGCGGCGTCAAGAGGCGAATTGCAAATGGGTGGACGGATCGTGCCGAAGGTGTTGTGAGCCTTTGCTTGCAGATGCTCGGGATGTTTGAGGCAGAGACCGGGTGCCAGCCAATGGGGAATCGTTAACGCAAGAGCTCGAAGCTGGGGTTTTGGTGGAGGATTAGCGCGAAACCTCGGAGCCATATTGCACGAATATTTTAAAATCGTGTCGATGGCCTTCGAATCCGTATAATATTGTTGAGCGTACTCAGTCAGAGGAGTGGTCGCCTATGCCCACGTATAAGTATCTGCCTAATATTGTGCCCCTGGTGGGATTTGATTTGTTCAGGCTGGGATACCACTTGTGGACAAGCCGCCAAATGAATCTTAAACTGGAGCCCAACGAGCCTCAACGTTGGGTGGGGAAAACCTTTATGCCCGCTGGTTTCGTGACCACGGAGATATCCGTCCAGGGCAGTGACTTGGTCGCGAGCTGTAACTGCGAAGACGCTAGTGCTGGAGGTTGGTGCATTCACAAGGTTGCAGCGGCCATCGGAATCGAATGGATGGAAAGCCGAGAAGCCATTAGCCTCCAAGACATTTATGCCCTGGAGCCAGTGGATCAAATTAGCCGTTATGATCGTAGTCGAGTCCAAGGCCTGCTCACCGAACTATCCCCGGTACACGGCAGGCGAACGCCTGCCTATCCGCGGACGTCCATACGGGCTCAGTTCAACCTATTTTGTAGGCCAAGCAATGACCATCAGCGAGTCTCCCGCATGTTTCTCAGTCTGGCCATCGGAGGAACGCGGACTTACTTGATTAAAAATCTGCGGAAGTTTTTAACTCAGGAATTGGATCGGTCGAATATTCCTCTGTCGAAGGCGTTCACCTACGACCCCTCGGTTCATACGTTCAGTCGCGAGGATCGCGAAGTGTTTGAAGTGTTGATCGACCTGCAGCATCGTTCGGACGTGCAATTAGACTACTATACGCCGCGGGCGTTTGGGTTGTCGGGATCGACGGATCGATACCTTTCGATTACGCCCTTGGCCTGGGATCGGCTGTGGCCTGTACTGCGAACCACCACCTTCACCGTCAATCAAAATGCGGTCAGCGTGGAACCGCTTCCCTTACCCATTCGGTTCCACCTGGAGCAATTGGCTGAGGAAGTTTATCGTTTCTCGGCCGAAGGCTTGCAAACCTTGATGATTCTATCCGCCTATCACTTCGTCATTGCGAGAAACGCGGTCTACGATATGCCTGGCGAGCTCGGCAAGCCGTTGGAGGATTTGCAGAAAGTTATGACTCAGCAGAACACGGCGAGCGTCAAGATCCCCAAGTCCGCTCTCGAAGGATTCATGGCGAAGGTGGTGCCACTCACTCGGCAACTGGGAGTCGTAGAGGTGGCCAGCACGGTCGCCGAAGCGGTGATCGAAGCTCCTTTGACCGCCCGTCTCTTTCTCGATTGGCAGGAGGACACGCTCGTTGCCCGCGTAGAGTTTGGTTATGGCACGGCCACCATCGATCCATTGGCGAAGGACGAAAAGGGATCCGAAGAGGCGCGGGTGGTCGTGCGCGATCCGGCAGGGGAAGCGACGATCTTGACCTTGTTGAGCGATCAAGGATTTGAGGTCAAAGACCATCGCTTCGTGCTGGCCGAGGAAGAACGGATATTTGAATTCATGATCGAGAGCATTTCCAACCTGGAGACGCAGATGGAAGTCTATGCCACCGATCGCTTCGATGGGTTAATGCATCACTCCACCTCGACTCCTAAGGCCCGTGTCGACCTTAACGCGACCATGGATTGGTTGGAGATTTCTTTTGAGGTAGAAGACTTGGATCAGACGGAGATTCACGGGCTGCTCCGGTCCCTAATCGAAAAACGGCCGTATCATCGGTTGCAATCGGGCCGATTTCTTTCGTTGCGGGATCCAGACTTTCAAGGCATTCGAACGTTAGTCGCCGACCTCGATCTCAAGGGACGCGAGATATCTGAAGACACCGTCAAAGTTCCTGCTTTGAGAGGGCTGGGTCTTCTCGAAGGCACCGGAGAATCCTCGAGCGTTCGACTAGGAAAACTGCTGCGGCGTTGGCTCGACGATCTGAAACATCCCGAAAACCTGGATGCGAGTGAGCCGGAGAGCCTGCGACCTATCCTCCGGGACTATCAACGTTTCGGATTTCAATGGATGAAGACGCTCACCCATTATGGATTTGGGGGAGTCTTGGCCGATGATATGGGACTCGGCAAGACGCTTCAGAGCATCGCCTTCTTATTGTCCGAACGCGAAGAAGGCATCCTGAAGGATCCTGCACTGATTTTGTGTCCAGCGTCTTTGATGTACAACTGGGAGCGAGAGTTCCAGACATTTGCACCGAGCCTAAAGGTGCTCGTCGTGGCGGGAACTCCCGAGGAGCGCGAGCGCATCCTAGATGCGTCTTCCGACTATGACGTGTTAATTACCTCCTACCCGCTCTTGCTCCGCGATGTCGCCTGGTATCAATCGCACCAGTTCCATGCGCTAATTGCTGATGAGGCGCAGACCATCAAAAATCGCGCGACCAAGACCGCGCAAAATGTCGCCTCGATCCCAAGCTCGCACCGTATTGCCTTGACGGGAACGCCCGTGGAAAATTCGCTCGACGATTTGTGGTCCATCTTTCATGCCATTTTCCCCGCGCTTCTTGGCAGCCAGGACGTCTTTTCGCGAATGACGCCGGAGGCCGTTGCCAAACGGGTGCGCCCCTTTCTTCTTCGCCGTTTGAAAAAAGACGTCTTGAAGGAACTGCCGGACAAGATCGAAACGGTAGAGACCTCCGAACTCACCACTGCGCAGCGAAAGCTTTACGTGGGCTATTTGGAACAATTGCGGGATGAGGCCAACGACAGCATCAAAGAGGTTGGCTTTGGAGCCAGTCGGTTCAAAATCCTGGCTGGTCTAACCCGTCTTCGCCAGATTTGCTGCCATCCCGGTCTCTTCGTCGAAAATTATGACGGAGAATCCGGAAAACTCGACCTGCTGATGGAGATCGTCGACGAAGCCATGGCGTCGAATCGTAAGATGCTCATCTTTTCCCAATTTACCTCGATGCTTGCGATTATTCGAGGGGAATTGGAGAGACGGTCGTGGCCCCTTTTTTATTTGGACGGAGACACTCCCACTCGCGAACGACTGGGGTTGACGGAAGCTTTTAACCGTGGAGAACGGCCTATCTTCCTGATTTCTTTGAAAGCGGGGGGCACAGGCCTTAACCTAACCGGAGCGGATACGGTCCTGTTGTACGACTTGTGGTGGAATCCTGCCGTCGAAGAACAGGCCGCAGACCGAGCGCATCGAATTGGGCAGAAAAATGTCGTCCAAGTCATTCGGTTAATTACCAAAGGCACCATCGAGGAGAAGATGTATGAGCTCCAAGGGAAAAAACGCGACCTCATTGACCGGGTGGTGCAAGCCAACGACCAAGGGTTAGGTGCCCTAACCGAGGACGATGTCCGAGAACTGCTGACGTTATAATCTGCACTGAGGGATGCCAAGAAAAGTTGCTGGTTTGGAGTCGGTGTCATTGTGGATTCTGCAAGCATAGCCTTCCGGGGAGAATCGAGTGTGCGTTATTTGCCGTGCGAGTTGGACGGAGCGGTTTCGCGCGGAGAAAAGTCGGCAATCGGACCAATCGTGTGAAGGCTCGCTTTATTCGGCCAGTCCCAGCCTGAAAGGCGGTATCCCATGGAAACGTTGCTTTCATTGACCATTCAACGAGCGGGCCGAGTGGCCAGTGGACACGATCTAGATGGTGGTAGGGATCTTGAGTCTTGTACGCCTCCCAAAACTGTCGCAAAGGCGACGGTTTGACGCGTAAAACGTGGCCATGGAAGGTGAGAACAGTTGTCGGATTGGTGACCAAATAACGTGAGACTTGACACTCTAACTAGAAAAACCTGCTAGCGCCTAGCTTAGCACCCGACCACTCCAGGCGTCTGCGGGCGTTCCGGCGTTCACCCGGTCGGACTCGAGTCCGATCGACCAGGTGAGCGCCTAGAGCGTCGAGGCACTTTGAGCCCAAGCCGCAGTGGGTCTGTGAGCGATATACGAACCACCGTCTTCTCGATCACGAGACCCGGCTCCAAATCCGACCGCCATCTTTGGTGTTCCATAAGATTCCATTGGAGAACAGGATCCCTGTGTGGGCATTGCTGAAGGAAATCGTTTCGGGCCAGTTGCCAATCACCGATGGCAGCACCGTCAACACCCAGTTTTGGCCACCATTGGTGGTGCTTAGCAAGGCAGCTTTGGTGTGCATTCGGCTCCCATTCTTGGCCCTAGTCGTCAGGTGAACCAATATATAGCCGACCGTAGGGGTGGGAAAGGAAAGCGTGCCGGCGCCCCCGCTGAGCACCCCAGGCAGCGAAACCGTTTTGGCCCAGCGGAGTCCGCCATCGATGGTGTCATAGACCGCGCCTGAACGGCTCACGGGGTTAGTGGCGACGATCCAGTGGGTGGGGGATAGGAGGGCTGCGGCAACCATGTCGGAGGGCAACGCCCTAAGATGCAGCGGATGCCAACTCAGCCCCTGGTTGACGGTGAAAGCACCGACCAACGGACAAACGCTAGCACAATCGGCAGGGAGATTAAGCAAGACTCCCTGGTTGGCGCTGAAGAACTTCATCGTGGGGTACAGGGTGTCTCCCCGTCGGGGTTGATACGAACGTCGCCATGATCGGCCGCCATTGGTGCTGATCAAGATTTGGGCGGCGGTGGGAATTTCACCCGTCGTCGGCACCACGGCCGCAAATAGAGTGGTGGCCGAGGCGGGAGTGACCGCAACCAGGGCCTCGGTCGCTAACGACGACAGCACATGCCAGGTTTTGTCCCCATTCACGGATTCTAAGAGGGCGCCCGGGTCCGATTGGTCGCCCAAGCCGAAGGCGGTTGTGGCGCTTGCCTGCTCGACCCCTGCGCTGGGAAAGGGCGGAGGATACTGCTGGGTCCACGCCTTTCCGCCATCCGTGGACATTAGGAACCCTGACGGGCTCAGCGCCCACATCCGGCGTGGACTTTCAAAGCCCACGGCGCTGATCGCAGTGTGGCCCCACTGCATCTGGTCGACAAACTGAGAGCTGTGAGGGCTTGCGGTAAATAGGGTATTGCTTGGACCCAAACAGGCAGCCTGATTGACGCCTTCCACGACCGTCTCGCGATTGGTGGTGGCTGCTACTGTTGGTTCGAACTGGCAGGGAATTTCGGCCGAGGGGACCGAAGTCCAGCGTGCGCCGCCATCTCTCGTTTGAAGGACCGTGCTTAGTCCGCAACCATTCATCGTACACGAGGCTAAGGAGTAGACCTGGGCGATACCATCTTCCGGCGACGACCAAGCCAGTTGTCCAGCGGTAGGAACCTCTTGGCTTAAGGAGCGGTCCATAGTACCGACCCGAACCCACCGCTTGCTAGTCACTACAAATCGGTACAACCCGATCTCAGACGTCCTCCTACCGGAGGTGTGAACCACTTCTGCCGTGATGGTGCCCGCGGTTCGGGCAAGCGCCAATATGGGGCCCGGTGCCTTCCAAATCTGGTAGCGAGCATGAGGTGCGGTGAGAACCATGGATCCGCGACAGCCGCGCTTGGAGCAGGGCCCGGAAATGCCTAACCAGGCGCCATGGGCACTGGTAGGCAGGATGCTGGTTACGACGCCGGGAAGCTGGCCTCGGGCCTGGGTCCAGGTCTTTCCCCCGTTTTCGGTGTCGAAGACCCGGTTAGGCTTGGGGAGAGAATTGGTGCCGAAAGTCGTCTGAGTACTCGCCCAGCCGTCGCGGGCGTTGGCGAAAGCAAGACGGGCAAATGACATTGCGGAGAGCGTGGCCAACCGGTTCCAGGTCCGTCCGTCGTTGTCACTAGACTCCAACACGCCGACGGTTTTTGGGGTTCCGTATTCAGTGCCAGCCAAGATGATGGTCAAAGGGGTCGCAAAGGCGACCGCGTCAAGGGTCAGAGGGGTCTTGAGGTGGGCCGGGGCAGGGCCGTGTACAGTGGCCCTCGGCTCTTGGACAATGGCTGGCGGCGAAACCGGGGTGACTGGGTTCAATCCGCTGCCGAGTAACGAGGCGGTTGCGAGCAATATTCCCCTGATCCAAGGGTTCAAGCGCATGACCTCAGCTCCTAACCGTGGGATGTAGAGCAAATTTTGCTCCCCTTGAGTAGATAACGCCTCTCCCGTCGGTCTGGTTGCACCGAAGATCACCAACGCCTCTAAATCATGCGCAGGTTTGGTTTGTCGATTGGATTTTCAAGCGATTGATCTGGCTGGACGCCAAGGCGTCTAGGACCGTTGCGGGAGACTCAGCCAGGGATTGATGTCGGAGACGTTCTTCCATGGCGTTATCGATCCCATAGGCCAGGACGCAGGCCATCACATGCGCTCGAATGCGTTGGCTTGAGATAAAACGGCCGCAAGGCCAGCGGTGACTGGATTTCGTGAAAGGCTGCTTCGATGCAATTTTTACGGCAGTACCAGGCGATGACGGTTTCCGTCGACATTTGGGAGGTCGTGGCATTGGTCTGGAAACAGGTCACCCCGAACACGCGTTGGGCCGCATGACGAGCCGCCGGGTCCACTCGGAGCGAGACCTGCCAGGAATTCACCGGTGTCCGCCGGGGAGCCTGAGGTTTCACCGAGCACGGGGTACACTCGATCTGGACGATCCCGGCGCGCCGCGGCCAGTTCGGTGTTTTTGGCTTGCACCCAGGCTTCCATGGTAGCAATGGCGGCCGCTTGCACGGCCAGTTCCAAGCGAAATCGGCGCACGTCGAAGGCCAGCACCCAACGATGGCCCGCTGTGGTCCATTCTCGATACCATAAGGTAGCTTCGGAGTCATAAGCGACCCATCCGCGTTGGGCGACCAGGGCCTGCCAGTCCTCGAGGGGTACCGTTTCTGGCCAGCCCTCCTCCCAACAGGACAAGCTAGCCAGGGCATCGCGACCCACAGCCGTTAGATAGGGATGATGAGCCGCTTCAGCGGTCGCCAGAGCGAGTGAGCGCCTGATGACTTCAAAGCTACGAGATGGCGGTTGGGGACGGGGGCGATCGCCAACCGCCATCTCGCCTTCCTTCGTCAGAAGTCGACCTAATGTCTGAGCGTAGCCCGGCGGGTCCAAACCGCCGCGATGGATGTGAGTTAGGTCCCGACGTGAAAGTCGATCACCGTGTCGCCTGCCCAGCGTTTGCCGCTTCGGGTGGTGATTTGCTCGGTTGCCGGGACTAACACCAGGACCGCGGCTTGATCCGGAGCGATGGGAATCGAGACCATCCCTTGTCCCTGGGCTAAGGCACGGTGAGTGACCGCATCATAGATCACAGTCGGCTGCAGACCAACGTCTATCGGAAGGGACTGATCGGTAAGGTGGGGGTTGTAAGCTAAAAAGGTAGGACAGGCGGGACCGTGAAAGACGTCGGTGGCGAGCAGGTCGAACAGCACTAGGCCATCGACCGGAGTTGATTGAACAATCCCTCCAAAGATTCCGACGTGAGACGACCCGTACAAGCCCAAGTCGATGGATCCCCAACTATAGCGAATGGGATCTCCTGTGGCGTACGGACTTTGATGGTCCCAGAGTTTGCGAAGGCCTTCATAGGCGATGGCATCGTAGGGATCACTGCGAAAAAACGCGCACGATTGTTGCTGAGGCGACCAGGATCCGGGGTAAAACAGCCTAGCACTCACGATGGCGTGGGTCATCCATTTGCCAATATCGTGGGCGAACTGAGGATCATAGCGGACTAAGGGAACCAAAGGAAACGCGTAGGCAAACGTGTTAGCGGCGAAGGCATATCCGCTGTTGGGGAGTACTTCGCTCGACGCATTGGTGTCCATGTGGTCCCAACGCTGACCCCAATCGGTGGTGCTCCCGACCAGACCGTAGCAATCGTAGCCGCCCCAGTGGTCGGCGATCACTCCCCACCCGGGTCGTACCTGGCTGTCGCCATCGAAGCACCAATTGAGCAGTGCAGCCACATCAAACGTTTGATCGGCTTCTGCATTCATCCGCGCCGCGGTGTAGGCACCGAAAGGGAGGAGAAGCTCGTAAAGTGGATTCTCCGGATTGCTGGTCAGTGCGTGCAAGGCGCTGAGGGCGGCCTCGCGGTAGGCGGTAGCCTTCGTGCGCGCATACGCCATGGCCATCATCCAGGCGATCCCAGCCGCTGCATCCGGCTCGACCCAGCGCCCGTTGCGCACCCCCTGATCGCGCGTAAAGTCGTAGGCGGTATAGGTAAAGTCCAATTGCCCGTTTGGCAGGCGAAGGCCCTCTAGCGCTTGCAGCCAGCGGTTGGCGGTGGCTTCCATCATCGATGCCAGATTGCGTTCCTCAGGATACAGCCAGGTTAAAGCATATAGTAAGATGTGTGGATAGAGGTCATACCAAAAGGATGGATTTTCAGGACGAAAGGTTTGGTTAAGAAACAAGCGTTGGTCTGGGTCGTAGTACCCTTGGAGCATGGCTACCCAGTTCGTGCCGTGCTGATGGCGTTTGTCGATGCCGACTAGCGTGGCGCTCAAGACTGCTGTGGCGCAATTAATGGCTTCGTGCTGGCCTCCGCTTTTAATCCCGCCAACATAGGAAGGTAAACCAAACATTCGTCCGCTATGATTGATATTTTCGTCGTCCCACCATAACAGGGGAAAAAAGTCTTCGGTCGCATCTTGGGAAAAGACTAGGCGATCATAGTCTTTGGCCACCTGTCGCCAGTCTCGGACCTGCCAAGAACTGGGAGAGGACGGCATTTGCGAAACTTTACGAATCATAGATGGTTCCACCTCTCATCTGGGGTCTCGCGATCTCTAATCATCCGATCGAAAGATTATTCAACCCGCCATGGCTCCTATCGCTTCCTCGCACCGTACCCCGAACTAAAACAATAGGTTTGTTACCCTGCTAAGTATCCTAACGAATCGGACATTGACATGCAATAGAGAAATTGCGTATACTTACGTTAGCTTCAATAACCGGTTTTCGTTATCTTTTGTTACTTTTAGTGAGGTGTTTCATGACGTTCATGCGATCGATCTTGAATCCTTTAATACGGCCCGAAGACGTCCTGCCGTCGAGTTCGCAGATGGAAGTGATTGGCGTGTTCAACCCGGGCGTCGCCCAGTACCGGGGAGAGACCGTGCTCTTGGTTCGGGTGGCTGAACGCCCGAAGCAACTCGACGCGACTCAAATTGCGGTGCCGGTGTTTGACCCGGTGGACCGCAATATTGGAGTGCAGAGCTTTGTCAAAGCCGATCCCGAAAATGACTCTAGCGATGTTCGAGTATTACGGACTCGGCATCGAGATTATTTAACATCGATTTCGCATTTTCGCCTGGCTCGAGTCTTGGCCGATGGATCGATTTCCGTGGATGCGCGGCCAGCCATGATGCCGAACACCGCCTACGAGACCTATGGCATTGAGGACCCTCGGATTACGGAGATA
This sequence comes from Clostridiales bacterium, assembly GCA_027365485.1. Lineage (GTDB taxonomy): Bacteria > Bacillota > Sulfobacillia > Sulfobacillales > Sulfobacillaceae > JAMCVM01. The sequence goes on from DAHXNH010000391.1 coordinate 10,782, forward strand.
GACGGCACTTACTATATTACCTATTCGGCGGTGTCGGATCGTGGGATTGTGACAGTGCTGGCCCGTACGGTAGACTTCATCGAATTTCTTCGGCTTGGCATTATTTTTCATCCTGACAATAAGGATGTAGCCCTTTTTCCTGGCACGATCGACGGGCGATTCTATGCTCTGCATCGGCCCTCGACGTCGACCTACGGCTCCCCGGAGATTTGGCTGGCGGAGTCCCCAGACCTCTTGCATTGGGGTAACCATCAACGCTTGATGGGCGTGCGTCCCGGTCAATGGGATAGTCACCGTATCGGGGCCGGAGCCGTCCCCTTTCTCACCGCCGATGGATGGCTGGAAATCTACCACGGTGCCGATGAAAACAATCGCTATTGCCTGGGCGCCGTTCTGTTGGACCGTGATGCGCCGTGGCAGGTGATCGCCCGGACGACGGAGCCGCTGTTATTGCCTGCGGCCCCCTATGAGGCACAGGGATTTTACCCGAATGTGGTGTTCAGTTGCGGTGCGATTTGCGTAGACGATCAGGTGACCGTGTTCTACGGTGCCGGGGACTCGACGGTTGCATCCGCCCAGATTTCGCTCGTGGACGTGTTAAACGCCTTAGACGCGAGCCCGGCCATTTCCGCCTAAATGAGAGGCTAGCGCGGCATTAAGAGACACTGACGGATCGGAATCGGAAAGGGGCGGAGGATGGCACGACTGAAAGATTTTCTCCAGAACTGGCCGATGTATCTGTTGCTGATTCCCGGCATCGTGTTTGCGTTGATCTTTAGCTATGCGCCCATGGTAGGCATCATTATTGCCTTTGAAAATTTTAATCCGATTCAGGGGCTGTTTGGTAGTTCTTATATCGGATGGCAGAACTTTCAGGTGTTCTTTGAGGGGCAACAATGGATTCAAGTGACCTTTAATACCTTGTTTCTCAACACCCTGTTTATCGTGGCGGGCACGGTCATGGGTATCTTTCTTGCCATCTTCTTCACCGAGATTGGCAAGCATTGGATCATTCGCGTGGTCCAAAGCGTGGTCATTTTGCCCAATTTTATCAGTTGGCCGATTGTGGCCATGATTGCCTTGGTTTTTCTGCAGTCGCCCAATGGAGTGGTTGACCAAACCATGACCCAGCTGCATATGACGCCGATTCAATTCTATTCGCAACCCGGGGTGTGGCCCGTCACCTTGATGATTATGAACACCTGGAAGACGGCCGGGTTCGGCGCCATCATTTACATGGCCGCGATTATGGGCTTCGATCGACAGCTCTATGAGGCAGCGCGCATCGACGGAGCCAGCCGCATGCAGAGCATCTTTCAAATTACCCTGCCGATGCTCAGGCCCATGATTGCAATTCTGTTACTGCTGTCAGTGGGCAACATGTTCCGTGGCAACACGGACATGATCTATTCCCTGGTTGGCAACAACTCGTTACTTTACCCCACCACCAATGTCATTGACACCTATGTGTTTCGCAATGTGTTAGATGGGGTCAACTTTGGAATTACCGGAGCCGTCGGGTTGATGCAGTCGGTGATGGGGTTTGTCTTAGTGGTGACCATGAACTGGATTGCCCGCAAGTTAAACCCCGAATATGCGCTGTTCTAACACCACTCAACCATTGGGACAGGCCGAGAACCGTGACCCGATGTCGGAAGGAGCACCGCGATGCACACCGTGAAACGTCGTCGAGATGTCGGCAAGATGGCCGGGCTAGGCGTTGCTGTGGCCATTGGCGCGGTCGCGCTTTACCCGGTCTGGTTGCTGGTGGCCAATTCATTTGCCGGCGAAGGCAGCTTAATGCGCTACGGATATCTCTTGATTCCGCACCATTGGTCGCTCTTGGCGTACGTGTCGATTTTCGACACCGGGACCGTGCCCGAAGCTTATTTAGTGACCGTATTTTTTACGGTCGTGGGCACGCTCTTAAGTCTCATCATCACTGCGCTGACGGCGTATCCGTTATCCACCCGCCAAATGAAGAATCGCAACCTGATCGCCTTCTTTTTCTATTTCACCATGTTGTTTAGCGGGGGCCTGGTTCCTACCTATATTCTGATTACCGAATACTTGCACTTATCGAATTCGATTTGGGTGTACATTTTTCCATCGCTGCTCAATGTGTGGAACATGTTCGTGATGATGAATTACTTTCGCAGCATTCCCAGCGAACTGTATGAGGCGGCCCGCTGCGAGGGGGCCAGTGAACTCAGAATTCTGGTTCGAATCGTGCTCCCCCTGTCCCTGCCAGCGTTAGCGACGATTGGCCTATTCTATGCCGTGGGATATTGGGGGGAATGGCAGCAGGCCGCACTTTACATCACCAACGAAAATTTGTGGTCCCTGCAGTTTTTGATTCTTAACTTAATCCAGAACATTTCCATTGCCGAACAAATTGCTCAGGCAGGATTCAGCAACGTCACCAGCGCGGTGGCGATTGCGCCGTCGGAGACCGTGCGTCTAGCGACGGCCGTGGTCACCATGGGGCCCATTGTGATTTTATTTCCATTCTTGCAACGGTTTTTTGTCTCCGGCTTGACCGTGGGTGCGATTAAAGGATGAGGTCCTGGGGGTCCCGGAAGGGGGGTGAGGGGCCGGTTCGGAGAGAGTGTCGGGGTGCTCACGCTTCGATGGGATACGACAGGGAAGACTCGGTTTAAAATGAGAAGGAGGATATGATGGTGAGAACCAAACACTTAGCTTTATGGACGTCGATGGCCTTTGTATTATCGACGACCACGATGATCGTGGTGCCAGCGTTCGCTGCTGGGACCAAAGCGCCGCCCCATGTGACGTTGAATATCATGTTGTACGGCGACCAAGTGCCAGGGCTCAATGCCGTGGTGGCGAAATTTGAACAAGAAACAGCCCACACACTCAACACATCGCTCAATATCCAGTGGGTTCCCGAGACGGATTATGCGGATAAAGTGGCGCTGTCGTTTGCCGCCCACCAGTCGGTGGACTTGCAGTTTAACGCCCCGTGGTTAAATATGACGTCGCTGGCCGCGGAGGGGGACTATTTGCGGTTGAACAAGTACTTTAACGATCCCCAGTTCCCGGCTCTGCACAAATATTTCACCAAGGCGATGCTCGCAGAAAATTCCTTCCCGGGACCGGGCGGGCGACCGGGAGTCTATGGCGTGCCGTTGGGCCAATATTTTATGGACGCCGCGGTGACCTTTTACCGCAAGGATTTGGCCGAGAAGTTTGGCATTCCGAATGGCCAAATCAATACCCTGAAGCAACTCAAGACCTATCTCGCTGACGTGAAGAAAGACGACCCGAGTATGATTCCCTTCGTTGAAAACGCGCAACAAGGCTATTCGGCCTCGATGAATATGTTGCCCGGACCCAATTCTTATGCCAAGGGCGTGTATCCGATTACCTACGGCAGCGCGTCGGGAGAGGCCTACATCAAAAACGGCAAGCTCGTCGCTTCCTACCTCGATGGGCAAAACCCGAAGGGTTTAGCCAAGTTCCCTGCGCCATTTAACCAGATTAATTACGACGTCTACACGTTTTCCCGGCAATGGCACAGTTTGGGCTATACCCAGTCGAATCCCTTGACGCAGAGTGACGCCACCGGGGCCTTTACCAGTGGCACGGCCGGCGCCGTGGGTGGCACCTTGAGCAACTATCTGTCGATTAAGAACGAACTAACCACCTCGGCGCGCGGTGCTCAATTAGGCTTCTTTGTCACCAATCCCGAAGTGCGCAACATGATCCCCCATTCTACCGAGACGAATTTCCAAATGTGGAACTATCTGACCATTCCGGCTACATCGCACGACGCCGCGCGGGTGATGGCGTTTTTAAATTGGGTATTTTCCAGTCAACAGAACAACAACCTGTTCGCCTTGGGGATTCCTGGGGTCGATTATAAGGTGGCACCGCACAACACCTACACCATTCCTAAGGGCGTAACCTATGACTTTCCTGGGTACGAATTAACCTGGAACCCGAAGTTGGTGCCAGTCCCGGCGGGGATTCCCAAACAGATGATTGCTTTAGATACTTATGAATCGAAGCCGAGTTCGTATTTTGTTCCCATTACCTCGGGCTTTGTCTTCAGCGGCACCAAGGTGGCGGTGCAGGAAGAAAACCCGGATCTGACGACGCTCTCCAATTTTGAAACTCCGCTCTATCTCGGCGTGGTCGCCAACCCGATTCGGGCGATGGAAAAGGAACAAGCGACGCTTGATGCCAACAGGGGATTGCAGTCTGCGCTTCGCGCCATTCAACTGGCGGGTAATGCCCAACTTAGCGCGTATTTGACCGCGAGGGCGTCGGCCAGCAAGTAGATTGCTGAGATCGGCGTAAGGTGGCACAATAAGGCGGATATGGTTTGCGGATGGCCACCTCCATAGGGTGGCCATCGTTGGTTTACAATGGGAACGAACGAAGGTGGAACCATTGTTTTCGATGAATAGCCCGTTTTTTCGGGTCGTGGAAGTCTTAGTCCGGTTTGTTGCCCTCAATGTGTTATATCTGGCGGTGTGTGTTCCCCTTGTGACCATTCCGGCGGCGACGGGTGCATTGTTTGCGGTAGCGCGGCAAACCGTGCAGGGGCGAGAACCCCAGGTGTGGCCAACGTTTTGGTACGGCTTTCGGGATAATTGGATGCAAAGCAGCGCGGTCGGCGGGCTGAGTGCTTTGGTGGCGGTCGTGTTATGGGTGGATTATCGCATCGTGACGGTGTGGCATGTGCTTCCGATCGGGCATCTGGCACTAATTTTGTTCTATGCGTTAATGCTTTTCGCCTTCGCGACCGAGCTCTCCATCTTTCCGATGATGGTACACATGGAATTAAAGACGCGAGATGTGGTGGTGAATGCGCTGAAGCTCACGACGCGCCGCCCTGGATTGACGGTGGTCAATCTCTTAGCGCTGGGGCTGCTGTTTTATCTCTGCCTGCATGTGCCCTTACTATTTGCCGGATTTTACTTTAGTGTTTCGGCAACGTTCACCTATTGGATTGCGGACAAAAAGTTTCAGCAGATGGCGCCCGCCGACCATTAGGCGGGCGGGGAGAGACTCCACCCTGGGTGGACTGATTGCGCAAGTGCCAAAGTTCTCCTGGGCCCCACCGTTCAAGTCGCGCCGGTGTAAAGGTGGTAGTTGTGGCAGCAGGCGGAGCCATGCCGGGATGGGGAAATATCCATCTCTCTCTACCTCTCTCTCTACCTCTCTCTATATCCGTCTCTCTCACCCTTAGTAGTGGTTCGATAAGGCGGTGGCCAAGAACAGCAAGAGCATGCCGGTAACGACGATGGAGGCGATAGAGAGCCCTTTACCGATGCGAGCCAAGCCTGGTGCGCCAGCGGAGGCCCGATTGGCCAGCACCCACCCAGCAATGCCTAAAGGAATGGAGGCGGCACGGACTAAGGGCACGGCCAAGAGGACTAAGGCGGCACTGCCGAAGGCGATCGCGATCCAAGCGTGGCGACGTTGCTTCAAAGGACGGTCATGAGGGTCCGACATGGTGTGTTCCTTCCGTAGTGTTCGCCTGATCAGATGAGGCTTTTTATGGCCCGAACCCGTTCCCCCATAGCCACCGCTGATGTCTTAGGGGGTGAGAGCCGGGGATACGGAAAGCTCCGGTCGGACAGCCGCCACCGAGTGTCGTTCGATAATGCGGGTACTAAGCACGATACGCTGATGCGGCCACGTGGGGTGCGCCAGGCGCCAGAGCATTCGGTCATAGGCCGCGTCGGCGAGTTCATGGGTGTTGATGTCCACGGTCGTTAATGGTGGCATGGTCTTTTGGCTAAGTTCGGTGTTGTCGAAGCCAATCAGCGAGACGTCCTCTGGAATGCGCTGCCCATGCTTTTGCAGGATGAGTAACATATGATAAGCCGCCATATCACAATGACAGACCCAGGCGGTGGGTCCGACCGTCGGCAAGGGCACATCCGCAAAATAGACGCCGGCGGCGTCATTTACGGAAATGCACCAGTCGGAAGAGGTAGGCAAGCCCGATTCCGCCATCGCCTTTAAATAGCCATAATACCGGTCTGCGACGCTGGCAGAATAGCCGGGATCGCCGACGAAACCGATGTTTTGGTGCCCATGTCGGGCCAAATACCACGTCGCCGAGTAGCTGGCATAAAAATTGTCGATGACGACCGCATCCATGGCCAGGTGGGGCTCGCAAAAGTCCAGGGCGACGATGGGGGCCAGATCTCGCAACGAGTGCAAGTAAGGTTCGTGCAGTTCGCCGGCGATGAACAGGGCACTCACCGGATTGGTGCTGGGAAATGGCGGTACGAGCTGTTCCTCTTCTTGGGCATCTAGAATCCGAAGCGAGAGGGCGTAGCCGGCAGTGGCGCAGCGGCGGCTTAAATGATAGTAAATCTTCGTATAAAATTTGTCGGTTTCCAAAAAGAATCGGCTGGGTACCACGAAACCAAAGGTGACTTCGGCACTCGGTTGACGTGTCTTGGGAATTTGGTATCCCATTTCCCGAGACACTTCCAAGATGCGCTTTCGAAGTTCCAGACTGACGCCAGGTCGTCCGTTTAAGGCTTTGGAGACGGTCACCTTCGACACGTTGAGCGTATGGGCGATGGTCTGCATGGTAACCTTCGATGGGCTCATCATTCATCTCCTGCGATTGGTCTCAGTCTCGTCTAAAGCATCTAGACCCCATGGGTCAGCGCTTATCAATCTTTATGTTACCAGTTCATCAAGTTACACACAAACCTGAGAAGGCGTCGGGTATTCGAACGTTATCTACAATGCCTTCGCTTTTTGCCTGGTTCGACGAACCTTAGGGATTGACTCAGCCAATGACAAAATCGGGGGCTACCATCTCTTAGCGTTGTGAAGGGGTGAATTCGGCCCTAATCGGGTTTTAGCCATTACGCCAGCCACGTCGGAGTCTATGCGGTGGTGGGCTCTCTGACTTGAATTGCTAATCGGATGACAAAGCGCACGTTGTCGTCGACGGCTCGGGCCAACGCCGAGATGGAGTCTGGCCATCGATGAACGATCGCCATGGACAGTATCCATGTAGGGGAAGCTCATTCTTGTGGCGCTCTTTTCTGTTAACCGACTGCATAAACATAAACGCAACGACGTGAGATTAATTTTTCTCAATAGTATATTATGATAAACGCGATTCTTGAATAGGTAACGTCATCAAGAAAACCGAGGGTTAACTAATGAAGATGGCGATTGCCCTGAAGTTTGGTGCTATTTCTTTCGCCGCCGCGTTGGCCATGACTTCGTCAGTGGCTTTTGGGAAAAACGTGAGGGAGGTAGCGTCGGGCTCACCCCAGAACGGCTTGATTAGACAAGAGATTAACTTGTCGCACCTCAATTTCTTGGAAGCCACGGTTCCGTATCCGGCCAGTCCGGTTAACGGCCTGTCTACGTTTAATCCCGGTCAACCCTTGTCAGTTTGGTATACATACGCCAACGATGATGCCCAGACCCAGCAATACACGCCGGTAGGCAGCGGTGCATACGACAAAACCACGAATACGTGGGGCCAAGGGGAATCCGCGCTGGATGACATCTCACGAGCCGTGATCGTGTATTTGAAGCACTACGCGGCATTTCATGATGCCGCCAGTCTCGATCGCGCAGTGGCTGGCTTGCGTACGATTTGTTACCTACAAGACACGACGGGCCGGATGCCGGTAATTTCTATGATTGGATCCAACCGACTGGAGCCCCCAACTTAACCGTGGATAACGATTCGTCCTTTAATGGGTGGGGGTCTCGAGCGTTATGGGCACTGACCGAAGGATACGGAGTGCTCCAGTCGGTCGATCCGGCGGAAGCGCTTTACCTCAAAACTCGCATTGACTTGGCGATGAAAGCCATCGATCAAGAGGTGGCCCCGTCATACAACCACTTCGACACGCTCGAGGGGATGAAAAGTCCTGAGTGGTTGATTGCGGACGGCAGTGACGCGTCGTCGGTGGCGGTACTGGGCCTTTTGCATTATTACCAATGGACCGGAAGTGCCACCGCCAAGCATTTGGCTGACATGCTCGCTGCCGGGATTGCCGATTTGCACGCTGGATCCGGGTCGACCTGGCCCTATGGAGGATTCCTCGATTACTCGCAATCCTTTAGCTTATGGCACGGCTACGGTTCGAACCAGGTGGAAGCGTTGGCGTGAGCCGGCGAGGTTCTCCATAATCCGAGTTGGATTACCGCCGCTGAGAATGGCGCGGAGGGCCTCCTGGTCCACGTCAGTGTGGCCTACGGGCCTGACATCGAAGGACTGGAACCTGGACCGGCCGACCAAACCCAGATTGCTTATGGTGGCACTTCGCTGTTTCAGGATTACCTGACACTGGGCGAAGTGACGCATTCGAGACGGTATCTTGAGATGGCTGGCGTCGCCTTGGGGTGGTATTTCGGTGAAAACGACGGGGGTTATAAGATGTATAATCCTGCCAACGGCGTCACCTTTGATGGAATTAATAGCAATGGAACCTTGAACCAAAACTCTGGTGCCGAATCGACCATCGAAGGGCTGATGGCGCTCGAGGATGCAGCCGAACAACCGGATATCCTACCGTTCATCCCTGACGGACCTGCTGTGGCAGAGAGTCTTCCCTTGACCCTGCCAGCCAATGACGGATTGATCACCAATGGCAAAGTGGTCACGCCATCGAGCGCGTGGACCGGCCAGGGCCAGTTTACGGATGGCAGCTATGTCCTTCTGCAACCGGGCGGTCAGGACGCCGTGTATTCCGATTTAGCGGTTCCTGGAATCGACGTCGTGCAAGTCGAGGCCAGCCCAGACAATGTGACGGAGACGGTAGATGTGGCCATCGGGGGACAATCCAGTACCGTGCAAATTCCCGGCGTATCTGGAAATTCGTCGACTGCCCCAGTCTATCTGACGATCGATAGCGCTTCCGGGCCCCCTCCCGTGTACCAGGGTCGTGATCCGGTCACGCTGTCGTTGCCGTCCACGGCCACCCAACCGTTGGTTATCGATAGCGTGATCTTGCAACCTGCTCTGGAGTGGGACACGTGGCCCACAGCAAGCGGTACCTCGATCACAGTGTTGAAAAATATGTCGGATACCAGCCAAACCGGCACGACCTTGACTGGGGTGACGGTTCCCGCCTGCGGATTCCGTGTGGTCACTCAACATTCCTAGCGATCATGTGAGCACCAGCCCCGTTTCAACGCATATCCCGTGGGCTATCCTAAAGAGTGGCTGGCTGCTTTGGACAGAGCCACATACGAGAGGAACTGGTGTCACTATGGAGGATACCCGATGGTTGGTATTTTATAGGGATGGACCGGATCCTTCGAGTACGAGAAAGCCGTGTCCTGTTTTTGATGTACACATTTGACAAGAAGTTACTCAATTTGCTTGTCCGTAGCTTGCTTGATGCGATGACCGAACTCGGTCGTGCTCAAGGCAGATCCATGGGAGTCTGACCATGGATTGGAGTCTTGTGAGCATCCTCCAGGGATAGAGACGGCACGAACGAAGGGAAACTTGCCACGGGGCGAAAGAGGCTAATACCGTGAAAGTGGGGGAGAAGGGACCCGGTGGTGCCGGGTCTATCCAGGGGGAATGGTGAGGTCAGCCTCCCGATCGGTGGGATGGCTAGTTCGAGATAATCAATGGCGTATGTTGGGTTTACCTCGGTAGTGATTGGCATGAAGGGACAAACTCCTCGTCGGCCGAACAGGGTGCATTATTAAAGAAGGAAAGGCTGAGGACAGCGTTGAAGGATGATACAGCCCCGCTCTCCTCACAAAAAACCATGGTCATGATAAACGGTATGCGCTATAGGGTCGGCAATAAAGATTGATGGTTTAGCCGTCCACCCGACGGTCGAATTTGGGGCTGGTTATTTTTCCCGGCCTCCAGTATCGTGTAGGTAACGATCTCTGGATGGGGGCACACGATGAAAACGCCGAAATTAAGGCGATTGGGTACGAGTAGAGGGACGCCTTGCACCGAGACAGCTCATGAAATACGGAGCTTGACTGCGCTGGGGTCCCCAGTCAATCGCTGGGTTAAGCAAAACTGCACGTCGTATCCTGACCATGCGGGGCCTCATTGGGTATGGTTAGCATTCACCGCTCAGGGTGAGATGCACCCATTCTAGGAATTGGCATATATCGGAAGAGGAGGAACCGCTCGCGTAGGGTGGTGCTCCAATTCAAGCAAGGAGGCGATACATCATGGCCACCATCACTCCAGGACCTCTCACGAACGATTGGCGCCCACCGTACAAGGAAATCGACTGCATTATGGTGGACAAAGTCTATGCGTCATGCTCTAAAATTGTCACCGCCACCCAGACCGTCCACCATAAGAAGCTTCCGCCCTGTTGCATACCGCCGGAGATGACGTCAGGATCCCTTGCCTGCACCGTGGACTTAAGCGCTTCCAGTTGCGGCGTAGGCGCGATTGTACCCAGTGGCGTCGATTCCATCAACAATATCACCTATACCATTGCGACCGTAGTCGACGTAACCTGTGCGGACGGAACAAGCACCGTTCCAATCACTCTCTATACCACCACCACGGTTCCTTTGTATAATCCGGACGGAACAACCCCGCAGTGCACGATTTTATCTGGAACTTGTAGTGCGGTCATTCTCCCCAACGGCCAATTGTCAATCCAGGTGACTTTGTGCTTGTTGCTGCAGACCATAGCGACGGTTCAACTCTTGGTCCCATCGTACGGATATTGCTTTCCTTCGGACTGTCAGGTGGCGGCCGTCGGCGTTTGCCCACCCAGTACCCTGTTTCCACCGCAATCGTAACTGGACGCTGACCTTGAGGTCGCCATACGAGGCCGCCGGATTGACTGCTCGCCGTTTCTTTGAGAGACCGGCGCAATCAATCCCGCCGGTCTCTGTTGGCGATGCAGATTGGTCCACCGTTATCCTGCGCGCGGGTCAAATTTGACGATTTGATGCCAAAGCTGTGGGCGTCTAAACACCTTGCTGCATAATGGGTTCCCAACACTATGGCGTTCTCCTAAAACGCAAACTATGATCCGCGCGCAGGATAACACCCCCATTGATCGCGCCCAACCCGGTGGTGCCGACTCGTTGGCCCGGCTTACATGTCACCGTGGCCGCCACCCGCTCTGCTCTCGAGCCACTCAGACCTCCTACACCGTCTCGCGCTCGCGGCGGATGACCGCCCAATAGGTGGCGAATGCCACCCGCTGAATCGGCAACGAATTCAGCGCCAGATTGTGCGGGATCGCATCGGGCCCAAACACTAGTCGCACACTCGGGGCGCTCAAAATATCTGTCTTTACCCCACGGCGTCGCCGTCGGCTATCCAAATCAGATCCATGCATATTCGATAGGAGGGATGCAATAGGGTGGGGGTACGTAAGAAGGTCCGCATTGCATTGGCCATGCATTTCGAGAGACCAGTTGAATGGGCGCGTACGCACTTCCTTGCGATGGGTATCCTGCGGTCATTTCATTCGAGACTTCCTTGAGACGAACTATATCGATGCGTGGCGCTGAGATCGTCGAATCGGTCGACTGTCGGCGACCACCGACGGATGCCCGAGAGCACGAACTGCGTGTTATACTTAAGAAAATCCATAGGCGAGTCGCTCGCCATGGCAGAAATCGAGAATAGAGAAGGAGAATTGCTACGGCCACGAACGCAACTCCCCAAGAATCACTGGAAAAGGTTTTGGATCTGATTCGTCAATGGAACGACCAGCCGGTGAACGATATAGAGGCCATACCAGAAGGACAGATGAGCCAGGCTTTCCGGTTTCGCCAAGGCGAGAATTGGTATATCATCCGGTTGTCCCACGGGTCCGGGGCTTATTGGCGCGACCGCTTGGCGTTCGAAATGCTGACCGCCCAGCAAGGACTTCCAATCCCCAAGGTTTATTGGATCGACAAAGGTCACGGCGTGGCGTTTGCGATTTCCGAATGTTTGCCCGGCATCATTTTGGCTCGGCAGCCGGAGGATAAGGTGAGGCATTTGCTACCGTCGATCTTGGTGCAATTGCGTAGATTGCAGAGGGCTGAGCCTGCCAATCCAGGGCGCTTCGGATCTTTTGGGCCTGATCAGATTGCTCCTGGTCGGGATTGGCGTATGGGCCTCGAGGTGTTCTTTTCCGAACCTGAATCGGGCTACTGGAAGGGATGGCCTTCACTATTTAACCACGACTGGTTCGAAGCCAACACGTTTTGGGCGATGCACGAGCGTATGCTGGATTTGGCGCGCACGGCTCCGTCTAAGGCTTACGTGGTGCACGGAGATTTTCACTGCGGCAACTTGCTGGGTGACGGGGATACCATTACGGGGCTCATAGATTGGGCACAAATGCTCTTCGGAGATTGGATCTTCGATGTCGCCACGTTTCAGTTCTGGTCGCCGCAATTTGACTTGGCCCGACTGGTGTTTGAACGGGGTGAGGAATATGGATTTGATTTGTCATATTTTCAAGAACGATTTTGGTGTTCGTGTTATGCAGTGGGATTGGATGCCCTGAGATTTATGGCCAAGATTGGCGACGAAGCGTCCGGTCGAAAGGTGGCCGAGCAGCTTAGAGAAATGGAACACGCTTCTTGGGCCTGTTTCTAGAGCGTCAGTCACTTTCTGAACCTGTGATAGATCTTCACGCATTGAGTTTTAACCTGCGTACCATCTGGAGTTTGGTCGAAAGCTTGTGGCAACCCATGGAGGCGATCATAATTCACGTTTTTAACCCATATCGAGGTTCTCTTTCCGAGCGATTTGCCTCAAGCATTTGAGGCCTTGTCGGAGCGTGGCCAGGGTAGCGCCGCAGTCCAGTAAGGCACGGGTAGGAGTCCCCTATGTGCTAACGTTATCGCGAAGTTTTTGGTCGCGTAGATATAAGGAGACTTGGAAACCAGGGGTTGAAACCACAGTCCTTTCTTTACGCTTAGGATGAGTAAGTGGACATCGCCTCATAGCTAAAGCTAGAAGGACTTTCCTAGTTAGAGACTGTAATAGCCTTCAAACCCGCACAGGGTGTCAAATCACCGTATAATACCACGCTCTGGCTGACGTGATGAATTTTGTGGTGCTTTGTTCCGCGAAAATTTTGTCATTTTACACCCACCCTTAAAGGATTTCGAGAATTTTTGCCGAACTTTAGGTATTGTCAACTACAGGCCTAGAGGAGGCGAAACCAATGGCCACACTGACCAAACGACGGGTGGTGAAAGGCCACACCTATTATTACTGGGTAGAATCGCAACGGATTGATGGGAAACCTTGATTGGTTCTGCAAAAGTACTGGGGTCGGGCGGAACAGGTCGTCGCGCCACTCGAAGGGCAGCCTCGCGAACCCCAAAAGATACGCGTGGGCGAGTATGGAGGCAGTCAAGCGTTGCTCCGGATGGCTGATCGACTGAGATTAGTGGACCTCATTGATGCTGTGGCTCCGAAGCGCCACCAAGGCCTTTCGGTTGGGACCTATAGGCTTTTGGCCGTGCTCAATCGCGTGCTCGCCCCCTGCAGCAAACCAAAATTGGCGCAATGGTTTCACGGTACTGCCCTCAACCATCGGTTTGCATCGGTCCGCGACGCGGACCTGACCAGTCAACGCTTGGTTCTTCGCTATTTTGTATGGATAGCCTCATCCCAACGTGAGACGTGGTAGGGATAGTGTGCCGGTCATGAGATAGATGACTCCAATGCAATGATGCACATTCCGGGAGCCACGAGTCCAAGCTTTGGCCGCTTAAACCAAGCTACTGATGTCTTCCAAAACCGCATCGTCCGATGACTCTGAGCATACTGCAGAACGCCGACCGATTGGGCCTGGATGGTTTTGGTGGACTGACGAATGGGATCGAGGCGGCTTTGGGTGGCCCAAAAATACCCATGGCGTAGGAAGGCTTCGCGCCTCGGGCGGCTGGTCTCAGAATTCCTTGCGTATTGCTTGGATGGCCTAGGCGCGTCCCGTTTTGAGATGAGCTGGGCGCAGGTTCGCGAGCGTGTTGATGGCCTTGGGGTTAAGATCCTGGGGGTTTTTGAGTCGCAAATAGCGGCTGCCCGCGAGTTCGGGGCGTCCTTGACGCTCTTCTCGATGCACGGCATCGACGGCATCCCCAAGGACTTTCATCACGTGAAATTGATCGAAGGTGATCCCAACCTCGGGACAGTGAGGGGTCACGCCCTGGATGAAGGCGGACGACCTTCTCGAGCGTTTAGCCCTCCTGAGGCACCAACCCTTCATTGGGCGATTGCGCCGGGTCTGGTCAGTTTAGTCTAGGTGGGTCACCTTAATTGAATCCGTTCTTAAAATCGAGGGGGTCGCCCCGCTAAGAAAATATGCTCCGAATTCGGGCAGATCCTGGTCCGATCACCGATGTCTGGCTCGAATGGTCCCGGGGTGCCTGTTCTTGGGCGCATCACAAGCCTTCTCGGAGAACATTTTGGAGTTTTATGCTGGGACATACCACTCGTGATTTAGAGATGGTGGACTTCGGCCGATCTTCACGACGGGAAAGACTTTGTGGAAGCCGTGACGTAAGCGCCCCAAGATCTCGGATCTCACGCGGAACAGAGGGGTGGCGGGCCGTAGCAGTCTCGCATCCTACCTCGACCCATGCCTTGCCAACTGCGTCATCGAACGTCGGGCAAGGATCAGCCGAGTCCTCACCGCGGTGAACTACGCTTTCTAAGCACGTACACGTCGGTTTAAACTCATCCGCCTAGGTTGTCCTGTAGCCTGGCGTCTAGGCTCGGCACCGCCCCGCCGGGATCATCCACCAGAGTCGGTCTGCAAGAGGTTGCCACTCGTCCGCTGGTCCATACCTAAGCAGTATTTGGTCAATATCCCGAGTCAATTCGTTGTCATTTTACCCTATCATTAGCAAGCGCTATGTTCGCCCAACCGATACCCTCTCCACGTCAAGCCAAAGCATTTTCAGAAACTCCTCAGGTTTTCCAGTGCGGTTGGTAAATTTCCAGTCTAAGAAGACGTTTGAATGCCGTACGGAGAGCGCGTTTGAGACGTCTTGAGGTCTCAACTCCGGTTCAGCGATGGACGCCAATAGGACGGCCAAAACCCCGCTTTATCGTTTGCACAATAGGTAGCTCTGTGCTAACATCACGTTGCTTGTTGTCCGCTGAATGCGGCCCAAGAGCAAACAAACAGAAATCGTTCGGGACTTGGTCAAGAGAATGTTATATACACGGAGATTGCAATGTGCTTCCAGGCTGCTCAGAATGGGAGACGCAGGCACCTCAACCGCGAAACGACTCCATCGTGTGAAGATGACCGTTGCGAACTATTTCTGCGAAGTGCACATCATACTTTAGCTGCCAGACTATCCGCTACTTTGTGGGGGTGCTTCTAGCCCGATGGCAAGACATCTCTGAAGCGGGAGGACGGTCTTTGTCCTGGCCTTGGCTTTTTGTTCCCTTTTCTCTAGCGAGCTATGGCTGATGCCTGAATAACATTGTCTTTTAGGGAGGAATTACCATGAATCGCTCTATTCCCATCGGCATTTCTGCCGCTCTGGTTGCCGCGGGTGTATTGGCAGGTGGATTTCGATTTCCTGTTGCCACCTCCAACACTTTGCTGGCCAAAGTCCATAGTACCCACCAACTCATCATAGCCGAGTCGGCGTTTGCGCCACAGGACTTTCAAAACCCCAAGACCAAACGCTGGACCGGATACGATGTTGACATTCTCCGGGGCTTTGCTAAAACCTTAGGCGCGCACTTAAAGGTGGATGCGCTTCCGTTCTCGTCTTCGATTGAGGCAGTAGCGAGCAAACGGGCCGACATTACAATTGACATTTACTACAGCAAAACCCGAGCTCGAGTGTTGTCGTTTAGTCGACCGATGCTCAACTACAACGATGTAGTTGCGATAAATTCGGTCCACCCCGAAGTGCAAAAAGATACGCTCGCTGCTCTCAAGGGCAAACGAGTTGCCGTAGTAGTCGGTTCCGAAGAGGTCACGGAAGCTGACGCTATTTCGGGGGCTACAGTCAAAGAATACGGCTCGGTGGCCGAGAGCTTTCTTGCGCTCTCCAGCGGTCGGGTTGCTGCCGACCTCCAGCCCGACACCGATGTGTCTTGGGCTAAGAAAGAAAACGGATCCTTGAAGATCAAGATCCTAGGTGCCGTACCTAAGTCGATTGCCCCTCCGATAAAGAGTCTTCGGGGCTACTATGGAGTCCCCAAGGGCCCGTACAGCCACACCTTTTTGATCAAACTCAACGCCTACCTAAAGCACATAGCCGCCAATGGTGTTGAGCAGAAAATCTTGGACCGCTACGGAATGAAGAATCCCGTATTTCTCAAGGGAATTGCCAATGCACCCAACGTCTACCAGTAGTAGGCGGGTACACGATCTCGGCAGGCAGGGAAATGCTCCTGCCTGCCATGCACAGGGGGAATGCGATTGCAAACGCTATGGTCGGTCTGGATGCAATATCTTCCGTTGCTTTTAAAGGGCACGGTAATGACCGTCGAGTTGACCGGCGCTGCCTTGGTGGTGGGAGTCGTCTTTGGATTTTTGCTTGCCTTAGGCAGATTGTCTCATATCCGTGTACTGGATACCGTGGCCACGGGGTACGTCGAGGTCATTCGAGCGATACCCGTCCTCATCATTTTGTTTATTACTTATTACGCTTTTGCGGAACTTGGTCTCGTCTTGTCTGGGGTAACCGCTGCGGTCGTGAGCCTTGGCGGGTTTTACGCCACGCAATATGGCGAGATCTTCCGAGGCTCAATCTTAGGCATTGACCGAGGGCAGACCGAAGCCGCTGCAGCGCTTGGTCTGTCGCATGCGCAAACCCTGCGCCGAGTGGTATTGCCTCAAGCGTTTTTTACCATTCTACCGCCTGCCACTAATCAGCTGAGCAATCTCATTAAAGACACGTCTTTAGTCTTTACTATTAGCGTGGCCGATCTTATGTACCAGGCCAATTCTGCCCTTTCGGTCAACTTTTTGCCGATGGATATGTTGATGGAAGCCGGGGTGATTTATTTCATCTTCTATCTAATCATCGCCAAAGTATTGGGAAGGTGGGAACTCAATGTCCAACGACGTCGTAATTAGAACGGATCGACTCACTAAACGGTTCGGTCCGCTCTCTGTGTTTGAAGAGGTCTCACTCGAGGTTAAAAAGAGTGAGGTTATGGCCATCATCGGACCAAGCGGAGCAGGGAAAAGCACGTTTATTCGCTGCCTCAATTACCTTCATCCCTTCAACCAGGGCAAACTCGACATTCTTGGCCACACCATTTTAGGCGGAAAACACCACCTGCCGAGAGAGGAGCTCCGGGATATACGCACTCGAGTGGGCATGGTCTTTCAAACATTCAATTTGTTTCCCCATTTGAATGTTCTTGAAAACATCACACTGGCTCCGGTCGAGGTTAAACGGGTCGCGAGAGCCAATGCTAATGAGCGCGCTATGGAACTGTTGGAAATGGTAGGTTTGTCTGCCAAAGCCAAGATGTATCCAAAACGGCTTTCCGGAGGTGAACAACAGCGGGTAGCCATCTGCCGGGCGTTGGCGATGGAACCCGAGGTCATGCTGTTTGATGAACCTACTTCGATGCTCGATCCGGAATTAGTCGGGGACGTGCTGGCCGCAATTCGACGTTTGGCTAGCGACGGCATGACCATGATCTTGGTCACCCACGAAATGCAGTTTGCCAAAGATGTGGCAGATACGGTCGTCATTATGGCAGACCATGGCGTTGTGGAAACGGGACCCGCGCGGGAAGTATTGGAGTCTCCACGGACCGAACGAGCGCAGTCATTTCTCCACCGAGTGTTGCATCCAGAGGAGGCCAACGACCTCATAGACGCTAAGATGGCGCCGATAGGGGGGCGGCAGTAGTGCACATTGCACTCGAGTATGCGGGCACGATTGGCGTCGGTGGGCTCAAAGACGTGGGTTTAACTATAGTTTCCCTGGTCTTGTCCATCATTTTGGGCACACTGTTCGCCCTCGGACGGCTTTACGGCCCGTGGCCAATACGAACCGCGATTTACTGGTATGTGGAAGTGATTCGCGGTCTACCTGCCATCTTACAGTTGTTCATCGTTTACTTTGGCTTTACCCAATGGGGGATCAATTTTTCTCCATTGACTGCGGCATTGATTTGGCTGGTTGCCTATGGCACCGGATACGCCGTGGAAATCTTCCGATCCGGGATCATGGAAATCCCCGTCGGTCAGCGAGAGGCGGCGGCGGCTTTGGGCCTTTCCAACGTCACCACCATGCTTCGCATCATCGTGCCCCAAGCCTATGCCGTCATGTTGCCGCCTTTAACTAGTTTTGTGGTTCTGCAACTCAAAAACACCACCCTGTTGTATCTCATTGGTTTTGCCGACATCATGTATGAGGCTCGCCTAGGCGTGGACGCAACCAATCATGCCGCCATTTTGTACTTCATGGCCGCTTTTGCCTATTTGATCTTAAGTTTAATCATCGGCCGCGTGGGCATTCGCTTGGAACGACGAGTGGCCGCGTATCGATGATCGATAAAGACGGTCTGATACCTTAACGGAGA
>DAHXNH010000393.1 GCA_027365485.1 Clostridiales bacterium
ATGAGTCAGGTGGGACCCTGCCAATAGAGAACATAGAGTAAAATTGGTGGCTACAGCTCTCCGAAAAGGCCGTAATGCGCCCAAAAGTGGCGAAAAGTGCGGCGCGTTACCTGCTACCTGACTTATCTGGGGATGCATGTCCGACGAACCTAAGCTAACTCCATCATGCCGCTCCTAACTCACATGCGATGCCAAGAACCCCAACACCGCCATGACCACGGTCACCCAGATATTCACCCGAAACCCTAACTTCTGTTTGATCTTCCCGATCTCATGCTCGACTCCGCTCAGTCGACGATCGAGCCAACCTATACGATGATCTACTCCCGCAAAGCGTAGATTCATTTCCTCAAACCTTTCGTCGATTCGCTCAAACCGCCGGTCCATTTGGTCCAATCGTCGACCCCTTGGTCTAATCGTCCGTCCAAGTATGTCCTCTGGTCAGCAAATCGCTCGCCGATGATAGTGGCCAATTGCTGAATCTGCTGGCTAACAACCACCCAGCAAACATCCGGCACTGCAACTGCGTCCGCTGCACCGCCTCCATTTTGTGCTTCATCCAGGAACTGGCTTCCCCTCCTGGCCGTCATCACCATCTCGTCTCTACAAAATCATCGACCACAGGCGGTTGCTACCCTGCCCCTTGGTCGCCCAAGGCTATATGGTCTTTTTATTTTAGCGGGCTCGAGGGTCGACGAAAACAACTATCGTACGACTGGTATCGACAACACCACTATCCGGCTGGATTGTATGCAACCAAAGTGTCTGACGTTGCCTCGAGTCTTCACTGGGTTTCGGCGACCCTCTAGACAGCTACAAGAATTCCCCACAAAATGGCATCAAGGCGTTGATATCTATGGCGTTCTCTGCTCGACTCGCGGGTAAGGTGCAGCGAACGTAGGAAGAGGGATTACAGGTGTTACTTGACGTATTGGTTTCGATATCCTTGCTATGCAATCTGGTGGTGATCGGACTACTGATCACGGGCAGACTCTCCGGCCAAGTAAAAGAGGCGATCCAGGCCCAACAGACGGCATTGGAGAGAGGGCAGGAACAACTAGCCAGTACGGTGCGAGAATCGCTGGCGGAAGCCCGAAAGGAATCGATGGCCACCGCACAAATGGCTCGGGAAGAAATGTCCTCAAACTTTAGAGGCTGGTCGGAGGCTGTCGGTCGGTCTATCGAAACACAATTGCAGAGTCTAAATCAAACTCAAAAGGCAACCGCTGACAACCTGCTTCGTGTCGGCGAAGCACAGGCTCAAAGATTTGCCGCCTTTGCCCAAGAACAAATGAACTCTCAGGCCGCTCATGACCATCATACCGTGGCTGCAGTGAACGAAGCATCCTTACAGCAAAAGTCAGTCCTCGACTCGTTTCAACAGCAGTTAGCGCAACTGACTACGATGAACGAGCAGAAATTGGACAGAGTGCGTCAAACGGTAGAGACTAAACTGGGCGAAATTCGGCAGGACACGACAACCAAACTCGAACAGATGCGAGCTACCGTCGATGAGAAGTTGCATCAAACATTAGAACAGCGACTGGGTGAGTCATTCAAGATGGTCAGCGAGCGCTTAGAGCAAGTCCAACGGGGCTTGGGCGAAATGCAGACCCTGGCATCAGGGGTCGGCGACCTCAAAAAGGTGTTAACCAACGTCAAAACGCGAGGCACGTTAGGCGAAATTCAACTCGATAGCCTCCTCGTCCAGACTTTGAGCCATGACCAATATCAAAAAAACGTGGCGGTTTCCTCTAAATCGCTGGAACGAGTTGATTTCGCCATCCGACTTCCGGGGCAAAGCCTGAAGGATGAACCCGTATGGCTGCCCATCGATGCCAAATTTCCACTAGAGGACTATCAGCGTCTCCTAGCCGCCGAGGATCAAGGAGACCTCGAAGATGCGGCCGTCGCCGCCCGTCTTTTAGAACAGCGCATACGCACGGAGGCTAAAAGCATCCGCGACAAGTATATCCATCCTCCCGAAACCACCGATTTTGCCTTGATGTTTCTCCCCATCGAAAGTCTGTATGCCGAGGTCCTCCGCCGAACGGGTCTATGGGAGGAGTTGCAGCGCGAATACCATATTATCGTCACTGGGCCAACCACCATTAGTGCCATCTTAAATAGTTTTCAAATGGGGTTTCGCACTCTTGCCATCGAACAGCGGTCCAGTGAGGTCTGGAAATTGTTAGGGGGGGTGAAGACCGAATTTGGCAAGTTCGGCGATATCCTGGAAAAGACCCAAAAGAAGCTACAGGAAGCCAGCAACACGATTGATAGCGCATCCGTGCGATCGCGGGCAATTGAACGCCGACTCCGAAACGTCGAGGCCTTACCCCAAGACCACGTTTCACCCGCCATAGAGGAGGATATTCCAGCGGTGTTGGAAGAGTAACGATCCTGACCTAAATTCCAGTGGATGGCCTCGGGCTTGAAGATCCGACCCCAGCCCAGGCAATTCATGGCGGTTCCTAGCCGAAGTTTCGGGCTTCGCAAGCCGTGCCGGTTGCCCTCCGTTTCTCTACCCGGGGACGCGCCGATCGCGCCAAGCTCAGTTCGATAACGAAGTCATTATCTCGTTTGAGTCACCCATTGGCGAACGCCTAAGGCAAAGTCAGATGAAGCGTCCGCGTCTGGTAATAGGTGGTGTGCAATGTGCCGTCGTTCACCGTCACCGTCTGACCAAAAACTCCCGGTTGCTTTTGGATCAAAATCTTCCGCGGGTTCGTGCCTTTGGGCAAGGTATAGACGATGGTTTCGTTTGCGGTGGTTGGAGGCACGCTCAGTGACGTTCGAGCAGGGATATCTAGACGCATCCCGAACACCGTTTTATTCACGCTTTGGTTCACCCCGACCCGAATCTTGCTTCCTGGCATAACCGTGGCCGAAATCAGATGAGAGCCCTTGGGAACATAAACGTCATTCCAACCGGTATAGGGCACGACCAGCCATCCATGGGCCACCGCTGGCATCGTCCAATGAATCTTGGTGGTTTCTTCAATCCTTCCGTTGGCGATGGGCTTGAGCGTGGTAGCAATGCTGGTTTGTAAGAAAAAATTATCCTTATGCGCTCCGAGATTATCATTAACGACGGACAAATAGTCGCCGTCAACCGTACGCGGCACCTCGCCCGATGCTCCCCAGCGCACTGCCAAACGTTCTTGAGCCGAGTTGTTGAAGTACACCGCCATGTGACTCTCAGCTACTCCCGCTTCCAAAGTGGACAAGAGGCCGACCAACTTACTCCCAGAAGCGTGCAAAAATCGGACGCGCAGCTCATTGAGCAAAGTCCCTAAAAACGCCTTACTCTGCGCCTGAGTCGTGCCCAAACGCTCAGCCACATATTCCATCGCCTCATTGGCATGCGCAGCCGTAATCCGTTGATTGCCATACGCGGTCCCCAAATGAAGGGTTCCGGTCTTTTCAATCAAACTGTCAGCCAGCCAACTGTCCACAAACACTACCCCGTCAATGGGCAGATGGTGAGGTACCGAATCATAAAAACGCTCGATCACTCGTGCATTAGTCGGCATATTGGGCAAAATGGCCGCATCGCGTACGCCCCAGTAGGTCAATTTCGGCCAAAAATTATTAATCGGCCAAGGGGTAGGGGGATGATACTGAATCTTACGCTGAAGGACGGAAATCGCTTGCACGTGGGCGTGTTCGAGCACTCCATCTTTCAAATTTAAATATCCATAGGCGGTAATGAACCCTCCGCCGGCGCGGAGTTCCCCGCTATTTTCCAAAATTAGAAGATAGCGGGCGGGATGAGGAATGCCCAACATCTGACTCACCAACCCACGGTTCTTTACCATGGCGCCTAAAATGCTGGTACCTATGGCAATCTCGGGGCGATAGCGTTCGACCGAAGACATAGCGTCTAAGCGTTTGGGCAACCTTGCAAAGTTTACTGCCGCAAGCGCCCGATCGGCTGCTCGAACGTTAGGCAAGGCCCGACTGAGCCCAGTCCAAAGACTAGGCAAATGCGCCAACACATTTTCCAACCCTGCCGTTTTCGTGTGAGACTCACGCCTGTTTAAAATAGGGCGGAGTTCCGGAGCCACATCATTGGCTGCCAGCACTAAGTCATATCCCGCATCGGCCAGATGCTTCATGTCACCGAAGCTTGGTCCCACTCCGGGAATCCAGGCTAAATAACTCAAACGATCTAGGGCCCCGTGCGCCCCGACTATCATTTTGGTGGTCGCTGGCAACTGCGCCATCAGTTGGGTATATCGCTTATCCGCGAGATCGCCTCGAACCGTATGATCCAAGCTCTCTAAGTGGGGCAACGCATTCACTAACGTCAACACGGGTCCGAGACCGAAAAAATAGATCACGCCAGCGCCAGCCACCCCGGCCGCCCACCAAGGAGAGACGCGGCCGATTGGCCAGACTTTTGAAGGTTTTTCGGTTCGTCGTTTCACTGCCATGGCGATCGGTCCTTCGTATGAGCCAACACTGCGTCGACCAAGCCCCCGCTTGAGCCCAGTACTTTCCGGAAAATAAGTCTTCGACAATCGGGCTGCCAATCCCTGCCCCCGAATGCCTGTACTTTCAGGCCGAGGATTAAATCAGGGTCGCCCTTGAGCACCCAACATTTCGGGCCTACATTACCGCCGAGCACCACCGGATTGCCCCCATTGAAAAGAAGGGGAGTCTTCTTTCATCGTATTCGATGGCCGCCTTCGCTGCATTTGCTTTCCTTATTATTCTCTCTCTATTTTCCATCGCAAGCAAATCGAGTAAGCCGATGGTTCGATGGTTCGATGGTTCGATGGTTCCATGAATAACCCGTAGCTCAGACAGGTGGCTAGGGGGCTTTGAATTTCGATTAAGCGTTAACCCACCTGTTGCTACCTTGGATTAAACACTAGGGGAGTTTTCACAAATGATCCAGAGAATAGTCCACACCTTTGTGTTGATTCTAATCGGGGGGGCATTGCACACCGCGAATGGGCCATCAACTCTTAGAGGTCCGCTTCTGGCCGCATCTCATCGGATCGCCTGGTCCTCCCAATCCAATCTAACGAACCCCTTTTGTCATGGTTGGGGACAAACAACTCCAACAATCTGGCGATCCAAATTCCCCATTTCTTGTGGTTTTTTCGTGGAGACCCGGGCATAGAGGATACCACGGGTGTCCAGCGAAGGACTCTGGACACCCTCGTGCATCAGGGCGTGTAAGTCCGCCACCCGCCGATCTATCACCGGTAACCATGATACCCTATGGTAAAAGGCAATCGCATATTTATTGTAAGCAGTTTAAACCTCCGCTAGCGTATCATTCGGGGAATGCGTCCCCTTGCTATCGGACCATTGCGTACGAACTAGGGCAGAGATGTTTTAGTTCCGGGTTCGAATCCACCAGCCGGTAGTCCCTTAACGATCGGGGACTCCTTCTCTAATCGACTGCACAGAATTCAGCGTTGTCCTCGGCACTAAAGATCTGATAAGATCAACATTCCATGAATTCGAGCGCCTTAGCCTTTTTCAGCTAATGCCGAGTTTCGATTGTTTAGACTCGAATCCATCATCGCGTGACGGACTTTTTCCTTCTAAGACCGATTCTCGAAAGATGCGGTACAATCAAACCACAAATCGTTGGTGCCAGAGGTAATGGTGGCTAAGCACACCCCAATCGCGGTCACGGCGACAGAGAGGGGCCAGTCATCATCAGCGAACAATCCGTCTACGAAGACGAAACCTTTGACGACTGGGACGGTGAGGAACAGGTTTTTCGTGGAGTCCGTTTTGTTCGTTGCCGCTTGGTCTCCAGTTTTTGGAAAAACACCCAGATCCATCACTGCCAGTTTGTTCAATGCGACTTGACCAGTGCCGAATTCCAAGGAGCCGCGGTCCAAGAGTCGGCTTTTCTCAATTGTCGCCTCAGTCGTTCCTCGTGGTTTGGTGCCGACCTCGAAGCTTGCAAATGGACAGGGTCAGGATTTGAATCCGCTGATCTCCGGGGTGCCCGCATTCGCGGAGGCGATTGGTCCTACGTCAACCTGCGCCAACAGGATCTTCGTCGCCAAGACTTCTCAGGCGCTCGGATGAAGCTGGTTGATTTATACGGCACCAATCTGGAGTCGGCCAATTTTCGAAACGCCGACCTCAGTCAAGCCAACTTAGCCCAGGCCAGGTTGAAAGGGACCGACTTTCGCGGCGCTCACATGGAGGGTGTCGACTTCCGCCAGGCCAACCTCACAGGGGCCCTTTTAACCAGCGACCAAGCCATCTTGGTGGCTCGCGCTTACGGTGCCCGCATCGACACGTGAGCCTTAGGCTGTCGCATCTGTCTGAAGATCCACCGGAATCCACCCCTCTAGGCTGTTAATAAACCAGAGTTGGTCGGCCGCCTCTACCTCAGATCGAGTCAGCCGCGCCACCTTGATCCATCCCCCATCCAACAGCCACTGGCGCATGGTTCCTGGCAATAGTCCACACTCAATCGGTGGAGTCCAAAGGGTGCCGTTCACCTCTGCGACCAGATTGCCGCGAGTAAACTCGGTGGCATAACCCTCATCATTCCACAGCAGATGATCGAAGAAAACGCTTTCGGGGGGATGCCAGTTGACATAGCGGGCCCGATTGTTGGTTTTATGAAAGAGCATGCGATCTTGGCTTGACACCGGCTCATGAGCCCAAGCGACACGGTGGTTGTCGGCAGGCGTCGGGTGCCAGGGGAATGCCTCGACGGCCACACCCCCCGCTGCATCCAGCAAAAGCCGGATGCGCCATCTGCCTTCAGTTAAGGCGCCTGCCGTGGCGTGTAACTTGGCCAACACCTGGGATTCGGAGCAAGGTCGACCAAAATATTCCGCCGAGGCCTGAAGACGCGCTAAGTGCGCTTCGAGCAAAGCATACCGCCCCTGCTCCAAGCGCATGGTTTCTAAGAGATCCATCCCGCTGGCAGACCACTGAGCCGAAATAAGGAACTGTGATTTGGTTTGAACTTCCGCATATTCTAAGAACTCGTTCGAGTCGGCGGTAATCCCGCCACCGGCAGAAAACTCAGCCCAACCCCGACTGCGGTCTATGGTCAGCGTTCGAATGGCCACATTAAAGACCGCGTTGCCATCAGGACTGACGTACCCCAGAGTACCGCAGTAAATTCCGCGCGGACTCCCTTCTATCTCTCGAATGATCCGCATCGTGCTCGCTTTGGGGGCTCCGGTGATCGACCCACAAGGGAAAAGAGCGGTCATCACGTCGCGCCATGTCCGATCGGAAGGAAGGTCGGCAGTCACCGTCGAGGTCATGGAATAAAGCGTGGGATATCGTTCCATCCGAAAGAGGTCTTGGGTTGCCACCGAACCGGTAGCCGCCACCTTACCTAGGTCATTGCGAATCAGATCGACGATCATCACGTTTTCCGCGCGATCCTTGGCCGACTCTTGAAGGGCCCGCATTTGCGCTTCATCTTCGGCCGAAAAGCGCCCTCGCCCTATCGTCCCCTTCATGGGACGGCATAAAATGCGCCCGTCGTCTACGCGAAAGAAAAGCTCGGGAGATGCGGAAATGAGCGAAAACTCTTCCCATTCGGCATAGGCCCCATAGCGGCCTTGCTGAGCCGCCTGCAACTGTCGATAAAGCGCGCGGGCATCCCCCCAAAACTCGGCTTTTATGCGCGTGCTGTAATTTACCTGGTAGGTTTGACCCTGGCTAATCGCATCCTGGATGGCCAAAAATGCCTGGTGGTATGCCGAACGAGGAGTCAAAATCCGCCAGTCCCCCAAAGCCGAGGGCCCGGGCTCGTCCCCCGGCCAGTCCACCGGCTCTGGGCTAGAAAACAAGCCAAACACCACTAGCGGCAACCGTCCCGGCTCGTGGGTCACCAGGCCAGGATCAAAACCGGAAGCGGCCTCATAAGACACGAAGCCCGCCGCCCAAGCACCGCAAGCGACCGCTTGCTCAACCGCTGCCAGGCAATCTTGGACCTCGCTCGCCTGATTCGCCACCAAGATCCGTTGCGGCCGACGAAAGATTTGCGGCTGCGCCCCCTCTAAAAAGTCAAAATGGAAAAACATCAGAAGGCCTCACACGCTGCCGTCATAATGTGGGGCCCAGCCGTGCGATGGCAAACATATCCCCACCAAATTGTTCGGATACCGCCTCGGTCCCATTGCATACGGCCTCCACGTAATCTAACCACTGCTCTGGCCTGCGATCGTCGATCCATCCATCCAAATCATCGGTTAAGATCGACCGCAGCGCGGGATCGACGCCCAAGCGGATGACTGGAGCGATCGGATGACCGCCCAGATGCTGCAAGTCGCCCAGGGCTAACAGCAAATGACAGCCTCCAGCGACTAACCCGGTTAAACTGGCGGCTTCGCCCCCTATGGCCGGCATCCACCCCTCATGGCTCCCCTCATCTAGAGGCTCTGCATAGGCCAGTGCTTGCCCGGGCCCTTCACGGCCCTCAGGCACTGCCCAAATCAATCGAGCTCCCGCCTGCCGAAGGGCATCCACCAAATGCTGCCCAGGCCCCCCCATAGCCTCCCAAGACGCCAGTCCGATCACGAGCCGATCCATGCCCACCGTAATCCTTTGTTCGGACTGCTCCGGAGCCTCTAAAGCTTCTCGTACTTTGGCTTCTGTTTTCTGCATGCCCCCGGTCGCCTGAATCAAAATCGCTTGCGCTGACCGTCCTCGCTGCCGAATGCCTTCGGCGACTTCTTGGGCTGGCCCACCTTCGCAGCCCAAGCCCACCACCACCACGCGTTCGACGTTTGGATGCGCTCCAATCCCAATCAACGTATTGCGTGTTTGCTCTTTGTCGCTACCGACTTGAGCGCATCCCAGGGGATGTTCTACCGTTTTCCCGCGGACGACGGATTCGACCGCTCGTTTGGCCGCCTGGGTCGAACAGACCACCGAAGGCAAGGCCAATCGCCAGCGCCGAATGCCCACCTGACCGTTCTCCACCGAATAGGCTTGGATCATCTTGCACGTTCCTTTCGTTTAACATACCGCACTCGGCGGTCGCAATCTCCTCTATGAGCGCGCGGCCTCGGCGTGTTTTTCGGCGATCAAGTCGCCTCGCCCCCGTTTGCTGTCAAAGTTATGCACATGCACATGCTCGCCTTGGCTAATGGCTGGACCGGTGAGTCCAATAACCTCTCCGTATTTAATCACCGGCTGACCGGGACCAATGTCTTTGACGGCGATCTTGTGGCCAAAGGGGATCGTTTGTTTGGCGATAAAGGACTGCCCCGCCACGTGAATCCGGTCACCCGCCGCCAACGGTGCCAACACAACCGCCACGTTGTCTTTGGGGTGTACTTGGACCACGGCTGCTCCCCCCCGCTGCGCAATTGGCGCCCAGTTAGCATCGAGTCGCCGCACCGTGTGGACGATGCTCCCCCACTGGCCACCATCGAGGGTGAGAAGGTCCCCATCTTCTAGGGCAAACGTTTCATCAAAATCGAACTGGCCCGGCTCCATGATCCCAGTCCAATCTTGGATAGGCCAAAACTGAGCAAGTCGATCGGCCTGAACTTTCATCAGCAATGGGGAAAGCGTCCACTCCCACTGTTGGTTAAGGACGACTAGGCCATGGCGTTCGACTTTGAGTGAAACTGCGATCGTGGGTGCTTCGTCGTCGTTAAGGAGGGTGAAAACAGGGCTAAGCGCCGCACTATGATAAAAGAGCTTAGCGGGTCCAGCCGATGAGGACGCTAAGAAATCCATCGCGGTCACATCCAGCCCCAGCCCATAGCCAGCCACCTGGCCATCCGGTGCGATTAGCCCCACCAGCCCTGGCACGGGAACCTGCCAGACCGCATCGCGACGCATGCCCAAATCTTCCCCCACCTCGGTCACCGCACCGCGAGGCGCTTTAAATACCCAGCCTGAGTTCGACGTGTCTTGGGAAGAAGTCGGCTGACCCGTAACCGTGCGTTCCCAATCGCTCTCATGCGCCACCCACAGTTCAACTTCGGCAGGCAGCCGTCGCTCCGACTCGATTGGGGTTGCCCCCACGCCTTCGGACAACCCATGATTCAAGGCTGAAAATAGGCTATCGTGGCGCTCTTGACACCACTGCCACAGTTGGGTTAGCGTTGCCATCGAAACAGCGGTCACGCCCTCAACCTCAACAAATTTTTCGTCCGAGCTTCTTCGTACGCCAAGGCCACGTTTTTCCCCGTTGCCATAGCCGACAATTTGGATCTGACTCACTGGGCCACCTCTTTTCCGTCCCAGCCCGGGAAGATACCGAACTCATGATGGTGCCCGCGTTCTGCTGCCACCCGTTCTCCGTTGGCCACCGACACGATCTTGCGCAAAAGTTGATCCGCCACTTGGTCCACGCTGAGCACCCCTTCAATGATGGGCCCTGCGTCGATATCAATCACATCATCCAGGCTTTGCTTCAACGCCGTGCGTGTGGACATTTTAATTACCGGAACAATCGCCGACCCCGTGGGCGTCCCCCGACCAGTCGTAAACACGATGACTTGAGCCCCCCCCGCGGCCATGCCGACTAATTGCATCACGTCGTGGCCTGGGGTGTCCATCACCGTCAATCCCGGCTTGACGGGGCGCTCGGCATAATCGACCACCGCCTGAAGGGGGCTGTTGCCCCCCTTATGCACACATCCTAGGGATTTTTCTTCAATGGTACTGATTCCGCCTTCGATGTTCCCTGGAGCCGGTTGGGCTCCGCGAAAATCGACGCCCATGCGCATCGATGAGGTTTCGGCATGGGTCACTGTGGCCAAAAGTTGGGCCGCTATCGCCGGCGAGGCCGCACGTTGGGCCAGCAAATGTTCTGCGCCAATCAATTCGGTGGTCTCCGCCAGAATGGAGCGTCCGCCCATGGCAATTAACCTATCACTGACTCGGCCTAAGGTGGGATTGGCCGACAGTCCCGAACAGGCGTCGGAACCCCCACATTCCGTTCCCAGAATCAACTGGCCCAACGGAGCCGGTTGTCGCACCAGACCTTCCCGTTCTCTAATCCAACCAGTCAACAAGCGCCTCGCCGCATCCAAGGCACGACGGGTACCATGGGACTCCGAAAGCGTCACCACCTCATAGCGTACATGCTTGGGCAATTGCTCAGTGACGGCTGGGATCAGCCCATCGTGCGGCTCCACGCCAATCAACAGCGTAGCATACACATTCGGGTGGTCGGTCCAGCCAGCCAAAGTCCGCACCGCCAATCGCCAACCCTCTAGGTCGGGGGCCCAGTCCTGATGCATCTCCACCACGGCCACCGTCGAAAGCTCATTCGCAATCATCGCCGCTACCCGGTTGCAAGCAGGGTAAAGAGGTAGCACCAAGAGATGATTGCGGGTACCGACGCGCCCGTCTTCGCGAAAATATCCATTAAACGTGGACAACATGAAAGTCCCAACCTTTCTCCGCTACGTTTCTTATCGCTCAATTCGCAAGCGCGACCTGGCTTTAATCATACGCCCTATCCCCCCGAGATTGCACCCTATATGCTAAGACGGTCCTGATGATCGGTTAAACTTTCCGTCTACATACGCTTGAGCAAAATCCCACACCGGTTGAGCGAAGAATCGGTGGCCTCCCTGGCCTACGACCAATTGGCAGTTCTCGCCCCGGGAGAATCCGGTATAGGTACGCTGCAACTCCGAAAACGCCTCCCGGGTGGCCTCGGCAGGATAAATCGGGTCCTGGGCACCATGCACAACCAACAGAGGACGCGGAGCAATAAGCCCAGCCAGATCCGACATTTCACCCAACCGCAGAATGCCCGGCACGACATTGCAAAGACAGTGAGCCCGGGCCACAATCGAAGCGCGATAAGTACAAAAAGACGAAACCAAAACCGCGGCCCCCACCCGAGCGTCCAAACTGGCCAAAAACATGGCCGCGGTGCCTCCCCCAGAGTACCCCACCACCAGAATGCGTTCGAGATTGACCTCCGGCAAGGTGCTAGCGTAATCCAACACCTGCATCAGATCCGCCACTCGCTCGCCGATGAGCGTACGGCCCATCAACAAGAGACGTCGGCTTAGCTCCGCACACGAGTTCTTCTTGTCAGCGGCTCGATCCTGCTCCCAAGCCAGTTCCCCAAAACCCAGGAGCTCTGGAACCAAGACCGCGTAGCCGTGGGCAACCGCTTGGATACCGACGGCTTCCTCACGCTGCTCGGTTTGGTTTTTTTCTTCAGCACTCAAATAATGCCCGACAAACGGCTCTTTGCCGCGCGGATGATGCCCTTGAAGCGCCAACACCACGGGAAATCCTCCCGGAGGGGGAACGGTCTTCGGCTGCAATCGATAGCATGGCAACCGCACCCCCGGGGCAGAAACAATTTCCACTCGCTCTTCCCAATACGATCCCCGGTCCTGACGATGGATCTGAAGCGAAGCCGCCGAATCGCGATTGCTCCGCCCCTTTAAAGAGTCCAATCCCAGGACCTGCGCCAGCTTGTCGCGCAGGCTGACTTGTTGCGCTAAACGGTCGTCCACCCCAAGCCTCTGAGCGGTTGCTCGTTCGTACAGAGCGTTGGTATGGGCTTCGATGTCCAGCATCGCTATATCCTCCTCATTAGCTGAACCCGCCAATTCCCCACGAGTCCTTCAAGACTTGCCGCAATTGCCAGCGCTGAGGCAACTCCGCCAAGGCATAGGCGTGAGCCCAGACCGAGCGCCCGGCGTCGGCTGCTCCCGGGCCAAAGCTGCCAAATTCAAAATAGCGGGCCGTCTCCTGGTTACGCTCGTCCCGCCAGTTATCCCATCCCTGCGGCAGAATATGATCGCCCATGTCGGTTTCAACGAAGATGACGCTGGCGTATGGACGCCAGGGTCTTCCCAAGTAGACCGACGCGGGCTCCGCGCCAGTCAGGCAACATTGCCAAAAGAGGTAGCCAATATCCACCTCTTTTGGCGTCGATGCGGCTGTGATATAGCCTCGACCCAGACTTTTGACCTGACACCGCTCAAAAACTGCCGTAGCCGGTCCAAAAATGAAGTCGACGTCGCCTTCGATATCACAGTCGCGAAAATACTGATGACCGCTACCTCCCGTAAATAGGGTGTCTTGGTGTCCAAGCAGGCGCAAGCCGGACCCAAAAAACTGCTGACCGGTCACCGCCAAGGCGATCGCCTGCCCCACCTGAGAGCGCGGGCCAGCCGTATTGGCGATGGTTAAATCTTGCAAAACGGTGCCATCTGCAGCAATGGTGAACGTCGGCGTACGAAAGGTTCCATAAGGCGCGCCGTCTCCGTGCAGTTTATTGGCGTAATCATCCCACTCAATTCGCGTCCGAAGCGCTCCTTCGCCCAAAAGGTGAACCGTTTTGCCCACACTCAGGTTGAGCTTTTCCCGATACACTCCGGCTTCAAGATGAATCGTCGTGGGCTCCGAGTCGCCTGCCGCTACGGCATCGAACGCCGCCTGTAGCGTCGTAAAATCGGCTCCGGCACTGGCCCCCACCCGCCATTCAGTCGCCAACCCGATCCCTCTCTTTCGCGACCCGGTCATACCACCAGGAATTGTCAATCTTATGCCCTAAGTCGGCATAAAAAGAGCCAAAAAACGCCGAAGAAGCCCAATACTTCGGCACCTCCTGTGGGCACCTTTGCATATGCGCCACTAAGTGAATTAACGCTAAGGGTTCTAACGCATCAAACTTCGCCCAACGATGATGCCGACTCGGAAGAAACAGCCCTCGGTGCCAGCGATCGTTTAAGATGTTGTCGCCCACCGCCTGGGCTTGGTCTAAAAAAGCCTGCTGGTTCGTCGTGGAGTAGAGCGTGAGCAGGCAAAAAATGGCCAATGGATCCGATACTTCGATTCCTGCCGCTAACGTGGGCCCACTAATGTCTTCAGCGGTCGGGCCAATATCCCCGAGGCCATTGGCTTTGGCCATCTGACGAGCTACCGCCCACAACTGCGGCTGAGGAGAAAATTGATAGGCTAAGCAATACGCCCACAACATCAGGAAGTCCGCAGCCATGGGCTTTAACACCATTCCTTGTCGGCCATAGTACCCATCGCGATCTAGGCGCAGTCCGGTCAGGCGCATGCCATTGGTCATGAGTGGATGAAAGCTGTTGTCCTCAGAATCATAGGCGTAGCGGGCATAAGCCAACAAATCCTCCACCGCAATCTGACCCAAGCCATCGCCACTTAGCCCCAAGCGTTCCGCCAACAGCAGTTTATTAATCGCCGCTCTGCCAAGGATGGTGCGGATCTGCCGGGCGACGACGACCGTCGCTTCCGTCGGTTGATATGGGGCCAACTGCACTCCAAATTGTGCCTCTGCTCGGTCGCCGCGACCCCGCGGCCCAGGCAGCACCGAACGACTAAACTGATAGCCCGCGAGCCCAGTCGCAGGGTGACGCGCTTCAACATAACGCTGAGCCAATCGCTCAGCCCAAACAAGGGGCGCCTCCTCGCCTGAGAGCGCAGTAAGCATCGCCCCGGCGTAAATCAAATCACTGCCCGCATTGATGAAAGTGAGCCCCTGAGCGGTGAAAAACACCGGTAGATGACCGTAGGGTCGGTCCCAGACCCCATGGCCAAGACTTGGCTCCACCGGCAGGCCATGGCGGGAGAACTCCAAACGGTCCCAATCCTTGACGTGTGCTTCCCACATGGCATCGATATATTCTGTCGTGTGCGTTGCACTCACCGACCACATGAATTCGTAGTCGGGATAGTGGCATTTGAGTTCATGGACCGGGCCTTTGTCGGGCGCATACACGGCGCGCTTGCTCCCCAAATCGAAGGCCATATGTCCACCCAAACTCAGCAAGCGCCCATGGCGAAGATGGCAAAAGGCATAGTCCCACGCCGCTTGGCACGCCTCCTGATAAGCGCTCTGCCCGCTCAATCGGCTTAACCCCTGCAACGTCCGGAATAAAATCTGTTGACTGCCCAAGTTGCTCATGATCCACTGCTCTCCGGAGGCCTGCCAAGTCACAGGTTCGCGGGTGTCCACCGCGATGCCATCGACAAAAAGTGGCGTGCTCGACGTTCCCCAGTGATCTCGACCCTCGGTCAACACCACATCCCCGAATTGACGCACCGCATCCAGATAGCGGCTACTTTTTTCCTCGTCTGGCGTATGCATCCGCCTCTCCCTTGCTGACCGTTCACGAGCCACCTGTGTTCGCCGCTTTCTGCTGCTCCATCTCGATCCCAGCTAAGATCAAGGCGGCCACTGCTTTGATTTCGTCTTCCACTACGGGCGAGGTCACATAATACGTATAGGAACCATCCCGGTAGGGCGACCCCCCCAGTCCCGACACCGCGTTGCATTGGCTCAAGTGCACGATGCCCTCACCGTCCCGCCGACAAAGGCGGCGTTCAATGCCTCGGTATGCGTTCACGGCAGGCTCGTAAAAGTTGGCCGCTAAGAGGCCTAAACGCATCCCCTTCGCCAAGGCGTACACCACCATCGCCGAGACCGACGCTTCCCGATAGTTGCCGGGGGCGTGCGGACGATCGAGAACCTGCCACCATAAGCCTGACTCCGGGTCTTGAACCCGGACCACCGCCGTCGCCAATTGACTCAACAGGCCGCTCAAAACAACCCATCCCGGATACGATTTGGGGATCGACTCCAAGAGATCGACCAAGGCCATGATGAACCAGCCCACACTCCGACCCCAAAACTGGGAAGAACACCCCGTATCAGGATGAGCCCAAGCTTGTTGCCGGGCTTCGTCCCAGCCATGATACAAAAGCCCGCTTTTAGGATCGCGGGTGTGGCTATAAAGAAGGGTCACTTGGTTGACCGCTTCATCCACCCAGTCGAATTGATGGTAGTTTTGGCCATACACCAAAACAAAGGGCATGGCCATATAGATGCCGTCTAGCCACATTTGCTGAGGATAGATCTGCTTGTGCCAGAACCCCCCACTTTGAGTGCGGGGCTGATGACGCATTTGCTCCATCAATCGTTCCACCGCTAACCGATACTTTTCCCCTTGAGGTCCGTTCGTTCGCGGCCAAAGCAACTTGCCCGGATTGATGTTGTCTAAATTGTAATCCTCGGCTCGGTATCCAGCGATGGTTCCGTCCGAGTGCACCATCCGATCCAGCCATCGGTCCACCGATTCCAGCATTTCTGCCGACCCCAAGTGACGGCTCGCCTTGTCGAGGGCTAGCATCATCAACCCGGTTTCATACCGCCACCCCATCTCCAGAAGCGCTGGCCGTTGGTCCACGGCCAACCGCCAGGCAAACTCGGTCCACATTCATCCACCTCCCTCCGAAGCTTCTGAGCGAAGCGCCCTCACCTGCTCCGCATCAGTTTCGGGATCCACCAAGACCGAGTGGGGCCAAGCTTCCAAAATCCGATATTGGATGTTTTTTGTTCCCTCCCCCGAAACCCTAAGGCAGGGCTCATTCCCGACTCGAGCACTTTCGACCACTTCGAGAAAGACGTCTTGGGTTTGATTGAGGTGAACCCACGGACCTTTTTGAATCGCTAGATGAATCTCAGCCAACCGAACCCCTGCTGCATTTTCAAGCGTCATACCACGTTCGCTCACCGCCGTTAAGTGAGAGACCGTCAACTGTTCGATGGGCTGTTCAGGCAGCCCCCGAACCCATAGCGCGTGACGGGCTCCCTGAATCGCGGCCCTATCAATGCGAATATTCCGAAACCTAGGCGTTTCTTCACCGACCACCGGCACCCCATTCCGATCCACCGTAGCGGCATTGGATTCATAAAACAGGTCAAACGAAATGGCGGCCCCGGCAATGTCGAGCATCCGCACATCCTCGATGGCAATATTTTCCACCACACCGCCACGACCGCGAGCACTCTTAAAACGAAGGCCAATATCGGTGCCCACCATCGTCAGATTACGCACGCGCACGCTATCCACTCCGCCTGACATCTCACTGCCAATGGTCACCCCGCCATGTCCGTGATAGACCGTACAATCCTCGATAGCCACATCGCGAGTCGGCAGTCCCAGTTCTCGACCCGCCCGATCTTTGCCTGACTTGAGACAAATCGCGTCGTCACCGACATCAAAAGTACTCGATTCGATGCGAACGTGCTGGCAGGAATCCACGTCGATTCCATCACCATTTTGCGCATACCAAGGGTTGCGCACGGTAATAAAACGGGCCGTCACCTGCTCGGATGCCCAGAGATGAAGACACCACGCAGGAGAATTTTGAAACGTCACCCCTTCAAGCAAAACCCGACGACAACGCCTCAAGCTCAAAAGCTGGGGCCGCAAATATTCGCGATAGGGGGCCCATTCAGCCATGTCCAGCACCCGATGGCGAATCAGGCGAGGAACCACTTCAGCCCCTTCCATGGCCAACCGACTCGGCCACCACATCAAGGCGTCGGAACTGAGCACGCCCCCGGCTTCTACCAGATCCCGCCATTGTCGGTCCGTCGTCTTGGATTTCTTGATCGGGCGCCACCCCTCGCCGCCACCGTCAAAAAGGCCGCGACCAGTAATGGCCACGTCTTCTAAATTTTCGCCGTCAATCGGCGAACGACAGCGCACGCTAGGGAGGCCCTCAAACTGGGTAGAAATCAGCTCATAATCTTCATGGTTGCGGCTAAAGCGGACCACGGCCCCCGCCTCAAGATGCAGGTTGATGCGACTCTTCAGACGAATCGGGCCAGTGCACCATACTCCTGGGCCTACAATCAGGCGTCCGCCGCCAAGAGAAGAGAGTTGGCCAATAGCCTCAGCAAACGCTCGGCTGTTGTCGGTCCTGCCATTGCCTTTGGCCCCAAAATCCGCTACATTTAGCGCGTAAGCGGGGATTTGGGGCAAAAGCACATCTTGACTCGCGGCTCCCTGATGATGATCTAAAAATTTCCAAAAATCGTTCTGGCTTGCCAATCTCCTCACCCCTATGGCTTGCATCTAGCCCTCGATTCAACGGTATACGGAGAATTCTCGGGCCAATTGGGCTTCATCCACACTGACGCCAAGCCCCGGAGCATGGCCTACCTCCACGACTCCGTTTTCGATCCGGGCATCAAAGGTCCAGAACTCGGATCGATTCGACTTAGGCTCAATCGAATACTCATAAAACGTACTGCATTCCGGCGTGCTGGCGGCCAAATGAATGGCGGCAGCAAAGCCAATGCTACGCGTCGTGTTATGCGGCACGTACTCCACTCCAAAAGCTCGACACAAGGTGGCGGCACGCTTGGCATTGGCCAAGCCTCCGCACTTTATTGGGTCTGCCCCGTAGTAATGACAGGCGCCACGACTGACAAAGTCGCGAAAGGTATAAAGATTCCAGTTCTGTTCTCCGACGTGAATCGGCACCGGAAGACTGCCGGCTAGGCGCACATATGCCTCGATATCATCGTAGGGACAGGGCTCTTCGAAGTAATGAATGCCTTGGTCGCTCACCCGTTGATACAGTTCAAGCGCTTGGATAGCGGTGTACGAACCGTTGCCGTCAATCATCAGCTTCACCTTAGGCCCGATGGCTTTACGCACCGTTTTAACCTTCTCTTCGTCAGCGTCCAAGTCCACGCTGAGCCCTTGCCCATAGCGCGGGCCGACTTTGATCTTCACCGCAGCAAAATTAAACGCAGCCAAGGCCGCCTGGAGTTTCTCGGCTTCTTCCACCGGGGTTAAATTCCTACTCATACTCGATCCGTATAGGGGAATGTGATCTCGGTAGCGGCCACCCAGCAAATTGTACACCGGCTGGCCCAGCCATCGTCCCTTCAGATCCCACAGCGCAATCTCGACTCCACTAAAGGCTGCGGCTAACAGTTGCCCTGAAAGTTTGTAGTTCCTGCGCATGACCCGTTCTTCAATCGCTTCCGACTGGAAAGGATCCATGCCCAAGATGGCCGGCTTAATCACGCTTTGCATAATCGCCAGCAACACCGGGGGGCGCATCGGACTCGACTCTCCGAACCCAAAGGCGCCTTCATCGGTTTCCACTTTGACATAAAACTTGTGCGACCCGACGAATGAGACGACATCCGTGACCTTCATCAAAAACCTCCTCCCTCAGTCCCAAACAGGGGCAGACGCGAACCTTTTTTAAAATCCCTGCCCGGCAACAAAAATGGGGGTGATCGCCGAATTCGGTTCACGACCACCCCCACTCTTTAGCTTATTTCACGTTAAGGTACTGGAGGTCGCCCCACCAAGTCCATCCAAATGGGTTGGCATCGACATTAGTGATGCCGGGCTTGGCCAAATAGATGTTCTCAGAGTAGAACAGAGGCACTTCCCAACCCTGCTGGAAAATCGTGTTGACCATCTTCCCAGTCAATGTGTCACTGACCTGAGCCGACGTCGCCTCTCCCAATTGGTCTTCCTCCATGTTGAGATTGTACAAGACCGTACCTTCGTGTTCATCGGTATACACTTGGGCGTTTAACCCAATTTCGGCGTTGCCATCGCCTAAGCTGCCGCTGCCGACGAACTTCCACGCCGTGACCCAAGCCGAGTGCTTGGCCGCCGGAGTCTTTGCCGCTTTCCAGGCATTCACCAGTCCGTTCCACACATCCAGATTGCTCTGTCCCGGGGCCGGCGCCTCCATCTCTTGATACCACTTGGGCTGACGCTTGGTGTAGGCATTAAGATAGGCAATGTCCTTCAGCGCCGCTTTTTCAAGTGGGGCCCACTGAGAGAATTTGACCCCCATTGAGGTATCACTGGGATTGCCGAAGGCCTTCACATCGCGGGCATCATAGGTATCAAAATACCAGTCTTCCGCGTATTGACGGAACGAAAGCGATCCGAGGGCTCCATTGTAGTGCACCAGTTGGTTAGTCTGCAGCGGCAGGTACGACGCATCGATCCACCCCGCGTTGCCGCCGCCAATGACGTAGCCGGGAGTCACCCCAGGTTCCAGTCCGTTGTACACGATGTTGTTGACAATATTGGTCGAGGTGGGCTCGATCTTAAAGTTGATGCCAAGCGCACTCTTCAACTCCGAAACGATAGCCTCCCCCACGTTCACTTGGGAAGGATTGGCCGCCACCGTTTGGGTGTAAAGCGCCAGAGTAGGAATGCCCTTGCCGCCTGGATACCCCGCTTCAGTCAGAAGCTTTCTCGCTTGGGCCACGTTATACGGCAGAGCGTGCTCATACTTGGTCGGTGCCCAAGAAGAGGGCCCCGCTGCCATCGCTGCTCCCCCCATACCGTACAAGACATCCTTGACGATAGGCGTGCGGTTCACTGCCATAGCGATAGCTTGACGGACTTTGAGGTTGTCTAGCGGAGAAGCGGTCGGAGACCGGTCCCACTGCAGGTAGGTCATTTGATAAGCGGGTGCCTTGTGGACTTGGGTTTTCAACGTCGAACTATTTAGAATGTAGCGATAGTCCGAGGGATTGGTAATCCAAGCCAAGTCTATCGCTTTCGACAAGTAATCCTCAACCGGCACAGTCGGCGCTGGAATAATATTGATCTGTTGAACGTTGCCAACATTGTATTCTCCGGCCCGGCCTACGTACTTATCGTTGCGAACCAAGCTGACATTCCCGTTGACGACAAACGATGACGGCTTAAAGGGCCCATCGCCGACGAAGTATTGCGGCATCCACCAATTATTCGGGTGCGCCTTAACCACCGGTGGGTAGACCGGCATCGATCCTGCCTCTGCCAATATTCCGAGGATGTCATGGGGTGCGCTCAAGGTCAACTGGATCTTATACGGCCCCAACACCTTTACGCCTACCTCACTTGCAGGAATATCCCCCGCATGGAACTGATATTCTCCTTGGACGTAGGTCATCACGCTGTTCCAGGTAGCCCCCTGCAAATCCTTTGGGGAGGCAATTCGCAACCAAGCATAGTAAAAGTCCTGGGCGGTCACCGGTTGCCCATTGGACCAGCGGGCATTCTTTCGCAAGGTGAATGTCCAAACCTTGCCCCCGTCAGTCACGGTATAGCCTGTAGCAATTTTAGGTTCTAGTTGGTTCTTGAGATTATACCCGTATAGGCCCTCAAAGATCACCCCTTGATCTAGTAGGGTCGAGACCGCGTTAGCGACTGGATCGAGAGTCGACATATTGGGCAAAGGCACCGTCACCGAACGCACCGTGGCGGCATTCGCCGGGCTCATTCCCCCTGCCATCATCATCGTGGTGACGGCTAAACTGGCCCCTACACTCGCCATCCATCGCAGGGTTCGTGAAGTCTTCGGTGAAGTCTCAGACATCTTAGTTGAAGTCTTCATTGAACAACCTTCCTTTCCGTTCATGGCCTGTCATCGAGCCGCATTATGACTCTGACATCCTTACCGCTGAGTTCGTCGTTAAAAACCGGTTTTTCTGTGGTGAGGCGATGCACATAGACTCAGGCAAGAGACCGCTGCCAAGGATAATGGAGACCCTCGAAAAATCGCTGAAAGTCATGGAACTGCGATTTTTGCTGATGTATCCGACGAATGTAATGGCCATGTCCGTGGAAGCCTAAAGTCCCGCTTCTTGAATAATCTTGTTCTCGCTGTTCTCGTTCAGCAAGTCTTCAATCCGTACCAATCGCCTTTCAGCCATCGATTGATTGGCTGCAACACCTACCAAAATCGACATGGCCCCGGCCCGACTCCCAGCCGCATGGCCCATGGGGTCGTCTTTCACCCCGCGAAATAAATGGTCCTTGAGTCGGCGATCACCCCCTCCATGGCCTTGACTTTGGTGGGTCACCTCAAATGTTTTGACGCCACCGAATAAGGGATAAAACTTCACCGCAAGGTTTTGCACATCGGGGGCATCTTCAACCGTTGCTTGGCGCCAATCGACGGCGCGACGCACCGATGAACGCGAACGCTCCTTAAAATTGCGAGCCTCCGTTTTGGCCACAAAACATTCCGGTTCGAATGCCTCCAGTCGCCCCAAGCTCCCGTTAAAGGCTACTTGCCAACCCTCAAATGAGGTCGCTGCGGTCAACCCGTAGGTGACTTGAATATTTTTCGGATACCGAATCAAGACGGACATCGTATCTTCTATATCGATATCTTCGCTGAAAACACATCCATCCCGGTAATACTGGTCGAAATGCTCATTTTCTCGATAGAGCGCCCGCAGTTTTGGGTCGGCGTCGAGATCCAAATAGAACGCACACGATTGCGTAAGATTGCACTCCGAACAGCGCTTGCCATGGCCTGGCATGCGCGACGGAAGGTAGTATTGGCGTGCACCCATCGCCACCACTTCTTGGGGTTCGAGGTCGAGCCACCAATTAATCAGGTCAAAGTGATGAGTGGCCTTATGAACCAAAAGGCCCCCCGAGTTTTTCTTTTGGCTGTGCCATCGGCGAAAATAATCGGCGCCATGCACGGTGTCTAAAAACCATCGAAATTCTACCGATTGAACGTCACCGACAATGCCTTCTTGCAACAGACGCTTGACTTCAGTTTTATAGGGCGCGTAGCGGTAATTAAACGTCACCCGAAGGGTTCTTCCGGTCTCACGTTCTGCCGCCAAAATGCTTCGACATTTTGCCGCGTCGGTGGTCATCGGCTTTTCGCTAATCACATCCTTTCCACGGCGCATAGCCTTGACGATGAATTCGTCATGCGTCGCATCTTTTGTAGTCACGATTACTACATCACAAGGCGCCGCATCCAACATTTCGTCAAAATTGGTGAATCCCTTGACCCCTGACCCAAGTACCTGCAAGGCATGATTCACTCGACCTGGGTTAATATCTGCGATTGCGGTGAGACGCGCTACATCCTGATAGTGGCCGACCAAATCTTCGGCAAACATCGAGAGGCCTCGTGACCCCGCCCCCACAATGCAATAGTTCGTCACTGAGCCGCCTCCCTTCAAAGGTAACTACGTTGTTATTACTTTATTGATTGAATTGAGTTCAATTTAAAAGATAGTAGCACGAGATTGTCGAGGTTTCAATAACAACGATGTTATTTTTTAAAATAATTTTTTGGCTCCAATGCCGGCGCATGATGACGGGATCCTCGCGGCCGTTAGCCAGTGGCTTGCCGTAGTTGCGGGGAGTTAGAGTACCGGGAGGCGAAAGACCTGCTCGTGGCTGACCTATCACCGGAGATAGCGTCCGCATCGGTTCCTCATTGAGCAGAAGGCGAGCTCCGAACGCCTCTGACCCGCAGTTTGCTTACCCTAGTTGGGCCGGCGCCGCTCGAAATTCTTCCTCTCGAGACAAAGATGCATGCGTAGCCTCCCTCATCCCGGTCAAGAATTAGCGCTCACCCTGAATCGCGATCTTCTACACTGCGCGCAGGTCATCGTTTCCGTTTTAAGAGAAGGCCATAGGGTTAGGAAATCATTTATGAAGCAAGGGTTGAGACGCCCACAGCTTGGACCTCAAACCGTCAAATCGGACCCGAATACCATATCAACGCCCTCACAGAAAGTGCGCAACAACCCAAGCACGCGTAATCCGGCACCACGATCCGGTCTGAATCGTTGCCGTGAGTGCCGTCTTCCTCTTGGCGGTTCTCTTTTGAGTGGACGCCTGGCGTTTTGTCGATGCCTCGATACATCCCGCCTAGGAATTCCCAAGCCAGTACCCATCAAGACGGCCAAACCGACAACGCACCAGCCCGCATCATCACCCGCACGGCGAGCGGCCAGCGCACAGGGCAGAGGCAGCCCTGCTCCGGCTATCTCCAATAAACCCACATTTCGCACCCGAGTGCTCAATATTTGGCCGTAGCATTTCCACACCAAAATCGGTTGATCCACGCCGTTCAAACAACACACCATATTGCGCAGGCAGGTATGCCAACGTTCAATCTACGGGTGAGCGAAGTATGCGGTGTCACACGGCTCTCATAGTAGCGAACCTCTGGCTTTCTTGCCAATTCAACGTCGCAAGCGAGATCCGGGCTCGGCCTCATCCAACAGGTGATCGTCAGGGCACTGAAGGCTGAAGCTTCGATGGGAGGCCGCGGACATCAGTGAAATCCTTCATTTGTCAGTACTCTTTGGCCACAGGGCGGCACGACAAGTCGTCAATCCCTGAGCATCATGCCACTTGCATCTTGGCTAGGGATAGTCGCTAACTCCAGCTACGGCTTTGACGAGCTTTCAGCGTGGATCGAAGGCCGATCCTACCCAAGAGTGAAACGGACGAGAGTCAAGCATTCAAAAGTTCCGGGCAACGGCATTAGCACCAGTTATCTCAACCATCGACCCCTATCTGAATGAACCACACGCTCATGTTGCCAGCAGGAAGATAGTGCAACGCATTCCTTACGATGACAAAGAGCGTGTCCGGGTTTCAGTAGGCCACCACCGCCACCTGCAAGAAACTCCCCATCACCGGCGAATGTGGACCCTGACGATTCGTTGAACACCAAAGTGGACTTAGCCATCCGCGTCAGGGTCCCAAGCGTTCACCTGGCCTGCTGCCCGACCGGACCAACGGACAACATGGCGATCAGTTTCAATTCAATAAAATCCCCAGGGGAACACGCGACCAAAGGTGGCTTCGGCCTAAGTTTGGTTTGGCGTGCGGCCTTTCAGGGTCGAGATTCCCAGTATGGCCCACATGGGACAATATTGTGAAATCACCGTGCTAAGCAAGATGCCTCCGATGGCTGCCATAACGACGGTGGCCAGCGTGCCCAGATGCGCCGTCAAAGCCCACATCCACAGAAACGCAATAAGCACGCCGCGCACCGCACGATCGGCTGAGCCTACATTTTTCTCAAGCCATAGCTTTCGATCCATAAGACATCCCGCCCTTTCCGAAAGCGTACAATTCTCCACTCGCCATAGCGTCTCCATTTTGTGCAAGCCTATCGCTGGGGCCGCTAAGAATTTGCTGACGATCGTGACGGTGTTTTCGGCACACTTATACGGAAAACCATCCCCAGAGTTTCGGCAAAAGACCAAACAGCTCATCGACGAGATGGAAGGGGGTGAGGCCCGGGTAACGGTGGTGAAAACGGTAAAGATCGGCATTCATAAAGAACTGCACGCCGTTAAACGGCAAGCGATCTTAGCAGCGCGAGCCTTGTATAACCGAACAATTATGTTTTACCTGGAGTTTTTCGTCGGGCATTTGGCCGTGCTGGATGCGAAGAAGAAGGATCCCCGCAGGGACGGCACCCCTGATGAACGACCCTGGACGAATCAAGAATGGCTCACGTTCGCAGAAACGCATACACTCGACACCAAGACGCATCCTTACCCTTTGCATCCTTTGATTGAAACTTTGCCGAGTGCGCGAACGATACCGGTCAGTCTTCGCCGTGCGGCTATTAATCATGCCACTAGAAAAGTAAAATCGTGGTAGAGCTGGCTCAAATCGTGGGAAGCCATCGACCGCAAGGAACGACCGCCGCAACTTGGTCAGCCA
Source organism: Clostridiales bacterium (assembly GCA_027365485.1). Taxonomy (GTDB): domain Bacteria; phylum Bacillota; class Sulfobacillia; order Sulfobacillales; family Sulfobacillaceae; genus JAMCVM01. Next base: position 25,251 of record DAHXNH010000393.1, read on the forward strand.
AACGAACCGATCACACTCTATGCCGATATGGTGGAATACCCGGATGTTGATCTGGTGGCTGAACGTCAGGTTCGTCATGATTTTGTGGCGGTAAAATTGTTCTACGAAGGCCACTGGCAGCGAGTGCCGTTGCCATGGATCCTACATCACCAAGCCCAAATCACGTCAGCTGAATCACAAGCGGAGTCGGCACGCATCGCCGAAGCAACCGGCCAGATCACAGCGCGTAAAGCACCCAAAGAAACATGGACCGCCGAAGAAAGAGCCACCGTTCGGCCTCAAGCGTGGTGTGCCCTATCCCCTTTCTCTTTACGCCAAACGAGACCAACGAACCCCTGGGGGAGTGCGGTTTTCGTTGCATGTGCCGTTTGAAAAGTGGGTGGATGCCCCACCAAAAGCCGGTTCTTCGCTGTTTAGTGTGGATAAACTTATCGAAAGGAATTCGGCCGACCGGCGTCTAAGAAGAATCGGCCACCGAACGACCCCGGCAAGGTTGCCCTTCGGCCCACTTCGTGGGACCTTGCCCGCGTCGCCCCGTGGCCCAATACCAGGCCAACTGGCCGGCCGAAGGAGTGTACACAATGGGTATTTCATATTCCACGCCGCAGCTCTTTGCCGCCGCTTTAGGGCTGCAATCCCCCTGGGAAGTGGTTGAGACGCGGTTGGACCGCACGGCGAACCACTTGCGACTCACGCTGGACTTTGCCCGCGGCGCACGCTTTGCCTGTCCCGCCTGTAGCACCGAGAACTGTCCCGTCCATGATACCGAAGCCCGCCGGTGGCGCCATCTGAACTTCTTTCAGTATGCGTGCTATATCGAGGCCCGTCAGCCTCGTGTCCGGTGCCCGAACTGTGGGGTGAAAACCGTCCCGGTGCCCTGGGCCCGACCTGGTAGTGGATTCACCCTCCTATTTGAAGCGTTTACGCTGACCTTGATGCAGGACATGCCGATTCGGGCGGTCAGTGATCTCGTCGGTGAGTGGGACACCCGCCTCTGGCGGGTGCTCGACCATTACGTGACCGAGGCCCGCGACCAGCGCTCCTTAGCCCCCGTCACGGCGTTTGGGGTCGACGAGACGGCCGCCCGACGAGGCCACCATTAGGTCACGATCGTCGTCGATCCGGCCGAATCGGCCGTGATCTTTGCCACACCAGGCAAAGACGCGACCACGGTGACCCGGTTCGCTGAAGATTTTCAAGCCCACCACGGCGATCCGGCCACCGTGACCGACGTCACGATGGATATGTCGCCCGCCTTCATCAAAGGGGTCACCACCCACTTTCCCGAGGCCGCGATCACGTTCGACAAGTTCCATGTCATGAAGCTCCTTGGGGACGCCGTCGACCAGGTGCGCCGAGAGGAGCGCAAAGTCCGCCCCGAACTCGCAGGTACGCGCTATTTGTGGCTCAAAAATCCGCAAGATCTCAAAGTGTCGGCCGCTGATCGACTCGTGGACTTGCGCCAAGCCCACCTCAAAACCGGTCGGGCCTATGCCATCAAAGAAACGCTTAAGGCCTTGTGGGACCAGCCGCCGGAAGCCGCGGAGGCCTTTCCGCGGCACTGGTACTTCTGGGCCACCCATAGCCGCCTCGATCCCATCCGTCAGGCCGCCAAAACCATCAAGGCCCACTGGGCCGGGGTCCTCCGGTATACCCACAGTCACCGCACCAATGCCGTGTTGGAGGGCATTAACAGCTTGGTGCAAGCCGCCAAAGCCCGAGCCCGCGGCTATCGGAATATTCATCATTTCATTACCGTCATCTATCTGGTGGCAGGCAAGCTATCCCTGCCACGTTTAACCTTAGAATCGGGCTAACCCACACTAAATAGCGAGGAGCCCAAAAGCCAAAGCGCAATCGGCAGCCAATCCCGGAATGCCTGTCGTGACGGTGGATTTGGGCGACAATCGTTTGGCAGTCATGGGTGCGTTCCTCAACGACCAACTGATGGCGACCCAATTCATTCCTGGCGGCACACTGAATCATTAGCGCCATCAATTGTTGAGCGGATGCAGATTTTGTCGGTGTGATGAACCTGGGCCGGAAGTGGAATGGCACGTTCGTCTATCCGCGAAAGAAAAAACGTGTAGATGAACCCAATCCTACGCAGGCGATGGCCTAATACGGCGTAGGTCAGTCAAACAGCCGGCGGCTGTCTGCTAGTACTCGTGTGGTACGGTGGAGTCTGAACATTTCTCTTGGAATGACGGTTTACCGAAATGGGAGAAGTACACGCCGATATGGGGTCCCGTTCTCAAGCCCCTCCGCGCACTTGCATGAGAAAAAGGTCAGCCCAACAACAGCCGATCATCATATTTGAATACATACATCTTAAGATGAGTCAAGTTCGATTCTCCAAGTGGAGGCGATGGCCTAAAATGATCCCAGAGTTCCTACTTCAACCCACGTTTCGCACCCCCAGATATTGGGGATAATCATTTGTTTTAAACCCAACATGTTGCGCTTCACAAATATTCACGATCAATATGTAGTCTGATGATCATGGTAGGATACAATATCTAGGGATAAGGGTGAGAAACGTGGATTCAAGTGGAGAAACAAAGGGGTATTTTCCTCACAGAGTTGGGATGTCGCCCTGCCACCTGACTTATCTTAGAATGCATGTTTTACAATCGGGATCTGGCCCACAAAGACTCGCGTAGGATGAGAGCCCCGCCCTTCCCACGGATAACGATCAGATTAAACGAAGCCTTGACGACAGGATTCCGGTAACTGGTGTTCTTGGCATTCATGATCCGAAAGTTTGAACGTTAGGGCAAGTTACGGCGGGTCGGTGCGATTCTCTATCGCTGTCTGTGGCTCATCCGTGTTCATCCTTCGTTGTCCGAATCCCATAACCCTTCGGTAGAATGGAACCCTCTGGTAAAAATGCTATCGCGCAAAAAGCTTCAGAGAGGTTTTTATTGACAGTCCCGCGATAGGGGCCTAAAATATTTATGCATGAACGCTCAAGCATTGGGAGGGAAATATTTGACGAGAACACGAGAGGGAACGGAGGAGCACGATCCAAAAACCCCAAAGAATCCCGCCGCCGTAGCCCTCGGGCGCCTTGGCGGCAAAAAAGGAGGCCTGGCGCGAGCGCAAATTTTATCTGCCAATCAACGGCGTGAAATTGCTCAAAAGGCGGCAAACGCCCGATGGAAAAAGGAGCGTGAGCGATAACGTGAAAGACGCCGGGACTTTAAGCTTGGAGGAGGAGTTAACCGAGTCATGCAATGCGCTGGTTCATATCCGAAATCGGCCCTTGGTCGCTCTCTATTATCCGGAAGAGATGGGGAGTATGGAGGCTCTGGATGCAGACGATTGCTATAAGATTCTCCGCCAGTTTGGCCTACATCCAGATTCAAAGCAATCACAGCTAGATGTTCTGGTTCATACATTAGGAGGCGATCCTAAAGCGGCTTATCGGTTAGCCAAGTGTTTGCGATATTTTACAGACACGGTTACTTTTTTAGTACCTGAATTCGCATATAGTGCAGGCACACTGTTGTGTCTTTCGGGGAATGAAATCCGATTTGGGCACAATGCGGGAATTTCCCCAATCGACATCTCGTTGCAAAGCGGGTCAGAGTCTATCGAATTGACGGCTATCGATTATTTTATGGAGTTTGTTAAGGACAGTCAAAAGGAAATTCAACATATTTTAAGGAAGGAAGGGATAAAATCTCCGAGTCGGGTGGGATCCGACTTACTTGGAAGGCTCTTAGACCAAGTTCAAGCCATTAAGGTTGGTAGTTACTATCGCGAACGGATGCTCACTCGGCATTACGCTGAAGAATTGCTCAGCCGGTTTATGTTAGTGGATCTGCCGAATATCGAAGGACGCCAGAATAAGATTTTAGATCACCTGTTATTCAAGGCCCCGGCCCATGAATTTCAGGTGGACTATGAGCAAAGTGTTAGTTACGGATTGGTAGCACAAGAGATGACCACAGATGAATCGTCCGCAGCCAAACAAATAATCGATAAGCTGCGGACGATGGATGCCCAAGGAATTATTTGCCCGGAGATTTACGACTGGCATCGGATGCCGTTCTTTTTCTATTGCGATGGAACCGCTCCGAACCTAGAGGACTCCGAATCGTATACGATCGACCAAAACGGTTAAGCTGTGGATGTTGGGAAGGAGGGCGATAACGATGGAAGACTCAAACCTAAGGTTAGCGCTGAAGCTCCATCACGAGCAGGCGAATCATCGTCGAGAGCGTGCGGCGCGCCAACAGGGAATGTCTCCGCAAGACGTGTTTGATCGGGTGAATGCGGTGCCTATGCGCGGGCCCCTGACGGCCAACGGGGGAAAGGCGCGCCGACCCACACCGAGGCGAAAAGGGTAGCCTAAACGGGAAGTCGGTTGCGGCCGTGGTCTCAGTCCATGGGTTTGGCAAGAGCTGACATCCCGCAACGCATGGTGGGATACTCAGAGTATTCGAGAGCCTGGCGCGATTTCACGGAATAATGATCTGCGGAGATATTGCGGAGGCGTGGTATGTACGCCTCCGTGTGTTTGTTGATGCCGTGGGATGCATTGCTTACTGAGGCGATACTGCGATGGCAGAGGAGCGATGACATTAAGTGGTACAGTCCTGTACCCCCGCCCGAGGCAATCTGGCCGAAAATAAGGATAAGGAGAATATTACGACTATTGAAAATTAGGTCGGTGGTTTACCGTGCGATTGACCGATGCCTCACAAGGGGAAATTTTACCCATGCGGAGTATGCTGCCGCAAGATTACCTCAATCCGGCCTGGCGACCTGACCAAATACTGTCTTGGACCAAAGACTCTGGGATTTGCAAAGATCGAGAGGCCCCTCGATGGGTGACGATGAGCGACCCGTAAGAGGATCAAACTATATACCCGGTCGTAAAGATCTGAAAGATCCGGGAGTTGCAGACCAACTGATCGGTTGGTCGGAAAATCGCTCCTTGGATTGAGAGGCTGAGCCGGAATTTTTGGTAGGTTGCGGGGCTGAAGGACGGATGCATCCGGCTCGGATCCGAAGGGACACGACGTGGTCGTCTGAGGGTCGAACTGGATCAGCACTTTGAGGCACGCCTGTTGCCCCTGACGAATGCGACTCGCAGGAGAGAAATGGGAATGAGAGAGGACAGGACGGATTAGAGTCGCACACAAAAACCGTCGACGGTCTCCATCATATTGTCATTAATGTGCTCCAAAAAGGCGGTCACTGCAGCAATGATTTCTTTAACGGAGCAAAAGAAGACGTTGTCAATCACGGAAGGCTTCAGCCAGCCCCAAACGCCTTCAATGAGGTTCAATTGCCGAGCTATACCGCGAGTACTGGTGGGACTATAAGGCGGTAAAAACATCAAAGTCAGGTGATCCCGATGTTCTTCGAGAACGGGCTGAATCTGTTTGATATGGTGGATACGCGCATTATCCAGCACTATCACCAGCTTTTCGCCCGCCTAGCGGGCGACCACGGTGTTGAGGAAGCGCAAAAACTCGACGGCCGCATATTGCTCTTCATGTTCGCAATACACTTCGCCCGTTTCAGAGTCCAAGATGCCTAAGAGCGTATCGCCCCAAGGTTTACCGTAGGTTGGAATTTATGTTTGTTGGCCCTTGGGAACCCAAGTGCGATAAGTGGCCTGATAATCGCGAATCATCGATTCATCTTCAAACAGAATGCGGTCAATCTGGCCGTCTATCCGTGGCTGTTTGACGACCTCAAACTCGGCCCGAAACGCCGCTTGTTTAGCGGGATCCGCCTTGGCGAGAGTGTAGGTGGGACGCCTGCCACGGAAGCCTAAGCGATTGAGCAGACCGCGGGTTCCGCGGTCGGACCATGTGCCCGTCAGGGTAATAGGTGACCTCAAAGGTGTCTTTAATGTAGTCTCGGACCCGCGGCGAGGTCCAATTCATGTTCGCCGGAAAGCCGACATCTTGAGGAGTCTTGCACGTCACGACGGAGGCCACCTGCTGTTCTTGTTCCTCGGTTAAACGGTGGGGCCGCCCTGGGGAATGCTGGAGATCCAACGCCGGCAGTCCGCCAGCAAGAAAGCCCTGGCCGAAGTCCCAGGGTACGTCTGAATGTATTTGCAGACGGGCGTGACCGACCGCCGGATAATGCCGCCAATTTCGGCATAGTGGTACATGCATCCCAAGATAGGTCAGGGTCTAGGGGACAGCCTCCACCGCGCTTACTAAAGAGAAGCTTGCTATTAAGGAGGTAACTGCCATCACGGTTGCGATGGTGACCGTGGGTGCTGGCAGACGAGCAGACGCCGACGATTACCGGGTCTTGATCCGTTCCACGACCTCGCTTGCCGGGGCCATCCTCGGACTACGCCCAGGACTTTGACTGACGCCTCCACAATAGGCATCATCGAGCTCCAACAAGCCTCCTAACCGATACCGACTGTTACGTTCCGTCATCGCCTGCTGGATTTTGTGATGCAGCAACCCCGCCGTTACATAGGGCAACCCTAATTCGCGGCTTAGATAGAACAAGGGCTGATTATCCTCCTTGCTCTACCGCAATCATATAAATCGCCCAAAACCACATCCGCAAGGCCACCTTGGTGCGCTGAAAGATCGTCCCCGCGGTCACCGACGCTTGATGACCACACGCCGCACATTCGTACACCGGGGCGGTCCGCCCCGATCTTTGCACGGTCCAATACTTCGTGCCATTGCACTTCGGGCACACAAATCCTTCGGGCCAGCGTTGGTCAAACAGTTACTGCCGACAGGCTTTCTCATCCGAAAATTTATCTTGCCACTGGAGCAATGTCATCTAGGAGCTTGTCCATTTATTGGGCAGTCTGGAATCATCTGCTACACACCCGACCAGACACCGATTCTTCTCTGAGGTACTTTGCTCTCGTGAGGCAATCTATTGGAGGAGTTATGGCTGGATTTCGTTGGGAAACGGTGAACTGGGCAGACTCCGGCCTTCCCAGCGATTACGCAGAGAAGGCCGCGACGGCTTTCTGCCCTCGTGTTCGCACTTTTCGCCAAATCTTTCGGATGTCATAGGCCATCGC
>DAHXNH010000430.1 GCA_027365485.1 Clostridiales bacterium
TCCATGACCCCCGAGGGGCGCGAAGACCCCGCCGAATTACCAGTTCGGCGTCGGCGCACCGCCCAATAGTGGGTCTGGGTCGGATTGTCAGGGCTCGCCCCGCCTCGTACCAAGCGATGGCGACGAATGGAAGTCCAAGCATGTTTGACCACATAGAGGCCGGTGGCCGTGTCCCCAAACACCCAGCGGTCCTGTCGCTTCGGGTGGAACGGGCCGAAATAGCGCTGCACAATCCACCGCTTAGGCTTATGCGAGTGCGAGTATTTGGCCCATTTGTACAACAACTGCCACAGGTAGCGGTCGAGCGACGCAAACGCGACACTCGAGACCACCGTGCGATAGTAGTTGGTCCATCCGCGAATCAACGGGTTCAGCCGCTGGATGACCTGAGGGGCATTCAGGCCACGCAAGGCGTGGACTTCAGCCCGTAAGTGCTGCCGATGGCGACGCAAAGCGGCCGGACTCGGTTTAATCAACAACTTGGTCCCATATCGGCGCACATGAAACCCGAGGAAATCGAACCCGTCTGCCAAATGCACCACTCGGGTTTTGTCAGGGTTCAACGACAGTCCCCGGGAGTGGAGCCACAGGGTCAGGCGGTGTTGGACCTGTTCGACTTGCTCTTGGCTTGTGCAGAGAACCACAAAGCGAGTAGCCCCGGGGATTTGCACCCCGAGGCTCTCCCAGAACCGGACATGAACCTCTCAGCTCATCCGGCTCCCCTACCTCGCCGTAGGCCGTATTCCGTGTTGCCAGTGAATAAACAGGCGCGGTTCGCGTCGTGCCACCCCGCCCAGCCAATGTTCGGCTCGGCGCGGATGGTGCTCCAGTTTCTTGTATTTTCGCGTTGCCCACCGGACCAGCGCCCGGTTGAGATGCCGAAGCAGTGGATACAGGGCCGAGGGATAAAATCGACCGTAGTACTGCATCCAGCCTCGTACGACCGGATTGTACTGGCGGGCCAGGTCGGCGATCGTACGCGAAACTTGCAGATGGAGCCGCCACTCATGTACGGTGTGCCGCATGGCCTTGAGGGCCGCCTGGCTCACCGCCCGAGTAAAGTTGATGAAGTACTTGCCATGACGGTTCTTGGACCGGCGCGGACGAAACGTATAGCCGAGAAAGGTAAAGCTGGTCTCGGCATAGCTGCCACGCCGGTCATCGTCTTGACAGTAGACGATGCGCGTCTTGGTGGGATGCAGTTCCAACCCGCATTCGGCGAGCCGCCGTGCCAGGTCATCTTTCAACGCCGCCGCAGCGGCGTGTGAGCGACAATGTACCACGGCATCATCCGCATAACGTTCGAAGGGATGGTCGGCGTGCCGCCGACTCATCCAGACATCGAAAGCGTAGTGCAGAAACAGGTTGGCGAGCACGGGACTAATCACGGACCCCTGCGGAGTTCCTCGGGTTCGCGGTTCCTGCGAGCCATCGGCTCGCTGCAGGGGCGCGACGAGCCAGCGCTCGATATAGAGCAGCACCCACGGATTGTCGGTGTGTTTCCGCACCGCCTTCCTCAACAAGTCATGCGGAATGTTATCGAAGAGGCCCTTAATGTCGAACTCGAGCACCCAGTCGTACCGCCAACACCGCGTCCGGGTTTGGGCCAAGGCATCATGCGCGGACCGGCCGGGGCGATACCCGTACGAGTCCGGATGAAAGATGGGTTCCACCAGCGGTTCGAAGGTGAGCTTGACGACCGTCTGGGCAATCCGATCGGCTACCGTCGGGACGCCGAGTATCCGCACGCCCCCGGCTTTCTTCGGAATTTCCACCGCCTTGACGGGCGGGGGAAAATAGCTGCCCGAGGACATCCGGTTCCAGATTTTGTAGAGGTTGTTCTGCAAATCCTTCTCAAACATCCGAAGACTTTCCCCATCGACGCCTGCGGCGCCGCGATTGGCTTTGACCCGTTCGTACGCCTGATACACCAGCCACGGGGAAATGGTATACGGTTTGGGCTTATCCATGTGTTCCTCCCTTTCGGTTGACACCGAACAGTGTCCTGAGATAATGGCCCCGCTTCGCTCCACGGCCATTACGCCGCTTCCTCACTACTACCAGGACCTCTGCCCCTTGCTGGGCATCGGTACTTAGGGTCTTGTGGGGCTTCCACTTGACCGGTTCCCTTGGCATCCCAGCGAAGGTTCCCACGTTCCACGCCGGAGCCTGTGCTAGGTTCTGGCCCCCTTCATGCCGGCCACCGTGGAGCCAGTAAACAGGTACCCGCTCCACTTGTCCCGGGTTAACGACTACCCCCCGGTTTTGATGACGTCCCTACGCTTTCGACACGTCGTCAGGGGTTCACTTGCGTTCCACTCCCTAGCACGTACCTGACCCCGTCAAGCGGGGCCTTTTCCGTCACGCTCACGACCCAGGCTTTTGTCCTCAGCCGCTGACGGTGGTTTGAAACCTCCTCCTGTAAGGCGGTTTCGAGGGGCCGTCCCTCATCTCTCGGTGCAGTTCGGCTCCGGCCTGCTAGCAGGCCGGTCGCCTTCGTGGCACACAATCGTCGGCATACCGGATTAACACCGGGGAAGCGCGATGGGTCCGATTGGCGGATTCATATCGTACTCCGGCTGCCGCTTCCATCCCCTGTAAGGCAATGTTCAGCAGCAAGGGACTAATCACCCCGCCTTGCGGGGTGCCGGCCTCCGTCGGATGCCACTGGCTTTGTTCGACCACGCCAGCTTGCAACCAGCCTTGGACCAAGAGGCGAGCGGGAAACGTTCCCAAAGCC
>DAHXNH010000402.1 GCA_027365485.1 Clostridiales bacterium
GCGGAGACTTGAGTAAGAATATCGCGACACACGTCCTGGCGACTGACCATGGATTCGAGCCCGCGAATTTGACCCTCGATGCGGCGCAGACGACGCAGTAAATCCTCTTCTTTAAGATAGACCGGGGTGCTTTCCGAACTCACCGCGATCCCTCCTTCCCGCCTAAGAACCACTCTTCAGCGCTTGATGGACGGCGTCCATCAGTGTTGCTTCTGGAGCAGCTCCGGTGACTCGTGCACTGCTGTTGACGACCGTCATGGGCACACCCATGACGTTAAATCGGGTCGATAAGCGTGAAAAGATGGTGCAATCAACCATATCTGCGATAACTCGGCGCGGGTTAACTCGCGCCATATCCTGAGCCAGGCGGACCGCCTGGGGACAATAGGGTCAGGTGGGGGTGACGAAGACTTCCAAATGCAGATCGTGGTCTAGATTTTTCAGCCACGCCTGCGTCTCTTCGCTAATGTGAGGCGCGATACCCATCGAAAGCGATCGCACGGTGTCCACTAATCCCCCAAACTCGTAGCCGCTGGGAATGCCAAGATAGCGAATTCCCGAAAATTCTCCATCGAACCACACCTCGGAGATTGGGCCCTGTCTCTCGTTGTCGTGCTCGGGCAAAAACTGAGACAGCGGTGAAGCGATGTCTTGGATTTGAACCAATCCGTTCAGCGCTTGCAACTCGTCCCACAGCGCTTTCATGGTTTCGTTAGCCGATGCGTCTCCCTCACCGCCATAAAACCGGATCTCTACGGGATCCTTCAAGTCTTGCCATAAGTCGCGAATTTCGTCTTGAACCTTGTCGGATAGGATCATCGAGTGGCCTTCTTTCTGTCTGTCTTGATGTCTAATCGATCGACAAACGATCGATAGGATGCCCTGCTCCGAGCCATAAGGCCATGCCGCCTAAGACACTGAAGCTCGTATAGCCGCGTTCTGCCAAAAATGTGGCGCCGGTCAGACTGCGATTGCCATGGGCGCAGACGACCGCGTGGTGGCGATCCTTAGGTAGTTCCGCTAAGCGCTCACTCAGGGTGCCTAGAGGGATGGTTTTGGCCCCGGGGATAATGCCGCTTCGCCATTCATAAGGCTCACGCACGTCGATTACGCTAAAAGCCTCAAGACGGTGAGCCAGTTCATCCACGGTCACGTGTTTCACTTGAACGGTGGCTGCTCCATGTTGTTTCCAAGGTCCGAGCCCTTGGTCCCAGACCGCGACGACAGTTCCACCAGCCTGTTCCCATGCCTCTTTTGCGGCCGTTCCCAGCCGAGGATTGTCGGTAAAGAGCACGACGGAACTCTCGGCGATGGTCTGTCGTACCAGCGCCGCCCAGCCTTCTTGACGAAATGGCAGAGACTGGCTGCCAGCAATATGCTCTTCGGCGAATGCCCGAATCAACCGGATATCGATGACCGGGAACTGATTCGATTCGAGAATTTCTTTCAGATGTTCCACGGTCAGCGTCATCATCGTTCCCCTCTCGTTGGATCGTCTTGGAATAAAGGAAAACCCGTCTACACCGTCATGCCGTCAAATTAGCAGTGCGAATCGACTCGGCCTCCTGAGGCGGGGGTTTTAAGTATCTAAGGGTTTCTTCGACAAAAATGTCGGGATCGCTCATGTGCACGAACGGATTAAACCGACGCTCATAGCCAATGGTGGACTGCGGTCTGCGATTCATGAAGATCCCCCCACACGGCGATGAACCATAGTGTGCCGGCCAAAGTTCGGTCCAATCAGGAAGCGTCATCAATCGCTGGATGCTGTGATACTGGTCCAATGCGGCGAGTCGAACGGCAGTTTCGCCAGCATCCACTAAATCCGGTCGGCCAACGTCGCCGACAAAGAGACTATCCCCGGTCAGGACAGCCCACGGATCTAACCCGCGAGTCAAGTCGTACAAAATTAAGGAGACACTATCTTTCGTATGTCCCGGGGTTTCCCAGACATCAATCGCCAGCGCTCCATAGCGCAGCCGCGTATCATCGGCAAGCGGAGTGAATGCAAACACGGCGGGCGCATGGCGACTGATTCGATACGGCACCGAAAGCTCTTTAGTCAAGTCCAGAGCGCAGGAGACGTGATCGGCGTGCACATGAGTTTCTAATACCTCGATAATTTGCATACCGAGGTCGTGAGCGGAAAGGATGTAGGCCTCCACTCCGACTTGAGCTAGGGGATCGACAACGACGCCTTGGCCACTAATCTCGTCACCAATCAAGAACGAGTTACATCCCAGGGTGGGGTTTTGAATGACCTTCCAGATCATCTCCCTACGCTCCCTTCCTGTTCTTAAAGTATTGGTCCCGAAAATTTGTCGCGTTATGCTTAGACCTAGTCGCCCTGTTCTTTGGGACCTGGCCATCTAGCCATCCCGTGTTGAAGATTTTTGACACGGTATCCGGCATGGTGTAAGTGCCGAGCGGCCATCGTGCTTCGATTGCCGGAATGGCAAACCGTGACGACCTCTTGGTGTTTAGGAACTTCTGCCATACGCGACATGAGTTCAGTGACCGGAATGAGAACCGCGCCAAAGATATGGCCTTGTCGAAACTCAGCTGGGGTGCGAACATCCAGAATAAACGGACGAGGACTTTCATTCAGTCGCTCCATTAATTCCGACCCCGTGATTTCTTCAATTTTTGGAGCAGAGAACAAGACTTTACACCTCCAAAGAATGGTTTAATCACACTATACCCCCAAGGGTATGAGAAGTCAACTGCATGAAACAGAACGCGATGAATTTTAAGAAACATCAAATATCCCAAATCAATTTTCGTGTTTATAGGTCGCTTTTTCACTGTAATACCATAACGGGTATTTTCGTCATCGCTGACCCGCGAATGCATCCGAAGCAGGAAAACATCCACCCGATCACGAATCGGTAGAAGCATGTGGCGAGCAGTAAAGCCTAAGAGGCGACAGTGGGAAGGTGTGCAGGATCCGACCGGATTGTGCGAGAGGACGGGGCGAGTGATGATCGATGGGGACCTGAACCATCTGGCTCAACAAGCAGAGCGCACGGGGCGTCAGCTAAAAGCTCTGGGGTCTGGGTTGCGATCGTTGAATGACGAAGGGGCCGATCCTCCTGCTCTCTCGGTAGTAAATTTTGCCGAGTCTAGCCAGCTTTTGGCTTATGCCGCTGACGATTTGACGGTCAGCGTCGAAGCGGGAATGACCGTGGGAGCCTTGAACCGTGAACTAATGGCCCACGGTCAGTGGATCCCAGGCTTTGATCCGGGCGGAAACGATACATTGGGCGGTTTGGTGGCTAGCGGGCTCGACACACCGTTTCGCGGTGGGTATGGTTCTCTCGCGCATCGGATTTTGGCGCTTCAGGTGTGGACGCCAGGCTTTGGATTCATTCGCACCGGCGCTCCCGTGGTCAAGAATGTCGCCGGTTATTCCATCGGACGACTCTTTTGGGGCAGTCGGGGAGTGTTTGGACTCATCACTCAGATCACCTTGAAACTGGCACCGCTACCAGAAGAAGAAGGCTGGTGGATGGTCTCCGATATCGACTCGGATTGGGTCGCTTCTCTTACCCAATGGGCTCGACCTTGGGCGGTTTTAGGGTCAATCACCCGACGGCAGAAGACCGAAGGCATCGCGGTATGGCATGGTCGTCGAGCCATGGTTCAGCACTTAGCTGGCAATTTGGGGAAGGCACAGAATCAGCCAATGAGCTTTTTTAAGGGAGATAAGCCCTGTCAGCTAACGGGCGGTGTTCCTTTGGGGGCTTGCCAGGTCCTGGTGAAGGAGGTGCCGGTCGGAGTCGACCTTCTGATGGAATGGCAATCGGGTTGGTTCGTCGCCGAAAGCCTCGATCCTGAAGCGCTTCAATTTCTGGCGCAGCGCATTGAGGCGTATGCCGGCGTGGCCGTGTCGTTAAGAGGAATGCCACCCATCGCGGCTCCGTTTCCTAAACCCATGGCAGCGATTTATCGGAGGCTTCGTCAACACTATGATCCTCGAGGGATCCTCGTCGATCCGTGGCAAGCTTTTGTTTCTTAACTAAGCACTTAGAGTGATAGTAGCGATGGATGACGGAGGGGCGAAGTTGATCGATACGAGTGTCTGCGTCCATTGTGGGCTGTGTCTGCCCGCCTGTCCGACCTATCAAGAGACCGGCATGGAAAGTTCGTCGCCTCGAGGACGGGTGTTTTTACTGGAAGCGATCGCGAAAGGCGCAGAACCGAGTCTTGAAAGTGTGCGCCAAATCGACGAATGCTTAGATTGCCGCGCCTGCGAAGAAGTTTGTCCTGCGCATGTTCCGGTGGGGCACCGAGTCGACCAATTTCGCCGGGATCATCCCCAGTGGATTCGACGATCTGGGAGCGGCATGCGTGAACAGCGTGTGGTGCGATGGCTGACCACGCCTTTGGGGCTTCATGGATTTCACTGGGCGGTGCGACTGAGCCAAGGGCCTAGGTTGCGGCGACTGAGCCAAAGATGGCTGCCGCTTCCGCTGAAATCTTTGAGTCGAGGACTGCCTAAGACAATGCCGAGACAACTGGGACGGGCACGTTGGCGCTCGAAAGCGGTATTGGAGCCAGGGGGAAATCGCTTAGTCGTCGGTCTTTTTTTGGGGTGTGTCATGGATGCCGTATTTGCCACCACCAATCACCATACGGCAGATTTACTTTCGGATGTGGGGCGCTTCGTCGAAGTGCCGATGAGCCAGCGATGTTGTGGGGCATTGAGCTTTCACAGCGGAGATATTGAACAAGCAAGGCGTTTAGCCGTGGCGAATATCAAGGCCTTTGAATCCGTGGCAGAGGTGGTGGTCAATGCCGCCGGTTGTGGGGCCTTTTTTAAAGAGTATGCCGAAATATTTGAGGAATCTTCGCCTTGGCAGGCGCCAGCCAAAGCACTGGCAGCGAGGGTAGTGGATGTTCACCAGTTTCTGGATGACCATCGGTTGCCAAATCTCGACCAGAGACCCCTTCCTGAGGCAAGATTAACGATTCACGATGCATGCCACTTGGCTCACGCTCAAGGCATTCGCCAACCCCTTCGGGATTTATTGCTGCGCGCCGGCTATCAGGTCATAGAAATGCCGGAGGCAGACCGCTGCTGTGGATCCGCCGGAACCTACAATTTGAGCCATCCAGCCATGGCCCACCGATTGAAGCAGAAAAAAGCAGCGGATGTCCCCCAAGAGGTCTCAGGCGTTGCGACTTCCAACCCAGGGTGCATGCTGCAAATTCAGGCGGGATTGCAGGATGCGGGACGGTTGCTGAGAGTGGCGCATACGGTGGATTGGCTGTGGGAGGCGTACCATGGAAATTCCCATTGAGGAGGTTTTGGTGCAAATCGCCCAGGTGGTGGGATCCCAATATGTGCTTCGCGATGCCTCCGTCTTGGCCAGTTACGGTGCAGACGGATTTACCTTGGAGAATGTGCCGCCTCGGGCCGTTATTCTGCCTGGTAATGCCGACGAGGTGGCCGAAACCGTGCGTCTTTTAGCCGCAGCCGGGGTCCCGTTTTTAGCCCGCGGAGCCGGGACCAGTCTTTCGGGAGGAGCGATTGCCCGCCAGGGGGCGGTGATTGTCCATCTGTCGCGCATGTCGCGGATCTTATCTGTAGACTTAAAAAACGGCATGGTGGAATGCGAACCCGGCGTCGTCAATCGGACAATTAGCCAACGGGTGGCCCCGGATGGATTCTTTTATGCGCCTGACCCGTCATCGGGCCAGGCCTGCACCATCGGGGGCAACGTGGCCGAAAATGCTGGCGGACCGCATTGCCTTAAGTATGGGGTGACCGCAAACCACATACTCATGGTCGAATTGGTACTGGCGGATGGCGAACGGGTCAGGGTCGGCCATTTGGCCGCCTATCCCGATCCCATCGACTTTCTCGGTCTGATGTTGGGATCGGAAGGCACGTTTGCCGTGGTCACTCGCGTGTGGGTTCGCGTGATTCGCATACCGCCAAGCCAGAGCACGGTGATGGCGCTCTTTGACCAGGTGGCTTGGGCCAGCCAAGCGGTGTCTGCGATTATCTCGGCCGGCATTATCCCTGCCTCTATCGAAATGATGGACCAGTTGGCTATCTCAGCGGTTGAGCGGGGCACCTACCGGGTGGGATACCCCCCAGATGTGGCCGCCGTGCTCCTGATCGAGGTCGACGGTTCATCCGTCGAAGTGCAAAGTGACACCGAAGCGGTCCTGGCGATTTTGGCGAAGTTTCACCCCCGCTCGGTCCAGACGCCGCATTCGGAGGCAGAGCGGGACCTCTGGTGGGCGAACCGAAAAACCGCATTTGGGGCCATGGGCTTGATTTCACCTCGTTATTATGTCCAAGACGGAGTGATCCCTCGCAGCCGTCTGCCCGAAGTGCTGGCGCGAATTGCGGCTATCGCCGAACACTATCGTATTCGCATTGCCAACGTCTTTCATGCCGGCGATGGGAATTTGCATCCTCTGTTATTGTATGACGACCGTGATCCCGATCAGGTGGCACGCGTCATTCAGGCGGGATCCGAAGTGCTTCGGGTCTGCGTCGAGGTCGGCGGTTCCATCACCGGAGAGCATGGAGTGGGGTTAGAAAAGCTACAAGAGATGAGCCTGCAATTCTCTCCAGAAGAGCTTCAAGCCCTAAGAGGCTTGAAAGCGAGCTTTGATCCTCAGGGCTTGTTGAACCCAGGTAAAGTGTTGCCGGAACCCCAATGATTCCAGCATTTCCCACCAAGGTGGGACCGGGCCGGCGTTCTCAGTGCCGCGAGAAATGCACAGCGCCTCGCTCTTGGGTGAGTGCGCACCGGTCAGTAATGGTGGCCAAATCTGCCAAGTTAGCCACAACCCACAGGGTATGCTCCGATCACGGAACGTCCATTAATGAGAGTAAAGGATTGAAAGTCCACGATGGTTTCTCGAGTCTAAGACTCGGCGGCGGAAATTCGTAGATGAATATTTGGCGCATCCTCAGGGAACGGATCGCGACACCACGAGATTCTTCTCATGCTATACTTACGCTCGCCCTCGACACCAAGATGCTTTAGATATCGTCGTGTTGGTTCAAGATGCTGATGTGTGGGAGAAGTTTTTGTGCGCGAAGGGATGGACTCGCAAGGGAGCACTGAGTATTGGAAGATGGGCCTATACCAACGGAGAGCACGAGATTGACATCCTTATTTCGGCACGCGATTGGAAAGAACCAGCGATCCTCGAAGCACAGAACAATCGTTACGATCACCTACCTGTTCTGCCGTTGGCGTGGATCGTGTGGATGAAATTGGCCACGGGACGAACAAGCGACTAACAAGAGGTGAACCACATGCTGGAAGCCCTTTCAATCCAAGAGTTTCAGACAGTCCTGAGCACATTAACATCGTGGCTTTCCCCGAAAGATCGTGAGGATTTAGAGAGATTATACGCCTTGGGCCGCCGGGAAGCGCAAGAAGAGAAGCCATAGGTCAAAAGGTTCTTTTTTCATCCTCCTTTGCGCACCCTCTATCTATCGCTGATTGCCAACGCCAACGCCCATCTCAGCTTCCGGTACACCGCCTTGGGAACCCGCTCCTGGCGCTTAATCCTTAAGAGCCGGCAGGTGAGAAAGCACTGATGCCCGCAGATCCAGCACTGGACCTAAAACGGGTGGAGGGCGACCCACGCGGAGGTGGTCAGAATCTGGGTCAGCCGACCCTGCTGGCTTTCCAAATGAAAGCTTGCTCATTCCCCCTAGCGGTCACACGCCAAGGGCTTGTGCGGCCACGTCATGATCTTTCGGGCGTATCCCCGGGAGAACGTTTTCCAGGAACTACGTGAGAATTTGGGGTAATTAAGAAGGCAGAGGCGGCGAGTATGGTCATCAAGTGGCAGTCCTTTAGGAATACTCGGATGGGACAGTCGCACTCCACCGCGATGATCTTTGGCGAGGGTGCAACCATTCTTCATCCGTCCGTTCTTGGGGTTGTGTTTTTCATCATTAGCCTAAAGCCAGGACGGTTTTTTCAACCCCTGGGGTCCGATTTTCCTAATATCTACGCGGCTAAAATATTTGTTTGTGGAGATTTTCGAGTGAGAACTTGGCATATATTTGGTGATCGCGGCACCCGGCCTAGCTACGCAAGCGCAACCGGCAAATCTCAATTTCCATCCTTGGAGCTGGCTCTCGCCCATTCCGTGCCCCTTAGCGCGGGAATCGATTCAGCATCAAAATGTTCGGCGTTAGATTCCGCCACGGTTTGTGCCAAGGCTTGCGGTTGTGGGGTAGCCACGAAGGCACGCCAGTCCCTTGGCTTAGAATCGATCGTGTGAAACTTCTGGTTCCAATCTAAGGAATCCGAGTTTAAACCTGGGCAGGCGAGGACACCGCCTGCCGTGCCATTCGCGTGTACCATTCCTATTCCCAGGGGTCCTCGTCTTCGAACGACGGATACTGCCTCGGAGGCTTCCCGAGCTGTTTGACCACCTGAGCCGTCTTCATGGTTTCTCCGGCGCGACGTTCTTTCACCTCGATGAGAAACTCCCACCAATCTCCAAAATCGAAAATGAACTGCAACTTTTGGCCCTTCTCCAGGGCAAGGTCGCCCAGCGTGACATTCGCAGGGAAGGCATCCTCCGCCTCTCCGATTTCGATCGAACTCGCTCGGGAATGGCCAAGATAAAAAATCCAAAGATGGTCGTCGTCAAAGTCCACAGCTTTCAAAATTTCGGTGTGTAAGCGATAAAGGCTCATCGTCGCAGGTGCGTCGAGGGTCACGGTAAATTCGTCGAACTTTAGCTTCACTGTCAGGCGGTATACTCCATCGAATGGCTTGGGCCGAGTATGGCTGACCGTCGGCAAGGCAAAGCCTCCGGTATACTTATCATAGGTGTAGGCATCAATGGCCCACTCGGGATCGTTCGCCATAGCCCACGCTACCAAGGAATCGCTCAAACCGCGAATGGGAACGGTCCGGCCGGCCACGCGCACCAATGGCGAGGGGTTGAAGAGATTATAGAACAGGGGGCGTGCGGGAGTTTCTCGAAAAGCCCATCGAACCAACAGTCCCAAAAACAGATTGCGCGGGGTCCAGTCGCGCTGGTTGCGAGCGGAAAGAAGGTCCACGAGCATCGCTCGCTCGTCGGCGTCCGCCTGCTCCCGAGCGGGGTCGTTCACCATTGTGGGAATAACCGAGAATCGACCTGCCTTTCGATCGACACAGCGCACTTCCACCGCGTCATATCCGGGGCCTGTTTTCCGAACCCAGCGTATCAAGTCTGGAGGAAGATTTGGCCCCACCAGGGAGAATGTGGGTCCGTTCGGCACTTCTAGTACCAGTTGCTGCGGGGCCGGCTGACCCACTCGCTCTCTTGCCACCAGCGCCAGCAGTTCGGCCAGCTCCGGCACACACCAAATCTCGGTACGTTGACGTTTGGGGCCAAGAGGTTGCAGGAGCACGCATCCCTCGATCATGCGCGGGGCAAAGGCAAATCCTCGGCGGGGCAGCGTGACTACATCGATATTCTGAGCACTCCAACTGACGACCCGCTTTAACAATCGCTGGGGGGTGTCGCCCCAGCGGGGCATCAGGGCCTCCACCACTTGCTCTCGGGTCACAAATCCCGTTCCCGAATCCAATAGCTGATAAAAATCTTCCTTCGTTATGGACGACGCCACGGCTCTGCTCCTTTCGAGACATCCACGCTGAATCTCGTCAATACTTAATTTAATTCGCCGCCCATCCTTGGGTTCCTGCCGACCTTTGTCGAATTCCCTGAGATTAGATTTCATGGCGGCCTTGTACCGCGACCAGATCCCAGTGCCGCGACGCAGGCGAAAGCCGGGGACCGACCGTTTTGCTTGCCCCGTACCCGCCGCTGTGGTCAATTTCAGCCGACAAAAACTGCATATCGATGCTTTCATGAAGAGTCATTCGTTGCCGAGGTGCAACCGCTTCGGTCCGTCCGTTTGGCGGTCATGGTCAAGGCGCAATCATCGAAATGGCATCGTCTAAAGATTGCAGCGACTAGTGCCGCGAGAACGCATACCGGCGCCAAAGGGGGCGCCCAGGATCACCGGCTTGCCAGGTGGCTAGGCCTACGCCCAAGTAGAGGGTCGAGAGACCTTTTTCTTCGCAGTTGGACCGCGATTGATCCCGAATGGCACGCAGTTTTCCAAGCAGTACCGGTGGTTCGCTGTCGACGAAGAGGTGGCCAATTTCCAGCGGCGATGCGCCGACCAACGGCGTTTCCCCAACAAGGAAAACTATGACCTGCGTGCAGTATATACGCATACCGCCAAAACACCGGCCGTCTTTGTTGCCGACTTCAGCAGATGGCGAATGGGGCAGATTGCAGTATCTCGCGTGCCAAAGAAGGACGCATCTCGAACGGCATGACTCAGAACGTATATCATCATCAATAGCTATGAGGTAGGTCCCTCGCTGGTCAGGGCACGGTAAAACACTGCAAGGTCTACTTGCACCCAAGTGTTGGCGCTAACTGGTTTTGTCATCACTTCCACTAACTTTCGTGTCATCAGATACCACACGGATCAGGGTCAGACGTAAAGGCGAGATCAGCCCAAGGGGCTGGGATTCGCTG
>DAHXNH010000004.1 GCA_027365485.1 Clostridiales bacterium
ACCCTTCGATCTGAGGTGAGGACATGGACCGGTGGCCAGGGTGATGACGGGGGGCGACCGATCGAGGTTCGAGGATCGTTACCGCTCGCGGACGAAGTGGATTCATCGCTAAGATGGGGGTCCCGTGGTGGTCCGCTTTGATGATTGGGCGCTCAAGCGGCGGATCTGGGGCCCTAGGGGCGTGGATTCGCTGCACATTTTAATGATCCGCGAGGTCAAACGATGCTCCCTGCCCATTTTGCCGAGAGGTTCCCGCCCTCGTTTCACGGACTAACCCCTGGCCGGCTGTGCGATCGTGCTCTGAGCTTAAAGCTGGCTCCGCGCTTTATCCCACCACTATCGCGACAACGGGTAGCTGCCGTTTGGTCTCTTTCTTCCTTCCTTCCTTCCTGGGCCAGAGATTTTGTGATTCCAAAGATTATTACCTGAAAACCTGGGCTTTTGCTGAATTAATACAGCAATTGCCGAGATCTATGGTACAATGTTCTTGTGTAAACAATCACAAACTATGGGAGGTTTACCATGTCTACTGAAACTGCCCGTTGTCCTCGATGCCGAACCAGTTACCTTGTCTATCGCACGCTACAACGCACCGGAGACGTTTATTCCGTATGCGCGAATTATCCGAAGTGCTCTTACGTGGGCGATTTTGAAAATGTCAAGCCAAAGCGTTCGCATCGTCAGGACCAGGCTGGCTAAGTCGGTGGTCACATCCGATCGGATATCGATGACACGGAGTCTTGCCCGGCTTATGCCGACTAACTTGACTCAGGCCGGGGTCCGGCAACACTCCGTGTCGATCATCGGATGACGTGAAAGTCAGCGGCGCTCTGCGGTAACTATCTCTCTGGCATTAAAGACCTGATCCTGGCGCCGACCAGGTTTGAGTGCCTTAGTCTCGTTCATCAAGGAGTACGTTTCAAGTCTTTCGTGCCGAATACATAGTCGTTTTCAGACCACTCAATCCCGTATCCGATCTACCGCCATCGGGCAGCACTTGCGAACCTCTCCCCACATCGTTTATTAGTTCTGTGAGTTTAATGGCTTTTCGATATCGGCAACGTGGGCGGACGAAGGATTACTCCGCTGACGCATAAACAAAGGCTGGGCGAAATTTGGCTGACCTC
Organism: Clostridiales bacterium; assembly: GCA_027365485.1. Classification (GTDB taxonomy): domain Bacteria; phylum Bacillota; class Sulfobacillia; order Sulfobacillales; family Sulfobacillaceae; genus JAMCVM01. Next base: position 1,128 of record DAHXNH010000004.1, read on the forward strand.
TCTTTAAGGGAAGTTAGAATCAGGGGGCCCGTGCAGTCTTTCGAATCAAGGGCTAGATCGATTCAATCGAAAAGACTAGCCGGAAGCTTTGAAGATCGCGGGTGTGTCACGGAAGTGCGTGGGGGCGAATTCACCGCGAGGGAGCCATCTCGCATAGCGCTTCGCGGTCGCTGGCACTGAGAGACCAGCCCATGGCCTCAGCGTTGGCTTGCGCCTGGCGTGGATGGGTGGCACCGGGTATGGCCATCAGACAGCGTCCTGGCGTGGTGATGATCCAATTCAAAGCCACTTGCGCTGGCGTTACCTGATAGCGTTTTCCAAGGTGGTTCAGGAGATCGATGAGAGGCTTTGTGCGGCGGAGGTGTCCCGGGCCGAAGCGTGGATCCAAGCGCCTAACGCCAGAGGGGCGGGTATGGTCGTCGTGAAATCTGCCGGTTAACAAGCCTTGGGCTAATGGTGAATAAGCGATAATGGTGATGCCTAAATCCTTGGCTGCCGACAGTAGTCCGTTTTGTTCAATGCGGCGGTCTAAAAGATGGTAGCGCACCTGGTTGGAAACCAACGGGTGGCCATGCGATTTCAAGGCGCGGTGCGCTTCGACCATTTGCGCCAGAGAGAAATTGCTGACCCCCGCATGAGCGATCACTCCCTGATCTAATAGTTCGGCCATGACACGCATTTGGGAGGCAATGGATGAACGAGCATAGGGCTGGTGGATCTGATAGAGAGTAATAGGGCGATGGTGCAGGTGGCGTAAGCGCTCGCCCGCATTTTGGCGCAGTGAATGCGAGGAACGGAAAACCGGCCACCATTTGGTTGCGATCAGGGCCTGGCGATTGTTGGCGGTCGCATCCAAGGCGGTAGCGAGTGCCTCTTCTGATTGACCCTTGCCGTAGATCTCAGCGGTATCAAACCAGTTAATCCCATAGTCTAATGCGCAGCCAACGATTGCCTGAATTAAGGATGGCGGCAGATTGGGCCAAAACTTACCAGCCAATCCCTGACCCTGGCTAAACTGCCACGTACCCATTCCAATCGGCGAGAGCATGGTCTCGCTTTCGCCCAGACGATATCGCATCGGTTGTCCATCCACGGGCTTCATAGTCCTAAGTATAACCTGAATAGGGGGCAAATGTTGGGCCTATCGCCGATTCTTACGCATTCCGCCGGGATGCGAAGAGCGAATAGCGCTGTGCCTGCGACGGTCGTGAAGGTTCACCATGACCTAATCCAGAAACATGCATCAGGCGATATCTTCGTCCCATCCGCGCTGAATTTGGTCAAGCCATTGAGGCGGATTAAGCGCCCGGCTGTCTCCCAACCTAAAAACTTTCTAGACCGAACAACGGTCTAAGTTTCTCTACCAATCGTTGTGCTTTTCGGCACAGAACTCCCCGAAAAGGCTCGTCTTGGGTATAATTATGGATAAAGTGAGTGGAGTGATCGGGAGGTTGACAGGGTTGGTGAGTGACGATAAGCGAGCCAGGCCGATGTTTACGGGAAGAGATATCGAGCGTTGGTGCGGAACCGCGCAAGCAAGCCGAGGCCGAAGCTACTATCAATCGGGACGGGTCATTGCCTTTGGCCCTCATCCTACCAACGAGGGATGGTATCGAGCAACGGTTAAGGGAAGTTCAGCCTACACCGTCGATCTTGGTTTTGGTGGAGAGGACGCGATGTCAGCCACCTGCAATTGTCCTGCATATTCTGCGCTGGGTCGCTGCAAGCATGTGGCGGCGGCGCTTTACCTGCTCGAAGCTTCTCAGTCAAACTCGGCGGTGTTGCCTGTAAACTCAACGATTAGGGAGAGAACATTGGCCGTCGCAGCGGTTCGCTCGAACTCTTCGTCAGCCGGGTCGTCGGTGGTCGGTGCCGCCTCGCCGGCCAAAGTGTCGGCATCCCAGCAGTTAGCCTCTTTCTTAGCGGTGTTCGGGCGGGAATCGGTTAAGGCATCTTCGGAATCTCGACTCCGGGGGCCAGAAGGGCTGACTTCCGAGAGCCTCGTGGCTCAATTTGTCCTTCAGGTCTCTACTGCAACCAGACCGACGCTCAGCGTGCAGGTCAAGATAGGACCCAAGCGGCTCTACGTTGTGCAAAAGATCGACGAGTTTTTAAGCAAACTTGATCGGGGTGGCGTTCATGTCTTTTCGAGCCGATTTACGTTCGACCCAAAGCAGCACCAATTTCGGCCGCAAGATGCCACCGTGATCGATATTCTTAGAAAGATTCATCGTTTGGAGGTTGCCTATCGTCAACCCCGTAATCCTTATGGTAGTGGGTATTACGCTTCGAGAACGCAGGATCGCTCCCTTTTTATTCCAGCGGCTGAGTGGGAGCTGCTATTGACCGCGCTTCGCGAGGTCAATGTGTACCTGGATTACGGGCCACACAGTGGCCCTTTGACTTGGGGTGCGGGCACATTGCCGTTGCTTACGCACGTCGAAAAGCGGGTGGATGGCCAGTTCAATGTTCGGATTGGTGGATTGAGCCAAATCCTTCCCATCATCGATTACGGGATGGCGCTGTCGCATTCGACCTTGTATGCCCTGGATTTATCGAATCTTGACCGGTTACAGCAGTTGAAGACGCTGAATCGCAATCAAGATGAGGTTCGGCTGACTCTTTCGGCACGCGAGTTTGAACTATTTTTGAATCGGGCGTTGCCGGGACTGAGACAATTGGGAACGGTCGAGATGACGAATCGGGTCGCAGAGATTGTGGTGGATCTGCCATTGGTGGCAAGAATTTACCTGGACCGGAATGATGACAAGCTGACGGCTCGTCTAGAATTTGGATATGGAGACCTCACCTTTAATCCGCTTAGGGAAGAGCGAAACCCACAATCGGGATTAGTCGTACGCAATGTCGAGGCTGAACAGCAACTCATCGACGAGCTAGAGGCCTGCCAGTTTACTCGTGGTCGGGGCGTGTTCGAACTCGCTGATGAGGAAGCCATCTATCAGTTTTTGTTTGGTGCCCTGAACGAGTTGGAACAAAGGGTTGAAGTTTATGCTACCCCTCAGGTCGATCCTTTGGTACGTCGCCGCCACGCCCAGCCGAAAACCAGTGTAGATTTGGACAGCGGTGAAGACTGGCTGGAAGTGTCATTTGAAGTCGAAGAGTTAGACGACGAGGATATTCAAGCGCTCTTGCGTTCGATTATCGAGAAGCGTCGGTTTCATCGCTTGCGTGACGGTTCTTTCATCTCGTTGGAGACCAGGGCCTATCAGGATATTGGCAAGCTGTTGGGGGAGTTGGACGCCAGTGGCCGCGACTTTCACGGTAGTGGCTTGAAGGTCGCGGCGGTGCGCGCACTTTCACTCTCCGAACAGGAATCTCAGGCCAGTATGCGCTGGGGAAAATCTCTCAGGCGTTGGCTAGAGAACCTTCATCACCCCGAAAATTTGGAGTTTCCGATTCCGGAGAGCCTTGCTTTGGTCCTTCGCGATTATCAAAGGACGGGTTTTGAGTGGATGAAAATGTTGGCCGAATATGGATTCGGCGGCATCTTAGCCGATGACATGGGGTTGGGGAAGACGCTTCAAAGCATCGCGTTTTTAGTATCTGAACGAGAACGCGGTCCATTTTCCGCGCCAGCTTTGATTGTCTGCCCAGCATCGTTGGTCTACAACTGGCAGGCGGAACTGGAAAAGTTTGCGCCGCAATTGACGAGCGCGGTGATAGCGGGCAGTCGAGAAGAACGTCTGGCGGTGCTCGAGCAGAAAGAAACCGAGAACGACAAATACGACGTATGGATTACCTCGTATCCGTTATTGCGTCGCGACGTGGAATATTATCAACGGTCGTTTCATGCAGTCATCTTAGACGAAGCCCAAGTGATTAAAAACCATGCGACGCAAACCGCAAAAGCGGTTACGGAACTCGTCAGCCCCAGGCGGTTCGCGCTTACCGGGACTCCGGTAGAAAACTCTCTGGAAGACCTATGGTCGATATTTCATGCGGTGTTTCCTGGATTGTTTCAGCAGAAAAAAGCCTTTTCGGGAATGAATCCAGATCAAGTAGCGCGGCGCGTGCGGCCTTTTATCTTGCGCAGACTCAAGTCAGATGTATTGAAAGAGCTTCCGCCAAAAATTGAGACGGTCGAATCCAGCGAATTGGTGCCCGAACAAAAACGTCTTTACATGGCCTATCTAACTAAACTGAAAGAGGAGACGGCAGATCGTCTGACCCGCGACAGTTTTCAAAAGAGCCGATTTCAGATTTTGGCGGGACTGACGCGACTGCGTCAACTCTGTTGCCACCCAGGGCTCTTTGTGGAAAACTACGAGGGTGAATCGGGTAAACTGGAGCAGTTGTTGGAATTGATTGAAGAATGCTTGAGTGCGGATAAGCGTCTTTTGATCTTTTCGCAGTTTACGTCGATGCTGGCGATTATTCGAGAGGCCATTGAATCCAGGGGATGGTCCTCGTTTTACCTGGATGGGAATACGCCTTCGCAAGAGCGGCTGGAGTTGTGCAATCAGTTCAATCAAGGGCGGCGGCCCATCTTCTTGATATCGCTGAAGGCGGGGGGCACGGGTCTCAATCTGACCGGCGCCGATACCGTGATTTTGTACGACCTATGGTGGAATCCAGCGGTGGAAGCCCAGGCGGCTGACCGCGCTCACCGAATCGGGCAGCAAAAGGTGGTCCAAGTCATTCGGATGATTACTCGAGGGACCATTGAAGAGAAGATTTACCATTTGCAAGAAAAAAAGCGCGACCTCATCGATCGCGTTGTCACCGCGAACAGCGAGGGTCTCGAAGCCCTGAGCGAAGCCGATGTCCGAGAGTTGCTAAATCTGTAGTCTGCCTTACGGCCATTTTTTCACCCCAGCCCCGAGGCGAGGACGAGAATCGCTAATGCAGTCGAACCGGCCTCGGTGGCAAAGAATGAAGGGACAAGGGCAGCGAGGGCGAGAGTGCGGATGCGGCATCGACGACGGCTTGATGATGGGTGAAGTACAACACCTGCATTTTTTGACCCAATTCAGCTAGAATGCGCAGCGTGGCCTCGGTTCGCTCATCGTCAAAATGTACCAGAATGTCGTCCATAATCAGGGGCAGAGGCTCAGAGTGAGTGGCATGTTGTTCCAGAAAGGCAAGCCGCAAGGCTAAAAATAACTGATCGCGGGTACCGTCGCTCAAGTCGCCAATGTTCAGGCTGCGATTCATCTGATCGATCGCCTTTAATCGAGGCGCGGTGTCATCGTACTCGACGACGACGCCTTGGTATCGGTGAACCGTCAGCTCAGCAAAGAACTGCCCGGCACGGTCGATGATAGCCGACTCATGGTCGCCTCGGAATTGATCAATCGCCTGTTCCAAGAGTCGTCGAGCCAACTCCACGCGGAGATATTCGTTCCAAATGCGGTCAATCTCGATCAGGCAGGCTTGGGCCTCTTGGGCGTGGTCGGTAGCCAGGGTGTCTTGCCCATCAAGCGCTCCAAAGGCCACTCGCTGTTCAATCAGTTGCCGGTTGACCTCGGCTAGGTCCTTTTCCAAGCCTTCCATTTCCTGAGTGCTTTGATTCAGGAGGTCTTCTAGAGCCTTTTGCTCTGGGGTGTCAGAGAAGGTCGCTAGTTCTGCCTCTAACTCGGGCAGTGAGTATCCGTTGCCGGCGGCCTGCAAAACGATGCCTTCCTGGTTGGTATAAGCGTGAAGCGCTTGTTGATAGGTGAGAGACGTTCGCACTCTTTGATTCAAATCATCGACGTCAAGGGCCCCGTATTCCCGAACATAGGCGTCGAGTTCGGCGTCAAGGTGGCCTAGATTTGCTCGGATGGTTTCGATATGTTCCTCGTGGGTTCGGGCCTCGCTTTCGATATGGGCAAAGGTTTCTTGGGACGATCGTGCCGCCTCGAGACGCCCGCGCAGTTTTCGGACTAAAAGGGAGATGGACTGGAGGTCCCGAGCGTCCTCGTTCAAAGCAGCCGCCGTGACTTGAACCCTGGCATGAAATTGGGCCAAGGCCGCTTCGATGCGGGCCCGGCGCGCCTCTAAACCTTCCAATTCTTGAGCCTTCTCAAAGAGGGTCTGCAACGCTTGTAGATACGACACCTCGGCGTCGATACCTTCGGGGAGCGCGGGGTAGCGCTCGCGAAGCGTCCTCCAGGCTTCAACCAATTCATCGTAATGGTTGCGGGCTTTGGTTCGGGTCTTTTCCTCTTGAACTAGTCGTCGCTCCAAAAGTTCTTGCTGCGCCACCGACGCCTGATGGCGGGTGAGGGTTAGGCGCGCGTTTTGAAGATATTCTTCCGCTTGAAGGAGCCGCGCAGTCAAGTCTGAGGAAGCTCCCTGGCCTTGGCTGAAGGATCCCACCGCGACCAGCAACGTTTCTAAGCGGGCCGTGTCTTGGGCGCGAATGGCTAAGAGACGGTCTTTTTGGTCCGCGAGATGGTCGAGTTCTTCGCACCCTTCAACGAGGGGAGTGTAGACGGTGTCGAGAAACTCTTTCATTTCTTCGGGATCTTTGGCTGTGATGGAGGTTTGACGCCATTCTGCTTGCCAAGTCGCGTTCAATTGGCCGAACTCATTCGTGTCTCTTTCAAGGTGTTGGGTCAACGACAGGATTTGCGTTTCGCCGGCCGACGTTTCATCCAGGAGGGTCTGACGGCGGGCCACTGCCGTACCCTCTTGCCACATGCGGTCGGCCATCTCATCGGATTTAGCCATTGCGTCCTCAAAGGCGCGGTCGAGGGATTGGTCACGGGCGAACCCTTGGATGTTCGGATCATCTTTCACCTGATCCAGCCAGACCTGTTTAATGAGGCTCCAGCCGTAATCGCGATGGCGTCTTTGGGCCTGAAGTTCGGCGGCGACCGGAACGCCACCCTGATGGTTCAAGGTATCGAGTTCGCTTTGGTTGGCGCGCAATTTTGCGCTAGCGTTTTGCAACTCTGCCTGGGTTTGTTGAATCTTGGTTCGAAGCGTCAAGAACTCCTCTTGATACCGGGCCACCGTGGCTCGAAGCGGCACTGTCATGCCAATTAAGTCATGTACCGTTCCGGTGTATACGGTTTGTCTTTTGAGGATTTTTTCTAACTGAGCCTGTTTCTTCTGGTGATTTTTGCTTAAGTCCGCTAACTGTTGCTGGGTGTCTCCATGCGCTCGAATTTCGGCAATGGCTTCGTCCAATTCGGCAGTATCGGGAAGGGGGCCCAACTGCTTAAGCGTGTGCAAGACGGTCTGCTGTTCGCTTATCATCTCTTGAAAGCGCTGCTCACTTTCCTGCCAACTCGCCTCTGCTTGGGGCAAGGCTTGAAGGATTTCCAAGAGGGGTTTTCTGTCGGCCAGGGGGATGCGCAAAGTCTCTAGGGTCTCCAATGTTGCCGCCGGGGCCAGGTCGGCCAGTTGGGCCTGGATGGCGCTTCGTAGCCGAAGCATGGTTTCTTGCACTTCAGGCATCTCTTGGTCGCGATAGGTTTCAAACTGCAGAACTCCTTCATGCAAAAGCAAAATAGCCTCTGCGTGTTCGATGGCGAGGGGATCACGGCTGATTGCCTCAAGCTGTTGGCGAAAGCGATCGCGCTCTTGGGTTTCCACGGTCAGTTGCTTTCGCAGCGAAGCGATGGCGTCGATCACCGTCGGAACCCGATCCACCACGGAATCGGGCACCAGCACGTTCGTGTCCATGCGCTCTAATTCTTGCCGTAGGCCATGTAGGGTAGCTAAGGGAGGTAGAACCCGTAAGGCTCGTTCAATTTTTCGTTGCTGGGCCCGCTGCTGCTGGAGGGCAAGGGTCAAAGCGGAGGCGCGTTGTTCCAGGCGGTGAATGCTCTCACGCATGCCTTGCCAGTCCTCGGCACGGAGACTGGCGCTGCGTTTGGAAGCTTCGGCCTGTTGATAGGCGCGCAGGGCTTGACTCAACTCGCGGTTAGAGTTGGAGCGAAACGTGGGGTCGACCAAGTCCGTTGAGCGTTTACTTAAATCGGCAAGTAGATTTTGCAGATGCTGAATACCGGATCCTGCTTCAAATAGAGAAATGCCGGCATGGCCTCCCGAACGCATGAGGTTTTCCCCGCCGTCGCGAAGTGTCTGGTGGTCAAATCCGAACAGCAGGGCGAATCGCTGGCGATCATATCCCGCGAGATAATCTCGCCCTAAAACCTCTTCGCTCAGATCCGATTGATCAGACAGGACGAGGCGACTTCGGAACTTTTTGCGTTCTACGCGCTTGGGCACCGATGACGGGGAATCAAGCTTGAGGGTGGCGTCGATTCGCGACGACGGGGTGTAAGCGTTTCGGAGGAAATCTCGGGACGATTCTCCGTAGAACAAATCCAGCAGGATTCGGAGTAGTGTGCTTTTGCCCGCCTCGTTAGGACCATGGAGAATATGCAGTCGGCTAGGTCCTTCACCGAGGTTTAAGTCAAAATCGTCGTAATGCAGCACAGATTGGATGCCAATGCGTTGGATTCTCACAGCGCTTCACCCCCTCCCTGGTAGATTAACGCGGAGAGAAGAGCCTCAGCATCAGGCAGCAACTGTCGCACGTCTTCTGCACTTTGCATCAAGCTCGCGTCTTCACGCGAGCCATAGGCACCTAAGCGGATGGCTAGCGAAGCCGCATGTTGGCTGAACGCTTCGAGAAAGGCTTCGTCGTCCATCAATCGTGCCATGGTCTGGCGCAGAGTGACGAGGGCGTCGGATGAAAGCTGAGGCGGAAAGGAAGATTCGAGCAAAGGCGTAGTTTTATACTCGATTTTCTCTAGCCAAAGTCTTCCCGGAGCGACCAAGGTCGCCGCATTCTCGATTTCGCTACGGTAGTATTCGCTTTGGGCCAGGAATTTGCCGTGGAGCGGCGTCGCCCCTGAAAGCTCCAGACGGACGGCCAGAGGGATGCTAGGATTCTCATCCGCTACTTTGGTGACGGAGCGAGCGACCTGGGTCATTAAATCGCGGTCTTCGACGACTTTGCCGAGGTCTACCTGGCAGCGAAACCAGCGAATGACATCAAGCGGAACAAAGTCGACGGCGAACTGACCCGCATCACAACTCACCAACATCGCGCCTTTGGCGCCGGTTTCGCCGACGTGTCGCCCCTGGAGGTTTCCCGAATAGACCACAAAAGGATTTCGGTGCAATATTCCCGCTTTGTGAATATGGCCCAGAGCCCAATAATCGTAACCTTTTTCGGTCAGATCGGAAAGTCGGCAGGGAGCATAATTTTCGTGGCCGCCCTGTCCTTCGACGGAGGTATGTAAAACGCCAATATTAATCGCTCCGGGTGTCGGCGGGGGATAGCCTGGAACCAAATTGGCCGTCACCGCCCGTTCTTTGAAGCCTTGACCGTGGATGGCAACGTTAAGCGCTTCGACGTAGTAAGTTTCGGCATGGTCGACCGAAAATGCCTTGACGTTGTCCGGCAAGACTAGGTGGCGGCTAATTTGACTGGCGGCGTCATGATTGCCGCTGACCTTGAACACCAAGATACCCGCCTCACCGAGTTGGGCCATGCATGAGTTGAAGTAAAGTCCGGTGCGATAATCGGGCCAGTCGCCGTCATAGACATCGCCGGCAATGACCACGAAAGCCACCTTCTCATCGATGGCGACCTTCACCAGGTTAGCCAAGGCCCTCCGGCTAGCGGAGCGAATGTCTCGTGCCAGCACGTCAGATTTCGCGGAAAGTCCATGCAATGGGCTATCCAGGTGAAGGTCAGCACAATGAATGAATTTGAACAACGAACGAAGTCTCCTCTTTATATCTAGACAAAAGATCCGAGTGCCGAACACCACTAAGGGTGCTCTGGAGCCAGTTCAGGAAGCGAACTCTCCATAAAAGAGTTTCTCTATCGCCGGCAAAATTCCTTCCGTCTCCCAATACCCGATAGCTGGTTTTCAGGGCGAAGCGTGCGTTGGCCACAAAGGTTGGGGGTTTAGGGGGTGGTTGAGCGTCGCTCTGATGAGCAAGAAGGAATTAAATGCGGGTGTCGCTGGGCAATATATTAAGAGACGATCGGCCTTCGAGGCGAAATGCCTTGAACGATAAGGCTCCGAGGGCGCGAGATGGCGCATCCGAGATCGTGCTCTTCCAAGGATGCGGTGGCCGTAGGTCATCATGCCATCAGGTACGGATCACGACACCTTCCGGATGACGAATCAATGGTAGAGGAGGTTGCAACTGTTTGTGATACATATACAATTACGTCATACAATATGTTATAATTCATTTAGGTGATAGAACGATGGACGAACAGTTTGTCAGTATTGGCAAGGCCGCAAAGATGCTCGGGATGAGTATCGAAGGGCTCCGGAAATGGGAGCGCGAGGGACGGTTGATTCCCGT
>DAHXNH010000406.1 GCA_027365485.1 Clostridiales bacterium
CCGTTACCGGCACCGCACGTCAAGGCGAGGTCAGATTCTTTGAGCACAAACCTGGGGCGCGCACCTGAGAGATTCCAGGCCTCCAATCTACGCGCCCACTCCATCCGTGGACCCTCGTGTCGCAACTGCCCGTTAATGCCACTAGACAGGCGATTTTGATCGATTTTCTTCAGGCGTAAAAGCCTCTGTTAAGACCCTAAATGAGAAGTTACATCTTTAGCAACCTTTGCCAGGTGGGCGACACTATATTTAACGTCATGGAGGCCAGAAAGGTCGAGTCTGTGGAATTGTTCTGGGGGACGGGGATGGAACTGTCGCAGGTCCATTCCAAGAATTGATGCGTCGCATGAAGGTTGTCCACTCCACTGGAGTCGCGCTGTATGCAGGATGCGGTTCTGCTTTTTGAAAACACGGTCTCCGACGGCGTCTTTGCTATCATTCGGCCGCATACCGAAACGGCGCATCACCTCAGCGAGATTCTGTGGACCTACTATCACTTCCTGGTCCATGGTTATCTGCTGAGCCTGGGTGCCTTGTGAAGGAGGGGATGAAGCATGGGACGGGATTCGCTCAGCTGAGGGTCCCGGGGCGGCCCGAATTGGGAAGCCTTGGGTATCGTGGTCGGTGATTGATGTCTATCGGCAGCGGCGGAAATGAGATCGGGATCAACTCCGTCTTCGAGTAGTAGCTCCTGTTCGACCAACTGCTGGCCACTCAAGACCTCTGCGTCCGGGATCCACTCTATTGGCAGGCGATTCCTCAACGCCACGCCGCGGCTACCTCAGTTCGGAGTCAAATCTCTCTGCACCGGGTGCACCAACAGGCGCTACCGGAACTCCGTCCGGCTTTGGAGTGACCGCCTCAATGGTCGTTTCCATCGGAGAAATGTCCGGCGGCGCGACAGACGATTCCCTCTCCGGATACAGGTTGAACATTTCTGGCCCCAAATCAATCGTCAAACCGATCTAATAAGTGAAAGGCTAATGCCTCTTGCGCAGGGATGAAGAACTGAAATCCGTTCGCGGGGGTTGCGGTCGACGCTTTCAACGAATAGTGTTCTGTATTCTGATACATACCACGAAGCGTTGGGATTGGAGCGATCAGATCGTTAGCTCACGATCGGAGGCTTCGTTCGAGAAACCGTTACGGCGACCGAGATCATTCCATGGGAGTCAAGTGACGAGTAATTTTCAGGAGGAGGGGGCGGGTGGCAAGAAGTCCGCGAGTCGTAACCTGGTAGAGATGGCCGTGCCATCGAAAGTTTAGGTGCGCTTGGACATGGGCCGCGTTAACCGTGAGCCATCCCCTTCCCCAGGGCAAGGAAACCGCCTCTGCTCCCCTCGGTCGCGATAGTCGACCGGTCGTGGCTTGTACGACCACCAGTGGTTCCAACACCTGTCGTGCTCGAGCCAGTAGAAATGCGGTCGGATGAGATGGAACCGGTCCGAGTTGGCCTCCGGTAGCAAAAAAGACGCGAGCCGTAATGTGGTAGGGTGGTACCCGAAACTTAAGCTCCCGGCCTCCCGGGTATGAGCCGACGACCCCGGTCAGCCTCGGCTCAATCGTTACATGCCGTGTCCTCGTAAGCTTGGGGATGTTCGCCAGCGGGCCATAGGACCAGAACATGTAGCTCTGATACGGGAAATTGGAGACGACCCCGAGATAGTATCCATCTGCGGTCTTCGACGCGATCGGGGTCGGTGCGACCAGAGGCATGTACTGGGCGGATGGCAGCCACGATGGCATCAACACTGTCTCGGGGACGGCGACGAGACTATGGCGCCATTGCCTGTCGGTCAGATCACTGAGCGCAATCTGGTCGGGGAGGGCCAAGCTGGTGACGATCGCGGAATTAGGAACTGCTGGCAATGGCACCGACGCGGGCACCTTGGCTGGAACGGGTTCAACGCGCAGGGCTTTGGTCGGTTTTATGTGTGTCAATTGATAGTGATAGCCAAACGCCACGTGGCCAGCGATCCGGTGTGAGTGCCCAAGCGGTATCAGGGTTAGTCGGGTTGTTCGATAGGACAAGACGAGTGCGCGGGGCAAGCGGACGCGTACTAAACTTGCCGCGATGCGGACGGCATCCTCTCGCGCTAAGTTCGGATACTGCACGGTCACAATATCCGGACCGGACCACAGACTGACATTCACGAAGTTGCCCACGCTGCCCCCGGATTCATCCACGGTCAAGTACGCGGTAATTCCATGACCAAGGGCCACCGGCGTACCCAGCAACCGGATCGGACGGGTCGGATGGACGACGGTAATGCTCACCGGGGGTGAATCCCGTCCATCGGTCGACCAGACAAATTCTGAATGGAGTCCACGTGGTACCGCAGTCGGCACAAATTTTTGGAGGTTATCGAACGGTACCGCCACCGCCCCGATGTAGCCCACACCGATGCTATAACCGGGGCCCGCTGCCGAATGCTGGCTGCCATTGGTCCAGGTCGATAGGTTGATGGGAGGCATGCCGCCTAAGGTTTGGGGATCAAATGTGGCGTTGGCTCGGCCCTGATTGGGCAGCCAGGTTGGCAAAATGATCGGCAGGTGGGTTTCTTCTAAGTGAGGCACGGCCCACCAAAAGTCGGGATTAGGCACGCCCTGGGGAAGACGCCCGGTCTGGACAGAAGCCAGCGCGGTATGGATCCACACCATGGCAATCGACCCTAAGAGCATCAGCGGAAGGACCAATACCCTGGGCCAACGCAGGAATGAGCCGTTTTTGGAGCGTAATCGGAGGTGCGTGGATGTTCGAGTCATGCGCTTCAAGCCCCCCTAGCCAATCGTGTCGTTCTTGCCTGACTTAACGCCGATTGCAAGCAAATGGTTACGGATGAAAGGCGTCGAAATCAACCGAGCTGGTAGTCTACCTGTGTCATGCCGTTTTGGGCGTAATGGCGCGTCGCTAGGAGCATATCGGGTCGTCTGCAATCTGCACGGTCATGGGGCACCCGCCTGCCCGTTAATTCCTTAAGGCTGGGCGTGGTCAAACCCGACCTGTAGCACATACGCCCCCGTTAATACAACGAGGTTGGCGCTTTTGAGCGAACCATCAGGCGAGTTGTCTTCGACGCCCGAGGATTTTCAGACCGACATTTATAGCCGTGGCCCTAGATCCTAATCAGGTGGAGGGAACAACTTCGCGAAAAGAAAGATTTCCCAGCAAAGCAGGAGATTACGATTATATACAAAACATATCTATTCAGAAGGGAATTCACCGACAACAATGGACGTGAATAAATCAACCCCTTCGGTATGACGAAAGGTTGAACGTTCATGAAGACGAAATCACGATGGGTCTCCTGGCGAATGGTCAGTGCCTTGCTGGCCTTGCCGTTACTGGGGATGACCACTACGGCGTTTGCGGCCATCCCTTCGGTGGGACTGTCTGAAGCTGAATCCCCGTCGTCATCATCGGTCATGACATCGCCACCGAGTACCGTATATTCGTCAGGAACACCTGCCACTCCATCGGTCCCGACCGCTAGTCCTTCCTACAACGAAGACGAAGTGGCGTCTTTTACCACTCGTAGTGGGCAAACCGTCTATTTGCGGGAAGGATACCAAAAAAGTAATGCGGTCAAGGGAGCCGGGTGGACTCATATGAAGGCTATGC
>DAHXNH010000012.1 GCA_027365485.1 Clostridiales bacterium
TTCGGAAGCAATTTCCCTGATGGCCTTAACGGGAGGAATACGCGGTGGCAACGATGCCGCGCGAGGCTTTTCCCCGATAACATCGCCGCCGCAACCTCAAACGGCGATGCCTTCACGCTCGGTCCAATATCATTGCTATTCTTAAGTAGCCAGGAACGAGTGCGACATCATACCAGCAACACGCACGGATGATGGTCTATGCGCATAATCGTGGGCACGAATCGCAAACAATCCGTGGTCAGGGTAACCGACCAGGAATGCAGAATGCAGCATACGGCGTCAGCCCAGTTTTGCGCCCAGTCAAAATGCGCTCCTGCGCGGAACCAATGGTGCCACTGGTTGGTGAATCCGACGATGTTCAGACGGTCCGGGAAGGCGTCAAACGCGTCCATAATGCGGGGGATCGAGCATATTTTCTCCAATTCTTGGGTATCCTGAGAGCCGTCAAAGCGCACGACGGCCCAGGATTCGGATCCGTGACGATTCAGCTCCCAACCGGTATACGGTGCAAAGGGTTCCTGTTGGGGTCCTGGGATCCATCGGAGGCAAGTGATCCACACATAGCGAGCGAGAGACTCGTCAGGGGTCGGCTCATCAAAGAAGGACAGTCGAAAAGTCCGGGCCTTCAAGGGTTCGACAAGGGGCGCCAAAGATTCCAGAGGCATCCATCGGTCCATGGGATTCTCCTTTGTAGGTGGGTATGCTTACACGAGTACACACGGCATATTCCGAATCGTTCTGAGGACGGGAGTCCATCCCCGTTCTGTCTCCTCCCCAGCATGCAGTATCAAAGGAATGGCGTCATAGAGGCTGGCGGGGTGAGGATAGCGTCGATCTAAGATGACGTCTTCTCAGAACTGACCATTGCGGTGGATCGGATAGGACATCGGCGATAATGGCCGTCGCGAGGATTCCTCGGTACCCATAGTGTCAAGTCCCAAGTTGTTTGGCCATGGTAGTCTCACTTTGCCTGACCGCCCTGGGGTGAAAAAATGCCCCCCCACGCGAAGATAGATGGCAGCGATTCCAGATGATTCTTAAGATCCCATTGAGTTCTAAAGCACGCCCATGGTTCGTGCGGGGCCATAGCCTGCGTTTTTGGGGGAGCGCCATCGTGGTGGAAACCATTATGCAAGATGGTGTTGAGGCACCCACAGATTTGGCATCAAACCCTTACATTTCATCCGCGCGCAGTATAACACTGAAGGTAACCATAATCTGCTGAGCCTCGATAGGCATTCTCGTCCCAAATGGGAAGCCTCAGCAACATTACGTTCACCCAGTTGGGAATAACGGACTGAATCCATCAAAAGCGCACCATTTAATGGGTTACGGTGACCTTTCCCCACGGCAACGGCTCGAATCGGGATTAGGCGAGTCCAAACAGGCATTGGCCCGGTGGTGAGAAACGATGCCGCCTCAGCAGTCGACGGAGGCGGAGTTGGCGGACGTCCAAAGCGCTATTCAACTCCATCTCGAGACCTTTGGTGCCGAGGTCCTCGATTCAGTCGATCCGGTGATTAACATCATGGTCCGCGGAGCGCATGTCTGACCACCGATTTTTCTAGATGCGCCACTGTCCTAAGTGCTGAGTGCGTTCGAAACCCTAAGATTTCATGTGGTTCGGCAGAGCAATCACCCTGCGTTAGTACGGTCGAATGCTGATGGGACCACGACTCCCATAACGATTTCCAATCATCGTCAGTTGAAGGCGTCGACCTTAAGGACGATATTGTCGTAGGCTGGTATCGACCACGGGTTTATTCGTGCCTATAACAATAAGTAATCGCACCGACCTTGCACCGCTTTGCGGTGCTCAGATTTCAAGAAGAATTCCTACCTGTTGACATGAGTTTCTGACGCGGAAGTGAGCCACTCGCGGTACCGCGTCTTTGAACTTTAAAAAATCACCGGGGCGTAGACGCCCGAAGTACGACGTTCGGAATCTGCCTCATTCGTGGCATTAACGACCAGAAATGTGCACTTAAGAATGCCTGGCAGTGGCAATGACAGGACACGAGGAACGGTAACCTTTATAACGTTCCTAGCGTTATTCCAATGAACCAGCACAAACGCGTGACGAAGGAGAGTGACGGATCGGTGCGTAAGATAGTGAGGACTCGTCGTCGGTGGATAGTTGGCGCCGCAGCAACCTTGGCGGGGGTGGTCCTGGGCTTCGGAATGCTCACGGCACTGAGCCAGCCACGAACGCCGGCATTACCCGCGATGCGCCAGGTGCAGGTGTTTGGCACGACCTTGCGGGTGCCACATACCTGGCGCAAAAGCATGGGTGCAAACTTAGGGATTCGACCAAGAACCGTCACGTTCACTGGTCAGACAGGCCAACTAACGCTGACGCGGTATCGATTCATGGGCTTTCTGCCCTTGGTAGGCAATGTACCGTCGGGCCCCTTTCTCCGGAATGCGAACAGCCCGTACGTCATCTCCTGGCATCAAACCATTGCCGAACGACCGACCTACGTCGCCGAAACCACCCTGCCTTCCGGGACTGGCCTGACGTTGCAATTGACCTGGAGGCGCCGGACGCGTGAAGCCACCAGACTGAGTCAGCACATGCTGAGCCGGGTGCGATTTCCCGCCCCGCTGACCGCGACCCAAGCGGTCACGGCGTTACTACGCTCGCCATTGAATCAAATGCCCGGGAGTTCGGCCACCATCACTCAACGCATCCTTCAACGGCATGGCCGTACCCAGGACTGGCTATTGGTGAGCGGCGCATCGCTAGCAGATATGACCGCTTGGGAACCGTCGTATCTCTTCATGACGACCAATGGAGGAACGACGTGGCATCTGATGGACTATTCCTGCTCTGGCGAGCCAGAGACGGTCTGTGCACTCCCGGGCAGCCGTTATTTCCTCGGCCAAGCCACGCCGGTGGTCATGCGTTTTGTATCATCCACCGTTGGCATCATCGCCCAAGCCAATCGGACGGCCCCGCTTCTCGATGTCTATCGCACCACAGACGCTGGTCTCAAGTGGGATGAACATCCGTATCCGATTCCGAACCTCAGCACCGCCGGGGCCCCGACGATCGCCGAAACCTCCACAGGCCTGCTGCTCTTATCCGTGGCCATTCAAGGACACACGGCTCGCGTCACATACGCCAGCGCCAACCAAGGTCGAACCTGGCACATCATGCAAAGTATTATGCCGCAGTCAACCTAAGGCACCCCATCCTGGTGGACCGGCAAGGCGATACCCAGGACCAACCAGAAGTGTGTGAACTATTCTCCTGAATCTTTTATGAAAACTCTCGGAGGGGATCGAAAAATCCTGAAAAAAACAACAGAAATGATCAGTCGGGAGCACGAGAAATCAAAGAGGCATCCGGCTCGTGTGGATGGCGGGCTATTTGGACCGTATTGATGGCAAAAAAAAATCCTGGAACACGCTCCAGGGCTCAAATTTTATTGGCTGGGGAGGCAGGATTCGAACCTGCGAATGCGGGATCCAAAGTCCCGTGCCTTACCAACTTGGCGACTCCCCAGTATCAAATGGTGCATGGTGGAGCTTAGCGGGATCGAACCGCTGACCTCCTGCGTGCAAAGCAGGCGCTCTCCCAGCTGAGCTAAAGCCCCGTCTAAATGGAGCGGGTGATGGGAATCGAACCCACGTAATCAGCTTGGAAGGCTGAGGCTCTACCATTGAGCTACACCCGCATATGGCAGGCCAGGAGGGACTCGAACCCCCAACAGGCGGTTTTGGAGACCGCTGCTCTACCAATTGGAGCTACTGGCCTGTAACTATGGTGGGCCATGAAGGACTCGAACCTTCGACACTCCGCTTAAAAGGCGGATGCTCTAACCAACTGAGCTAATGGCCCATAAGCATGGTGACCCCACCGGGATTCGAACCCGGGTTACCACCTTGAAAGGGTGATGTCCTAGGCCTCTAGACCATGGGGTCACATGGTGGAGATGAGGGGAGTCGAACCCCTGACCTCTTGAATGCCATTCAAGCGCTCTCCCAACTGAGCTACATCCCCACGCACGGCGCGGTCGTTAAACCACGCTTAGTTATTATACGTATCGCGCAAGATGCGGTCAAGGGGCTATTGCGTTTCAGTCAACGTGATAGCGCGGGATTTACACCGATCGATTTATACCCACCGCAACGGGTTCTCACGTCATCACAGAAGGCCGTGGCCTTATATTCTTGTCCATCTTGTCAAAAGTCCATACGAGGGTGCTGAGAAACGCCTCGTCCGAGAGCACAAAGTAGCCTAATGACTACACAACGCCGGTCTCACACCCATTCCTCTTCCCATGACATCCAGAAATATGCCTTCATGGCGCAGGCACAACGCCGAGGGCGCCGGATGTCCGCTGCCCTATAGAGCACTGAGTAGAGTCGGTCGATGAAATGGTGGATCAAA
>DAHXNH010000015.1 GCA_027365485.1 Clostridiales bacterium
GGCAGTGGGTTTTCTGGGTGCGTCAATCAGCGAATCCCAGCCATTTGGGCTGATCTCGACTTTAGGTCTGGCCCTGATCAGTGGGGTATCTGATGGCACGAGAGTTAGTGGAAGTGATGACAAAACCAGTTAGCGCCAACACCTAGACTCGAGGCATGTTTCTAGAAAATGGGCGGTGCCTTAGTTCGCGAGGTCGGATATCAGCTTTTGTCGAAGCGTGGGGTTTTGGTCCTTTGCGAAAGCGAAACACGGCAACACTTTCGCTCCTTAATAAATACTCCGTATGAATGAAGTCGTGAACGCGACATTCGGCACATTTTTAAAAAACGGCGGTAGGACTCAGTCATACGGTCATCCACAGGAGGATTGACGGTCCGCGAAACTGCATCGAGCCATTGCTCACAAGTTGGTCGCAGCTCATCAAGCCGTGCGGGCACAGGCGCAAGAGCACATTGCGATACTGCCGCAAAATCCTCGAATCAAGACGTATTGAGACGCTTGATCAGGGCTAATGGATTGACCCGTCCCTGCCTTCGCTGAAAAACTGACGGAAGGATGTCAGAAGCCTCTCGCCATCAAAACACGGAGCGGCTCCTCCTCGGCATGGCGCGTTCACTACCCGAAGTAGTCTGATATTATGGATAAATTCCCGGGAGATCGTGGAATAGCACTCGCTTTGACTGCGAAATCCCAATGATATCCGACCCCGGTGCCGACGACGTGTCTTCCGCAGGCCGTCGATGCCTATCGCCCAGGATGTCATTACGTCGCGGAATTTGTTTACTCAATCCAGAACCTCCAGCAAATCGCGCTGCACGACGACACATATCGACCCTTGCGAGCACAGTGGGGGTTGCGGTCCCAAATGGCCCCATCAGTGATCAAAACGGTCATTGCCAGCTGCCAGAGATGTTGGCGAATGACCATCCAGGGACCCGGGTGCAGTTTACGAACCCGGCTTTGGATCTCGTCTTCAATCGCGACTATTCCCTTCCTCGAGGTTGATGGATTCTCCCTCAATACGCTCCCGGGCCGCATGCAGGTGTCCTTTGCCCGGCAGAGGACGGAACATTTCTTCGCCGGCTCCAGGCGCTTGGACACGACCCGTTTAGTCCATTGGCGTGGTCGGTGTTTCCTCCAGGTTCCGATGACCCGAGAGATTCCTGGACCCAATTTGAGAGAGATTCGGCAGGAGGTCGGGCTGGATTTCGGCGTCAACTTCTTGGTTACCCTCTGCGATTCGCACGGCTACCCGACCTTTTCCCCAGGTCGCCGGGATAAAGGCGGCGCGTAGACGCTGTTCGGGGTGGAAGATCTGATCGGAATACCGGGTGACCGGTGCGACCGTAGCACGCCCGCAGTCGTGAGGGTGTCGTCACCCCCCCCTGCGATGCAACCCCGCCTTAAGGAGAGAGAGCTTCGGCTATCGTCCGCGCTTGCCGGTAGTCGAAAGATCCGCCCTTAAGGGCGGAATCGTAGACAGTCACCATATACTATGGTCATTGGTTATAGTACGATTCATCCTGAGGAGGTCTTTTAGTGGCTTTAGTCAATGTCTCTTTCTTTTCGAACGCACTGATGCGGCAGGTGAACTACTCAGCTATCATTCCAACCGACCACCCAAGTTTTGCCGGCAGTCTACCGACACTTTATTTGTTGCATGGGATTACTGGAACACATACCAGTTGGATCCTCGGCAGCCGTATCGTGCAGTTGGCCAGCGACCATGGCGTGGCCGTCATCATGCCGTCTGGGGATAACAGCTTCTACGTCGACCAGGAAGCTTCCCAAAATTACTATGGAGACTACATCGGACGCGAGTTGGTGTCCGAGAGTCGAAAACTCTTCCCACTGTCGCATCGCCGGGACGACACCTCGGTTGGGGGATTGTCGATGGGGGGATATGGGGCGCTGCGCAACGGCCTCAAATACCACCACACCTTTGGTGCCATCATTGCCCTATCGTCGGCGTTGATTACCGAGCGCGCGGTGGAATCCACCGACGAGGCCGAGTGGGTCTTCGCCCGGAGGAGCTACTTAGAATCTGTATTCGGCCCGCTATCTCAACTTGAAGGCAGTGACAAAGACGTAAAAGCTCTGGCCAGCCGCATTTTTCCACTGGGCAACGACCTGCCCCGTATCTATCTCGCTTGTGGCACCGAAGACCCCTTGATCGACACCAACCGCAGTTATCGTGATCATCTTGAACGCCTGGGCATGAAATACTCATATGTGGAGGGCCCTGGCCGACACGATTGGGCGTTTTGGGACACCTATATCGATAAGGCCTTGGCCTGGTTACTGGGGGGCAAGGTCGTAAAGAAGATCTCTGACCCTTCCGCGCTCAAGATGGCGTAAAATAACTGGGTCGACCTTACCGTCTACCATGATTCGGGATGGACATCTGTGGCCTTCATTTATGTATGTTTTGGGCCTGGATCTTATCGGGATTATGGTATGTCACGGGAACTTACAGCGCATCGGCTGCTTATGCTAACCTTTCGGCGCGGATCGACGGTCCCCGCAGCGAGCCCTTGGTTTCCTTAGAATCTCACCAAATAGCCCATGGGGAGGCTCAGATCAGCTGCTTTTCCTGGAACCGCAGGGGTGTCAAGGGTTGGCGTGGTGACAGCTCTTTCGTGGTTGTATCACCGCACTTTAAATCCCGGACGATACGTGTAGGGCGCTCGCTGAAAGTTCCATCGCGCGGTGCTCACGGGAGCCGAGGCGCGTGGTCCTTACCTTGTTGAACGTGGTGATTACCCTACGATAACCACTGGGTTTTCGCCGAATTTCGTCTTAATCCCACCGGTGATGAAACTTGGCTGATGATCGTGGCCAAGTTTCATCACCGGTGGGACACCTGAGCAGCAAATTTTCTACACATGGCGTGGCGGCCTCGGTCTAAACCCATCCAGTAGTGACGAATGCCCCCGCTCTCTCCGCCATCATGAGTCCCCAAACGACTTTTGCTGCCCCTCTCGAAGCTCATCGCCTAAATCAATGGCTATGCTGAGCACCTGGTCGCGAACTACATCTTCCTTGTCAGCGGAATACACGCATACCACTACAGAGTATGCCGTCGGATAGATATCCTCCACAAATACCTCAGCCGCGGTGTCCACGGCGCCTGGAAACTCAGAGGTCAAGGCCTCTCGAAGGCGCGGAGTGAATATCGAGGACTTAATCTCGTAGGGCATATCGAAACGCATCCGAACTCGGCGCACGCCCACGTTAGATCGGTTTTCAATAAAAGACTGGGTCAAAATCCCGTTCGGAATCAGTTGCGGATATCCATCTTGATTCAGGATTTCTGTATACATCAAGTTGATATCCAACACCCGGCCAATGTACATGGGGCGAACCGCCTCATGAGGAAACGAGGGCATCAATATCGGATATTGCCACGTCACCACGCCGATGGTGTTGCCAATGTGGAAGGGCCGAAAAAATATGAGCCACAGCCCTCCAATGATATTAGAAAAAATGGTTTGACCGGCCAATCCAATGACCACCGTCAAAAACGTACCACCAAAAATCAAACTAGGCAGGCCCGCGCCAAATGCAGTCAGGACCGATACGGAAACCACGACAAACAGTAACAGTCTACTAAAATAGCGCAGAGCCGTGGCGTGTTGAGGGCCTAATTTATCAATGGACAGTCCAAATAGGCGCCGCTCTAACAATCGGGAGATACTTGCCCCGACCACCAAAACTACCCCGGCCCTGATGAGATCGATCCACTCTTTGGGGAGATGGTGCGCCAGTTTTGAGTGGGCGTCGAGCAGGATCGACAAAGAAACACCTACCACAACCAAAAGCGCCACCCACAGTACCGTCGACGCCCAGGTGGGTTTCCTCGCCGATCCCCGGTCATCCTTGGGTCGATTCATGACAAAACACCTCCGAAACTTTTACGATCTTACCACATCCAACGCTGCCACTTCCCGAATAGTGCACCTCAACGGATTCATAGTCGAGGCGAGAGCAGGGAATCACCGCGATAGGTTTTGCTATCTGGCGAGGACCAGCGCCCATGGTGATTGGTCCAGACGTTGCGACACGAAGGTGCTCAAAGTCATGGGGTTAGAATCTGCTCACTCTGAATGGTAAGTGCAGGTGGATTCCGGCAGGGGTCATTGGCAACGAGCCTTGTGAAGCTTACGGGGCAATGCAGCCGTTCCAGATAGGGCGAATTCTTGCCGGAGCTAAGACGGCAGTATACGGCGATTTACCCTCACCCCAATTGTGGAGTTTGCGGTTTTTTGTTCACGACCGTAGCGGCTCATCCCGCCTCTGATGAGATCCGGATAATTTCGGGGGTGATTTTCGAGGAAATCGGGCTGGATGCGGTTTCCCCAACATTGGGTCGGCCCACAGGGCGGTCTTTAGAGTCGCGATGGCATCGATGAATGAGGGCACATGCTTTCTTGGGTACCACGGCTGTTTTTTGAACGCGGGATGGTCCCCTTTGGTGAATAGAGACCAGAGCCACACCAATCCGTAGGTCAACAAGGATCGCCGTGAGTTCGGGCCCAACTTTGCGGCGTTTCTGCACGCAATTGTTGCTTGACAGCGCGAAAGGTTTCCTCAATGGTCCAACGCCCATCGTAAGGTTCCAATACCGCGACGGCCGTGGCCGTCAAATCGGTGGTAAAGAAGAAACCCTCGGGGTGCTGTTCCGAGGGATCGCGGACGAAGACCATCAACACCAGCTGGTCCCGACAGGTTTCATCCCACAAGACGCGATGCGCGGAGACGAGACGCGTGTGCCGCTTGCCACGAATCGTGACCTCCGGGGATTGCTAGGACGTCTTCGGCAAGGTGGCAGCCCAGTGCTGGGGAGTGGCGAGTCGGGGACCCACTCGGCCACTTCGCGCACCATGGCGGCGGCCAGATCGAGGAGCGTGACTTTCGGATCCTTCTCCTGTTCGGGCTTGCGATGAATCCTGAAATTAATCGGGATAGCCCACGGTGCCAGCACTCGCCGTAAAGCTCGTCTCCGCCCCAAAGGGGGTCCACATCAATGTTGTCAGGTTAAGGATATGGGAAACTTTTGTTCTGGCCGTAACATTATTCTTTTGACTGAAACGGCCTCTACAGGACCAGCGATGTGACGCTAACGCCGTTACTAAGTAAGATTAGATAGTGACATACCAAACCATTAATAACAGGTCGCCTCGTTTGACCAATACGAAGCCCCCTTAGCAATTTGCGAATGTTTTCGAAAGTTGTGGTTGACGCACTCGGATTGGGATTCGGGCCTGCTCGGCTACGTCGCAATAGAGATCGGCGTCGAGGGATCACGAATTTATTCGTGCGGCCGTTTTTTTGTTTCGGCGCGTGATGATCCCCGGGACCACTGGCCCGATATCACGCATCAGGCGGACCATCGTGCGCTGAAATCGCCGTGGTTGACGCTCAAAGTCCGCCGCCGTTTTAGCCCAAAGCCAGTGAATCATTCGGTATTTCACCGTGGCGATCAACGACCGATACTGGTCGTACTTTCGATGATACTGATCGTGATGGGCGTCCTATGGCTGTTCGGCTTCTTGCTTCACCGTAGCCCTCCAATTCGCGAAAAGGATGGTCGCATGGTCGTCGTGTGCGATCACTCGCGGGGTTGTCCCCGAGAAATTTTCAATTTCTCACGGATACCGCTCCTGGCCATCATGGACTTCGAACCTCCACCGCAGGGCGTATCATTCGCCAAAGGCTTCTTCCGGCATTTCTTCTTCCGTTCGCGTGGCGACTAGGGGTTCGATCGGACTGGTAGGTAAGCGAAGCTGGATTACTCGGAGCCGGACCGCGGTGCCCGCGGTCGCGTCGATCCCCATTTTTCGCTCTTGGCGCGCCTGGGCGGAGGATAACGTGAGGGTGACCTAAGGTTTAGACCAAGCGGCAGCGATGATTTTGGGATAAAAGCATACCGGCACGCGCATCACTCGGCGAATTTGATGGCTTATTAGATAAAAGAGCAAGGGCAGCGACGGGTAGCCGCGATCAAACAAAATGATGGTCGCGATCTGGCGAGCCGCCAGTCGCAGAAAGGCCTCCCCAGGTTGGCGAGCCCACTCGCGCTCCCCGGTACGAAAGGGAGCGATCCTGGCATCGACGAGTGGGGACGCCCGGGCCTTGGCCACCGCAAAAGTGCCATGACCGGTCGCACCCCCATATTCGGCCCGCAACTGGGGCGAATCAGGCAGTGGCTTAGAGGAACCGTCGATCGCGAACCCGCGAAAGCCGCGAAATGTGCGAGATTCCTCGTCGTCGTAATACCGATTCACAAACGCCGTATTCAGTTCGGTAAACGCTTCGGGACGAATTTTTTGCCGCGCTTCGCCAAAGGACTGTTTCGTATACGTGGCCTCGTCGGCTTGGTATGGCCACAACCGCTCCCGAAACTGATCCAATTCGATTGGAGTGGAGTGGTTCGTCGGGCTAAATTTAAAATCATGGACATGACCCCGACGAACCCGACCTTGCGGTCGCGAGTAAAATCTTTCGGACGTTCTTTGGATCGCTCCCGAAATCGCAAATCTTGTAATGTTTGACCGACGGCATAAATAAGAGCCAGCGCTTTACTGGATATTATTGCCACCTCCAGTGCCAAAATACTGAAAGGTGGCCCGAAGGTCCAGCTTTTTTACCAGCGACACGCGCTGAACCGCCGAGATCCGGAGTCATCAACACACTCAAAAGTTCGTGATATTTGGCGAACGTTTGATCGAAAACTCCTTAACCTGACAACATTGGCCTGCCCCCTGCCAGCCCTGCCACACTCATCACTATTAACAGAGCATACGCAGTCAGCCGTTTTCTTGAGATGCGTGCTAGCCTCAAGATTCACACTCCTTTGGTATTGTTATCGAGTTGTTTGCCGAATTGCTTCAGAAACATGAGACCCAAGATATAGTTTTTGAACCCGCCGAAGTCGAAGCTCCCCCGTGAACTTGAGTTTGGATAACGTCAGGATTATGCGTTGATGCCCGCCGTCTCTCAGGGTTCAAAGAATTTTTACGGCCACCATAGCGAATGTTGGCGCATTTGCCGATTAGAAACAGCGACAGCATGGTAAGGACTCGCGAAATATTAACTTGAATGATTCCTAAAGGTCATGGGTAGGTTCTTCCCTCGGATTTTCTATGGAGTCCGTTCTCAATAAACACCGAGTATTTGCTCGAGAGCGAATATAACAATAATCAGCCCGATAAAGGAGTTTTCGGTGCTCAACGAGAATCAACCTCCATCCAAATCTTTGGGGGAGGCTCGGATGATGGCTGTGGGACAAGAAATCCGTCAATTCATAAG
>DAHXNH010000035.1 GCA_027365485.1 Clostridiales bacterium
GAATTTATTTGCGCAAAATGGACGGCGATGCAATACTAGAGACAGTGGAGCAGCATTTAGAAACGGGGCAGTGGGACGGACACGATCGCATCCGACTGGCATTTGCGCTACACATGCACTTTTGCCAGATCAACCGGAACCAGGCGTTTACCAAAGTCTTGACCCTGATCCAGAGGATTCCCAACAATCAAGAAAAAAACTACGTAACAGCCCTCATTTTAGGGTTGAGTGGGAGTCAACTGAGGCCCAAGCAAACCGAGCGATTGAAGGAGGTCCTGCGGATGACCGAAATCTTGCGAGAGATCGAGCGCGAAGCCGAACAACGAGGTGAGCAGCGAGGTGAGCAGCGAGGTCGAGAAGAAGGTCGTGCAGAAGGCTTGCGCATGAAGGCGCTGGCCGTAGCTCAAGAGTTATTAGCGTTAGGGCTGAGCGTTGATATGGTGGTGCAGGCTACGAAGCTTTCTCGTGAAGAAATCGAGGCCCTGGCTCGATGAGCGGGTGCTGCTAGGGCAGCGGACCCGCCGCCGGCTTAGGGTTTCTTTCTTATGGACCGACTTCACGCCGCGATTGAACCCCGGATCGAGTGATCGCTTCATTGGGTGCGCGAAGTCCTTTTAGCCAGTGCTCTGGCCCGTGGTTGGGGTATTCATGCGAATTTTTAGGTGGACGCATACCATGCTTTTAACCCGGATAACACGCTTGTTCGCGGTTTGAACGAATGCAGAGATACCACTTCGATAGTAATAAGCCCGGATGAGTTGGTTGATGGCGGACATTTTTGGTGATATTCCCTGGTTGGTGTCTTGGTCTCTCGGTAATCGACCACGGGCTGAGTCAGGTGCCAATGCTCATGATGAGAACGCAGCGTGTGGATTCTAATCGCAAATTGATCAGTTTCCGAGCCCCGAGGACTATCCCCCCTCAGTTCAACCCCCAGAGAGCAATACGAATCTCGGCTGTGGACACTTCGCGTCGTAGATTTGCTCCCCTGACGCTTTGGATCATGCTTTCTTTTTGATGACAGAGAATTGGGTGAGGGGAAAGTGGAGCCAGTGCGAATGGGCCTGAAGGGTATCCTGGCTTGACTCGGTGCCGGGATAAGGGCAGGGCGCGATTGGACGGGTCTGAACGCTTGGATACGGCATGTAGGTCAAAGCCTTCGTCGTGCAGTCCGACGACGTGTCACCGAAAACCCTTATTTGGCCGAGCTTAGACTTATGGCGACCCGAGATCGGACCGTCACTGTGGTCTTAGGCAGGATACAGAGGCGAAGGGACAGGGGTCTGACCACAATTATAGGATTTTGTTGAGATGGGATGTGGGTTGGTTCCCGGCTAGACGGTTAAAAGCACCTCGACCACCGTCACTTGTCTAAACCCTATTCAGAGACCGTCATGGATAATTGTTCTGATAATATACCGAGACTGATGATCTGAAAGGGTCGGTTCTCGCCGCATCCTGTTGGTTGACCCGTGTGCAGTTCGTGCCAAATATATCTGTTAGCAGCGGTCTGATCGAATACCGGATGAGAACGATGCCGGCTGCTGTGAACAAGAATCTTTCGGGGACAGTCGTCGATCGACCCAGGTTGCAGCAGGAACCTTGGGAGAGCTTGTCGAATATTCCCCCAAAATTTCGTAAAGAAGGGTCCGATGATGATTTGCGAACGCACCGTGACGGGAGCGGACGCCATAACGTTGGCGGCGACTGCTAACCCGTGGGGGCCCGATCTGGGCCCTGACGTGGCTTGGGTTGCCCGTGTTGAGACCTGGGTTACTGAATGGACAGACGGGGCAAGCTTCGTGGAATTTCGGATATTTGACCAACAAGGAAACCAACGCGCAACACGAAGGGTCTGGAGTTAGTCCAAGGTCTCTCTTTCTCTGAGACTCGATGACTAAACAACGGAAATTTTGTTGACATGGTGGCCGTTTTGGTTGCCAAACTCCAGATGTGATGGCGTTTAAGTGTACGCTTGTGCATGAGCAGTTACGGGTTGGTATTGGCGAGATTTGGCTTAACAGAAAACCCTATGGGGGACCGGAGGCCTGTTTGGCGAAACAATGTCTGACCTTATTCGCCGAATTGATCGCGATGGAATGCTCGAATCTCGCGAATATCAAGATCCGGGCGTGTGCCGTCGAAGATGGAGCAGTAAGAATGAGGAATAGGGGCGTCTGTTTGACGCCTCTTACTATGAGCAGTCGAACCCTGAGCGAGTGACTCTCGCTTAAGGGCTCCTGGGAGGCGCAAGGCGGGTCGTCGAAGCGACGCAGGGGACGAACCATGATGGCTGGAGTATAAAAAACACTAGGCAAACATCATCTAAAGATCTATAACGTATATACCCGGCATTAAAGATCTGATACTGGTGCCGACCAGGTTTGAGTGCCTTGGTCTTCTTCGTCAAGGAGTACGTTTCAATTCTTTAGTGCCGAATATATAGTCATGGAAACTGAAGAATTTTTAGCCATTGGCAAGGTGGCTAAATGACTTGGCGTTACGCCCCAAACGATTCGCGGGTGGCAGAAAGAAGGGAAGATTCAAGAAACACGCTCACCTACTGATCGACGTTTGTACAGCGTTCGTGAAGTGAAACGCATCATGGGAGTGCGTACACAGGAACAAGTCGTGATCTACGCCAGAGTGTCATCTGCTAAACAAAAAGCAGACGGAAATTTAGAGCGGCAAGTCCAGCGATTGAAACAATACGCCCAAGAAACTTATTTACGGTCTAAAGACCGGGCTATCGCAATGGGCTCCGGCAATCACTCCACTTGAATGTCGGCGCGAGCAGTACGTCGACTTGGGTGATTTTTTGGGCTCATTAGCCGGATAGTCACAGCGATTTTGTTGCGATCGGTATGGGACACTAGTCCACGACATCGACCAATTTCTAAACCCCGTATGCCGTTTCGAAGAGACGACGACATTGGGCCAGGCCAAATTTTATTTGGGAAGGTGAGCCGGTTTGACACTCCCCACGCCTAAAGGCGGGCGATTCTTACGAGGAACCCACTCATGTGAGCTTTACTCGCAATGGATTCGCCAAAAGCCCCCGAGCCACTACTAGTACTTGCTGTATAGCTCGTCGCTCGACATCGAGTTTATGGTGACTTGTTAGAGTCACTCATGGCGTAGCTCGCCAATCAGTTTACATCTGGTGTTGACGACACGATCCAGTTTACGTCTCTCGTGATCGCGGGAAAAACCTCCAACATAACCAGATCTCAAGGAACGGCTAGTTCTAGTTATTAATGATATCACCGAACGAAGCCTGGTTCGGAAAAGCTTTCACCTGACGGTGAGCGCCGTAAATCCACATAGCTGAAGCTAGGGATTTTACGGCGCATTTGATAATAATTGCGGAGAGCGCTTGCGCGACGACGGATTCCATGATATTATCTCGCTTGTGCTTTCGCGAGGTTCTTGACCGAATCTCGCCCAATCAGTATAATAAAGCTTGCTGTTAGCCAGCAGCTCGTAGCTTCGGGGATGTAGCTCAGTTGGGAGAGCGCTTGAATGGCATTCAAGAGGTCAGGGGTTCGACTCCCCTCCGAAACCAGCCCACCGCAACGCTTTCAGCCTCCACGTAACAGATGAACCCCCCGATTTGGGTCCACGAAGTCCACCATCTAGTGGACACCTCGCCGCTCATTCTAACAAATGCTCGAAATCCATCGTGATCTCGTTAGCGTCGTTCATTCCCGCATCCCTCCTTTTGTTGTCCATGTCCACCCCGTGGTGGACTATCGCTTGGACCAGTGCTTGCGCTCATTATTAGCCACCGCTTCATTTCAGATCATCAGACATCGACTTTCGCAGTCAGAATATCCACGAAGGCATCTTGAAGGGCCTTCATCACAGTAGGAGCGCTCGCGAAGGCATTCTCTGTGCCACGGGTGCCGCCGTGATGGAAAATTTCCATAGAAGCCGATCGCCCTCCTTTAGGATTGGCGGTGGACCGCCAAAACAGACTCACCGTTCGCGGTTCGTCATACGTGC
>DAHXNH010000045.1 GCA_027365485.1 Clostridiales bacterium
GTGAATACATTGCGCCGACCAGGCATTGGTAAAGTGGCAGAACAGGCAGGGGTCTCGGTTTCGACGGTCTCCCGAGTGCTCAAGGGGGCTCCGGGGGTACATCCTGACACGGAAAATCGCATCCATCAGGCTATGCGGGATTTGGGCTACACCCCTCGACAGGAAACATCAAATCGTCGTCAAAAGCCCATCGCGGTCATTGTCCCCGATATTAGAAATCCATTCTTTTCGGAACTGATTCACTGGGTCGGACTCCAAGCCGCTCATCACGGATATCCATTGATTATTACCAACGCCGAAGATCCCGACCGCGGAGTCGAGGAAGTGGAATCACTGTTTCGTTATCGCGCCTTGTCGGGGGTTCTGGTCGCAACCGGGGCATTGCCCGATGCTTCGCTCGCACTCTTAATCAAAAACAAGATCCCCGCTGTCTTAATTGCTCGGGATCTAGATACATCAATGATATCGAGTGTCGTCACCGATGATGAACTCGGTGGCCGATTGGTCGCTCGTCATTTGCTGCAATGTCATCCGCAACGCTGGGCGATTTTAACCGAAACCATGCGTTGGCGTTCGAGTCGTGCCCGCCTGGATGGATTTTCCGAGGTGTTGGCGGAACAAGGCATCACCGAGATCGATCATTGGGAAAGTGATGACTCCTCGTTAGTCGGCGGCTATGACGCCTGTCGCCGACATCTGGTCGACGGTCCGTGGCCGTTGGGCCTTTTTACCACGACCGATGTGTTGGCCCTGGGCATCTTGCGGTATTGCCGAGAGAATCATCTCGATGTTCCCGGCCAGGTGCAACTGGTGGGCTACGATGGCACGATGTTGGCAGAATTGGCTGATCCCAAACTGACCACGGTGCGCCAGCAATTCGAAGAGATCGCGCAAGCCGCCCTAAATTTACTGGTCGACCACATCGAAACGCCTGGGGTAGTACCGCGAAAAATTGTCTTGCCACCTACCCTCATCATCGGCGAATCCACAACGACCACACGGGAATTGGTCAGTTCGTAACCTCTGACTCCACCCTTTGCCGTGATCGAGGCAAGGGCTCCCGTATGGCGGTGGAAAAATAATCTACCCTGGCCCCCCTTGGCCACAAACCAGTCCGTGTATTCCGGACGGCCATGCGGAGCCGCTGGGGCTGAAAAACGCTTTAACCAAGCACGAGGCCGGGCAGACTGGAGAAGCAGGAAAGACCCATAGCTAGGGCTTGAGATTCTCGATGCTCAAGACACGCTAGCGTTGTCTTTGCGAACCACAGTGTGTGGACGCCTTTTACCTAAAAGTGATCCGTGCGCCATAAAAACGGAGATTTAGAAGGAAACAAGTGAACCAAGGGGGCGTGTGCCGCTGCAGGCGAATTCTCATCCATTGCGCCTAGGATCATGGATAGAAATTCCCGAGCGGACAAAAAAATGACTGCGTCCACGGCAAGATGCGATGCATCGCACGCTTCCACACGGATCCCCTCATCATCGAATCCGATGCGCGCCACTTGAGACTCTCCAATCGCAAGCGCCAAAGAGAACGGGTTCGTTTGACCGGACTCCTGCCAACGGCGATTAAGTTCTGGGACAATTTTTTGTAAAAGTCGCACCGGATTGAACGCGCGCCACATCGCTCCCGACTCTTGGGGGCTCTCTTGCGCATAGGAAATGAGTGCGTGGCCATCGGGCAGGCGAAGATCTATCGGCTCACTTCTCGCGACCGCCCTGGCCCATTCCCGCACAAGCAAAAGGCCGGAATCGCCCGCATCTGGCCGATAGACGCATTCCAACACACTGTCCTGGCCAGTCGGAGTTCGCATGCTGAGAAGATAGCCCACGGGTTGATGTGACCGTTCTGCAATCCACACCGAGGGGGCGACCCGTCGACCCCACCGAGTGCTGTCTTCCCAATAGGCTCGAGTTCGTACATGACTCAACGTCACGTGGCGAGAAAACCCATCATAGATATCCATCAAAATGGCCCTATCCGCCACCAAGTCCCCGCGACGAATCTCGAAGCCGAACTCAGGCGTGTGCCCAAGTCGCTCGGGATCCAGTCGATATCGCTCGCCTTCACGAATGCTCTGCCAACCGACCTGAGCATAGAAGGACGCGATGCCCGTATAGAGCAAAGACAGGTCGTAGCCGGCCGCTGCCATCCAGGTCACCTGTTGGTGCAAGATTAGTTGGGCCAGACCGCGATGTCGATACGCGGGCAGAGTGGCAACATTCCCTATCCCCCCAACCCAGAGATCGACGGCTCCATAGCGTGCCGTGTAGGGGAAGATTTGGATGGCGGACGCGATAATCCCATCGACTAAGGCCACCCAGGTAGATTCACGTCGGTATGATCGATCGTAGTCCACTCGTTCTTGAAAAAACCAACGTTCTTCGGGAAATACGGTGCCCCAGAGGTCATAACACCGATCCAACTCTTCTCGATTGACGATTTGTCGGACTTCAAGCATGCTCATCTCTCCTTCTAAGCGTAGGTCGCCTCTAGCGATATCGACGCCTCTTGCCGCCCATCCTTTATTGGGGACCGATCATCTCACGAAGACCCTTTCAGGAGACCTGCACCACTTTCTCCCGGGGGCGCGATTAGCCCTTCTTCGAGATCGCCCATGGGCGGCAACGGCAGGTCTTTCACACGCTCTTCCTCCCCTAACCCCGCTCCCCGGCACCGTCTGGCATAGACATTTCACTTCACTCCAGATCCGACAGCCAGGCTAGAGCCCGACGCCAAACCGACTCGTAGGCTGCCAAGATCCCCTCTAGCATCTTCAACCCATCGCGTCCATCGGCTAATCGGGACAACATCTGACGGGTTTGGAGAGACTCCACAAACCTGGCGATCCCGGTCAAGTCCATATCATTGCCGCAACCCCGATAGCCATGGGTCAATGTGGGGCGAACCGGGGACACCGTGATATCCACCGCACTAAGGCGAACACACACCTCCTGACCCAAACCATGGATCATCCCTCAATAGGTTGCCTCGTCAGGTTCAAGGCTCACAGTATCCAGCCTGACTAAACCGTCGAACGCATCTTGTGCATTCCGATGAACCGCTCTGAAAATCCTCAACAAACATACCCATGAGGATTTTCGTCTTATTGTTCGCTCTCTGCCGATGGGCCTGCGCCCTGATTGAACCGCTCAATCGAGGTACCCACCGTGGCGCTAGAGGCCAGCCGGGAGCCGTGTACCCACTAAAGGGGTCTCCTTCCGGCGACGGAACCTCTCCATTAGGATGGCCTTGACCTGCTCTTTGGGGGTCCAAAGGCGAATCTCGGGATCATCCAAGCGCTGGAGAATGTTCATTCCAGCCACAACGTCTGCATCGCCATCCCACCCACACTCTAGGCAGTGAAACCGATCTCCATGCCGATTGTCTTTGTGGACAAATCCGCATGTCGGATTGGGACAGATTTGACTGGTGTATGCAGCATTGACGGTTTCAAGGCGGGAA
>DAHXNH010000049.1 GCA_027365485.1 Clostridiales bacterium
AGATCCGCAACCGGGCGATCTTTGAACTCTTGCTGGGGGGAGCGCTCAGGCTGGGTGCGCTGCTGGGATTGAAGACAAAGAATATTTTTTGGACAGATCGACGAATGCTGATTTCGTACCAAGAGAGTGACTATCGCACGGATTTCGGCTTCATCACTCCTCTTTAGCCCCATGTCATGAAACAAGGTGAGCCGTGATGAAGATTCCGGATTTGGATGAAACCTTGCAGGCCATGCGCGTGGCGACGCTCGTATTGATGTCGGAGACACGGTCGAATGGATGCTGCACGCCACGTCTGAGGCTGCTCCGGCGTTGACGGGTGCCAGTGCGGGATTGCGCGTGTTGAGCGATGACATTATGGAGGGCATTGGTCCTTGCTAAGTTCCGCGCTCCGTCATTCATCAGTAGTCTTTCGTGATTGATACCGGTTCGTTCACTGCCCAAGACATCGATTAATCCCTTAATTATTCCGGTTGAGTCACATATTCATCAATAAAGGCGAAAATCTCCGCGTCGGACACGCGCGCGAAGTCTGTCGTATCCACGGTCAGACAAGGCCCCCCGAGATTCGGTGGATCAAAGTGGCCAGACCCCAAGATGGCTTCGAACTCATGGAGGCTTTCGATGTCCTGATGCCCCGGATGCCGGGCACCGGATTTGGCACGCTCACGAAACCGGTCGACTAACACGGAACCTTCGGCGACGCAGTGAATAACGAGGGGCCGGTACGCGTATTGGGAGGCCGTCTTAGCGATGGCGGCGGAAAACCGGTCATAAAAATTACTCTCCAAAATGAACGGGCGACCGGTCTTACACAACTCTTCGGTCATCAATCTGAGGAGATCGTAACTGACGCCGCCCACCTTTTGGGACCACTGGCGGTCTGACCACCCTAACCCGTCGAACAGCAACTCCTTGAAATCGTCCTTACCGAGAGTGGCCAGGTTGTAGCGGTCCACCACTCGTCGGCGGACGCTGGTCTTCCCAGAACCCGACGGACCCGAAATAATGATGATTTGCATGATATCACCCTTTCCAATGTGTCTGGCACCCTAATTCGCCTACCCATCGGGAGTTTGCTCTTCCGACCTGCGGTCCAGAATACTGAAACAGCGCCAAGTTCTTGCGGGACTAAGCTCTGTCTGCCCGATAACGACATTACGCTTACTGCGTTTACGCCCCCGTTAATGCGCCAATGTAGTGGTATTGATGTGAAGAAGAGGAGGTGTTTCGTCCTCTGCATGCGCCGGAGAGGATGGTGGAAATCTTGTCTTTCGGCCGTGTGATCCAGCGCGACCTTGTGACGCGGTAGGTCTAGACAAACGTTCTCACTTTATCCTCACGCGGCAATCTGTCCCATCTAACGAGGAGATTGTGTAAGCAACTCCTGCAATTCGTTAGTTTTATCTTGTGTTCCTTAACTTTACTCCATCGGACTGGCCATCTCCGCCTGAACCGTTCCGTTGACACGTTTCAAGGATGGTGAGGAATGGTCCGGTAGCCTACCCAGGCGGTTAATCACGGGGATGGCTCCGCGACAACGCTCACCCTATACGTAAGGTAGGTCACAGTTTTCGGCCCATTCCCGAAAGGGGTCGCAATGGTCACGTCGTCCTGCGAAGAGGCTCGCGTGAGCCATCCTCCCAGACCTCCTTTCAATTCAAATTGCGACGTTGCATGCAACGTCATCCGGCCATGCTCTGGCTGAGAGCCTGGTAGGACGATATTCACGGCCAGAGGCGAAGGCGTGTTGAGCGTTTCGGTGACCGTCCAGTGGTGGTCGGCTACGCGCGGAACGTACCATACATCGACGGGTAGCGGAGAACTCGACCGAGACTCGACGAAGCTTCCGAGCCAATACAGGCTCGAGGCAGAAAACGGTACCAGGACGCCCTTGCCCGCAGTCCACCCGTGCAAAGGAATCAACGGCACCACAGTGCCTGCGGTAGTCGGAAAGAGCAACGCGACGGCATTCCGAGGGGACTCGATCGACAACGGGGCAGTCCAATGCAGCTGGACCAGTTTGCCTCGCGGCCGCAAAAGACCCGTAAACGCCATGGTCGTCAACGACGTTCCCACAAGACGCGCCGGCGACGGCCCCTGTCGGAACGACGAAGGGGCCACGGTAACGGTAAGGGGGATTGTTCGAGTCGACGACCCTCCCGTCGTCATCGTTAATTGCGGGTCCCAGGCAACCACGCTCGTGCTCGACTGTCCATGCACCACAAACCGGGAGACGGCATTCAAGCGTACGGCATAGGACACGTGGTGATGGGCCGTCCAATGATAGCGTAGAAGGGTCGGCGCATGAGTTGGTGCACTGGCGATGCCCAAAATGCTCCCGAGGAAAGATGCCGCCATGGCTAGAGTGGATTTCATCGACTATTCAGCCTCCTTCACGAATTTGGAAAATCTTTCAGCAAAGCGCGAGACCTCACGCCATCGGCAGTAGCCGGCAACGTAGAAATACCGCCCGGTACGCTTGCATAGCCACCATACCCATTCTGACAGATTTCTTGTCTGAAAAACATTTCGAGGTGAACTGCACCAGGTGGAGAAGTACAACTACCATGAGCCTGATGTGGCGACTAGACCGGATTGAGAGACTTGACCATCTGAACCCGCCACACTTTCCGAGTACATCTTCCTTATAGTGTTTCTCATGCTGCTCCGCCGCGCCCCGCCGCATGAAAAAGTCTCCAGGGGATTTTTTGCGGCGTCCTATCTACATCGGTATTCCATATGCCCATAATGTTGACCACGTCTCTAGTTGGTGATCATCGTCTTCGAGAAAGAGCCTGTTTAGTGATCATTTCAGTCCGGTATTCGTCGCTTCGATTTATTCAGAATGCCCAAGGCTGGGACGACACGTCGGATAGATATGTTGCGTATATCTCAGAACATTCGGCTAAGTAACTCTCCTGCCCGTTAATGCCACACCCAGTGTTCTGATGATATTCTACCAAACTATCGACCGATCCGGGGTATCTCCGGTCGCTGCTCGCAATGCCCCTAGAGAGAAAAGTCATGAGGCTTTCTCTCTAGGAGCCTGTCCATTAATTCCAGTTTCCTCCCGGATCAACACCATATATACGTATTTCTAAAAAATAATAACCATAGGTGTTGTGGAAGAGGCTGACAAGACTCCGATAAATGGACAAGCTCCTAGGGGTTTGGCCTGTTCGGGTCCATGATGACTGAATTTTTTCAGTAGAAAAAAACTCCCGACCCAGGACGGCGTCGGGAGCACACGGTAACCGATTCGCACCGCTTAGCTTAGGCTACATGCCGAAATTCCCACACCGCATAATCCGTGAAATATGGGCGCACCAGCACGCGAAACGGCACGCTGACGTGGATATCCCAATTGCCGAACATCTCACAGCGAGCTTGGTCGAATGTTTCGTATTTGTCGAAGCGCCAATCCTCTGGATGGGCCTCCACGTAATCGTGGATGTCGTACTCCACGCCGTCGATGGTCACCATAATCTCCGTGCTGAGGCTGTCGGATTCTTGGTCAGGTACCTCGTACCTGTCATCGAACTCATCCAGATATATGGCCTCAGCATATGCTTGTTGTCATTCGTCAGGGTCGAGCCCCTCGATAATGTGGGTCTGAGCCTCTTCCATCTTGGTCCAGCTGTCCGTGGATTGCGTGGTGCCTGTAGCGGTCATGGGGTAGCCTCCTTATCAATAAAACCATCAATGAGCACCAGGTACCA
>DAHXNH010000114.1 GCA_027365485.1 Clostridiales bacterium
CAGTGGGTTTTCTGGGTGCGTCAATCAGCGAATCCCAGCCCTTTGGGCTGATCTCGACTTTACGTCTGGCTCTGATCCGTGGGATATCTGATGGCACGAGAGTTAGTGGAAGTGATGACAAAACCAGTTAGCGCCAACAGATACCCTCGAAACCGAGCCTCTGGATTTCTCCATCGCATGATGCTCATCCCTCCCTTAATGGCCAATCGCGGCGATGCCCGCGAACATATAGCCGATCCCTGCAAGAAACCCCGCATAAACGATGCCTTTGACCACCCATTCCACCACTTCGTCTCTTTGCTCCTTGCGTGTCTTCCACACGGCCAATCCCTCCTTGTTAGGTGGCGAATCCACCGCCAAGTCTTGGTGGATTCGCCACCATGGGATATAATCACGACAAACGCTTAGAAGGGACGTGAGGATCCTGCCGAATCAGCATGCCGTGGACAATCGTATGATTGGCGTTCGGGCTCGCACCGCCTGGTTTGCCCAAGTAGATGGGGAGGCTCAGCGAGCCGGGGAATCTCGCATGGCGTACATTCACTGCGCCGTCGATGAACGGATGGCGCGTGAAAGCACGCCCCATCCCAGCGACCAAGTTCCCCCCTCGTAGAGAACATGAGGCCGAGCTCTCTTCTCTACGGGCTTTTGGAGAGGTAATGGAGGGAGCCGACCCGACACCTGGTCCCCTGGACCGGGTGCTTTTTTCTGGGGAATGGAGAGGATTCACGCGGCTGGATGGCGAAGTCTGCCGCGTGGTGATAGAGGATGAATCGCGCAAAAGAACCCCATGCCAAGGATCCCAGAAAGCTTGACTCCGGACGCTGGCAAGCTCGGGTGACCTATTACGACGCGGAGATGGGCAAGCGGCGAGAGACCAGTCAGACCTTTGCCACGGAACGTGAGGCCCAGAAATGGAGTCGCGAAGAAGAGCAGCAGTATCGTACGAATCCGAATCAAAAATCGCCGAGCCAGGAAAAAATCGGTGAGTTTTTTGACCGCTGGTTACGGCTGACGCAAGTGGGCAAGGCGAGTCCCGACACCGTGGAGCGCTATGGGTATGATATCCGACATATTACCGAGCACTTAGGCAATCGGGCGTTAGCCAGCATTGGCCCCCAGGATATCTACCAGTTTTACCAGGCCATTTATGAGGAAGGCATGGCCGCCGGGTCCATTGACAATATCGCTATCGTCTTGCGAACGGGGTTCAAATGGGCGGTGAAGACCGAATTGCTGTCCAAGAACCCGACCGATGACATTCACCCGCCACGTCCCCCGGAGCGAGAGCATGTGATCCCCAGCAACGACGAGGTGCTCGCGTTTTTGACCTTAGCAAATACGCATCGTTTGCGCGGTCTCTGGATCTTCTTGGTCTTGACCGGGGTGCGCATTGGCGAGGCGCTGGGGATACGGTGGTCGGATATTGATTGGAATGGGCGGCGAGTGCTCATCCAACGAGCGCTCAAAAAAATAAAGGGCCGCAATATCTCGGGGACACCAAAGGACAT
This sequence comes from Clostridiales bacterium, assembly GCA_027365485.1. GTDB lineage: Bacteria > Bacillota > Sulfobacillia > Sulfobacillales > Sulfobacillaceae > JAMCVM01. Next base: position 1,512 of record DAHXNH010000114.1, read on the forward strand.
CGTGCACGGCAAGTCGCCCTATCGAAGGCTACCCTGCAGGCCTTGCGTCAGCACCAAACCCTCCAAGCGCAAGAACGGGCCACTGCCGGGGATCAATGGGATGATACCTGGCACGGCGGTGGCTGGGTGTTTGTCACGCAGACCGGTCGACCTTTGAGCCGCAATCACGTCCACGAAACGTTTAAGCGCCTGGTGACCCGGGCGGGATTACCTGAATCCACCCGAATCCATGATCTGCGCCATGCGATGGCAACCCTGTGGCTGAGCCAGGGCGAGCCCGTCAAGGTGGTCTCGGAACGGTTGGGGCATTCGCGGGGTTCAACGACGATGGATATCTACGCCCACGCCTTGCCCGGGCTGCAAGCGGAGGCAGCGGACCGGATGGATGCCTGGTTCACCGATCTTCTTCCCACCGATCCGTCGGAACCCGAGAAGTAAATGCGAGGGTGGAATCGCTGGGCAGCCAGATGGCCATCCCCAAGACATCCCCACGAACGGAAAAACAATACCACACGGATGGATTCCAGGTGAACACTATGAACAGAGAAACCCGCACAGGGCAACGAATACAGCGCATTGTATGGATGAAACGATACGGTATGAACACCCTCCAATTGAAGTGCAGGTTCAAATCCCGCTCCCAGCATCAAACCTTTGTAACCCGCACTCGGCGAGGGATAGCGGGTTTTGTTTTGCTCAAAAAAGGTCACGGCACCGACGTTCTTGCCAGATTAGCCCATCTAGTGAATGACTTGTGTTGGGGGCGAACCCTGGGAACAATGCCTGCACCGACGATGGGCGGTTATCCGATCGTTCCAGAAACCGCTTCGATGGTTTTTTGGACTCAATCTGGTCACCACGTAACCGTGTTCACGACGAACAATACTGGCGCAGTGCGTATTGACGGGATAGCACTCAGCGACCTAGATGAAAGTGCGCTCCGAGAGGCCTTGGAGATGGGTTCATCCGAGACGATTAGGTAGCCGACTCTAATCGATTTGAGGTGGACAGAACCCTGCTAATCGGGGTTGATAGTCCATGTCGCTTCGTCTTCCTCCGAGACTCTGTAGCCTTCCGAACGGAAACTATGCCCCGCGCGCTGTATTCTACGACGTAGCGGACACGTGTGTGGCTCTCGCTGATCTGTACGACGGTTTATGCACGACCGTCAACCCATTGCGGTCTCACCGAATCGGCGTGTGACCGCGCGTGAAGTCGCGGACGCGCTGCGAAATAGGGCATAGCTGGTCTAGTTATCGGATGCTTAAGCCAACGTCAAAGGCGGCGACCGCGAGAGCTTCGGGGTTGTGGGCTATGCCGAGCAGTCCGCAATCATCCATGAACCGCGAAATGTTTAAGAACTATGACCAGGGAACCAGAATGGTTGCAACAAGACATGGCTGCGAAGTTTAGCGGTATTATGAAGGACATCCACGCGAGCGGCACCCGAGTCGTTTAGAGGAATAGACCGTGCAAGACACTTGGACTCGATCCTGGAAGGCCGTCTCCTTCACCGGGTTTTGGGGCATTTGGCATCTAAGATTCATCGATCATCCCAGCGATCGGATTGAACCGAAGTGTTTGTTAGTTCCACAGTGCACTCAGAATCACGATAGCATCCAAACCGAGGACTGCGTAAAATCCATGGGCTTTAGCGATCCAGGCAGCGATGGCCATCATGGGAATCGACAAAGACATCACGATTGACAATACCGCGATCTGATGCTTGGGGTCGCGACGGCGTGTGGTCGGCTTGGGCGGCTCGGGACCCCAGGAATGAATCCGGTCAACGATCTGACGCGCAATGTCCTGGTCATAATCAGAGCCTAACTGCCTGCTGGCTTTGAGTAAGCTCGCTACTTCTTCTTCGTTGGGTTGGGTGACATCGCCCATAATAGCTCAGCCCTTTCTGGGAATTCAAATATCTATTCGAAGTATACTTCCAAAATATCGAGTCGACTAGCTGATCGAGTGATTCACTGCGACGCCTAGTTGCCATGGCGGCTAGGCCGCGATGGGTGAGTCAGTTTATAAGGATGGAGCCCGCGGGGAGTCAATCCCAAATTCGTGGAAGAATGCCGTTTAGAGAGTTACTGACCACGGAACGATTCTAAGATTATTCGATGCCGAACGCGTTGACGGGCCTGGGCGATAGATTTACCCTGTTGTGTCCGTGAAGATCGATGGTCAAATAAGGCCGCGGGTTTAATACCATGGTCCCAAGGGGCGACGTCGTCGTGAGGATAGTCTTATTAAACCGGCCATAGACCGCTCGTTAGCCTCGGGGCATCTATGCCTTGCAACAAGAAGGATGAACCCCGCTAGGGAAGAAAATCTTTCAGGATTTCTCCCGGCAAAAGGTTGGACCGTTCGCCCAACCATAACCGGAAGCGTTGACGGCTGCCCTCGCCGTCCGCAAGGAGATGAGAAGGATGAACGGCATTGACTTGCGGGATCCGTCATGGACGCCAGATGTTTGGCTCTTCGTGGCTGAACAGGGGGAATCACCATCGGGAGCCAGAAGCACGCGTCGAAGGGCCTCGTTGGGTAAAATGGCCCAACGTTCGGTTAGCGACTTCATAGACTGCGCGCGGGTCACACTTTACGTTTTAGGTGGTGATGGCAAGAGGGCTGGGCAAGCTCTAAGACGAGGATCGTCGAGAGCTTAGAACATTGAGCGTACAGCTTCGTGAGCAGGTCGACTACCGATTGCGAATGGAGGTACGCGGTGTTGCCCCTGGTCACTACCTCATGCGAAATGGCATTTAAAGCACCGAGCACGTGGTAACGAGGGCGCCCCGACAAATTGGGCAGAACGATCCGCATAAACCCCCAGAGGGAGCCAAAAAAGGCCGCGAAGACAAAGCGCGAGGCATCGACAAAGAACCCGGGGCGCTTGCCGTGCTTGGCTTCCTCCAGGACCGGGTTCATTCCCTCGGCCAGAAATGGTTTCTGGACCTCGGGCTTCGCTTTCGCGGAAATCGGGGCCACTTTGCGGTGTACGAGCCCGAGTCGGTTGCGGTAGGCCCGCACTGAACTGGGACTGTGACCGAGCCTGAAGAGGAAATGGAGATACTACGGCCGGGGCCCGTCAGTGTTGGGATTCAAGGCTGCGCTTTTTTAACGATGCGGGCCGGATGTTGCACAAACTCCGCGCGAAGCGTATCGGGATGAGCGTCTAAGGCACTGGTGCTCCCACCGACCTCGAACTGTTTTAACGCGTCAAGGCCGCCGTCTCGATACGTCCGAACCGTGGTCTCAGTAAACCCCAGCATGGCCGCGACGAGGGAGCGATCCGCGCCGAGCGCTGTCCGTTGCACCGCCGCTATTTTCATTTGACCTCGGGGGTGGGGGTGATGGAAATGCTCATCCCGTAGCGCCTTTAGCTCCTCGGCACTGCAGGTCACGGAGATCATCGAACGGCCTCCTGGCCAGCATACTGGGAACCAGTTCCAGTTTTCTCTGAGGTTAGCCCAGAAAATCCGCGAAGTCCAGTCTCACCCAGCCCTCTTCTCATCACCACTTAACACGTAAAGTTTGACCCGCGCGCAGTATAGACTCGAGTCTTCACTCCCGGATGGCCACAAATCTCAAACGTTTGTAATCGATAACCCATTGGCCATTACGATAAAGTTTTGGACGGGTCAGTTGTGCGACGCGGTCCATGACCTTTAATTTTGCCGAAGGATCTAATCCCTGTAGATAGCTGCCGGCAAATCCGTTCAGCCAATGGTTTAATCCGTCGTCTCCGTCCTCCATCGGCGTAGGCCGATCAAAATGGACCGCGTAGGTGGTTCGAAATCCCCCAGCCTCCAATAAGGTGCTGTATTCTCCGATGCTGGGAAAATACCACGGATTCTTTCCGGCAGCCGACACCCCCCGTTCCTTCAAAGCCATCTCTAAGGCATTGATGACGGTGTCTGCTACCCCCTTGCCGCCTAATTCTGCAACAAATCTTCCGCCACGTTTTAAGGCCAATCCTACGGAACGGATCACCAGTTCCGGATGTGTCATCCAATGGAGCGCAGCATTGGAAAATATCGCGTCGAAACGCTCGGGAGTGCGAAAGGTTTCTCCATTGGCCACCCAAAATTGCAGACCAGCATACTTTTGGCGGGCGAGCACGATCATGGCTTCGGAGAAATCGATGCCGACCACGGCGGCCCCAGACTTCGAAATTTCGAAACTCAAATCTCCGGTTCCACATCCCAAGTCGAGAATTTTTTCTTCTGGCCTAGGGTTGAGTAATGAAACCACGTCTTTCCCGTACTCGGACACAAACCCCAGTTTGTGGTCATAATGAAGAGGGTTCCACGCCTGACTCAACTCGCCTGCCTCCTTTGGCATTCATCACGTTATCCATAGTGTAGCGACTGAATGTGCATGTGTAAAAGATCTTATCGATCATATTAATATAGTGTGCGGCTATGGCGGGCAGTGCCTCTCATATTTTGGAGGCACAGACTTCCCCAGATGGAATTTTGACTGATAATTCCAACGTCCGTGGGGGCTGGAGTGAGATACTGCCCGCGGGTCAAATTTTCGGTTTTTGAAAGGCCCTCTGCAAGATAAACATATGTTCCCCGTGAACAAAACAAGATTTCTTCGCTAGGCTCAGGTGAGAACGAGGAAGTTCTCACCTGAGCCTATTAGAGGAGGGAAAACGGTGATTCGTTTGCAGTTCACCGAAGAAGAAATCGAAGCATTACGCTACGAACACTTTCATTATCCGCATCCGCGGGTTCAAATGAAGATGGCAGCGGTTCAGCTCACCGCACAAGGCTGGTCACCCGGTGCAGTGTCCGAAGTCCTGGGCTGTGACGAAGCGACCGTGCGATCTTATGGGAAAGATTATCGCGACGAGGGTATTGAAGCGTTAAAGCGTTTTGCCGTCGGCGGACTTACGAGTGAACTGGACGCGCATTGCGACACGCTCATGAAAGAATTTGATCAACATCCGCCCAGAAATGTGCGGGAAGCCCAACATCGGATTGAGACACTGACCGGGCTGCACCGCAGCCCGAGTCAAATTCGCGCATTTCTCAAGCGGTCCGGTCTTAAATACCAGAAGGTGGCACCCATTCCAGCGAAAGCCGACGCTACGGTCCAAGAGACGTTCATCAACGCACCGTAGGATCCGATACTAAAAGAAGCTCAAGAGGGGAAGCAGCAACGTCTTCTTCGTCGATGCCGCCCATTTTGTCTTCGCAGCCTGCTTAGGCTACTTATGGTGCCGGCTTCGCCAGTTCTTGCCCACCCCGTCCGGTCGTCAACGCTTTAATGTGCTCGGAGCCCTACACGCCATCAGCCACGAAGTGGTCACCATCACCAACA
>DAHXNH010000075.1 GCA_027365485.1 Clostridiales bacterium
GACACGGTGGGATTGCCTGCTCTTCTCCAAGCGCCCATGCCCCCTTGGAGATGGGAAACCCGCCGAAAACCAAGACCAAGCAGCGTGTCGGCAGCAGCTTGACTGCGATGACCCGTCTTGCAGATCAGTATAATGTCCGAAGCCAACGGACAGGCGACCAGAAGCGATGCTTCGCTCCCTAATGGGCAAGAGATAGCCCCATCAATGTGCCCTGCGCGATATTCGCCCGGCGTCCTGACATCGACCAGCACGGGCTGCTGGCTCAATCGATCCAACAATTGGTCCGGGGTCAAATCTACCAGTTCCACCGGATGGCGAAATAACTTAAGAAAATTCATAGGCCCTGCGTTCTCCCCTACTATGCTTAGTCCATAGTACCCCAAAACGTTAGCCAGGCAGAGTTCTTGGGTGGAAAGGGAAAATGCGCGTATCACGGTCTTCGGGTCACATTTGGCCGCAATCGACCCGAGGGCCGAGCCTGAATTCTGCTCCATTCTTGACAACGATCGACACAGCATGGTCTCTTTGCCCGGGTGGGACGTGGAAGTCACCCAAGCCGGGGAGAGCCTCATGGGGTGACGTAGGCGGGTTCAGGCACTGAGGCGTTGATGAAGGTTATCCGCGTGCGGTCTCGGGACTGGCACTCCAACCCGTGAACCAGCACCGAGCCCACGGACTGAGGAGCAGTGGTCGAAGATTGCGGACCGCCGAGTGTGCCGTCTTTCTGCCATGGCGTGGTAGCGTCTTTAGGCCAACACGCACGTCAAGACGTGCGCTCGAATCCGCGTGCTGCGACTCCCCAAGAGCCATCACTACCGCACCCGTCCCGAGATTTCATGAAAGGATTCGTCATCCCCCGTGGTTGCAACGGTAGCCACCCCGACGTCCGTCGTGGACCACGTAACCCTCGCCATGATCAGGGTATCCGGGATCTCAGGAGTTTCTCTTGTCTATTCCGTAGCCACCCGACTGATCCCCACTCGCCAACCCTATCCATCCGGGCCTCACCGGGTCGTCCACGACCGGAAATAAAGAGTGCCTCTTTGAACAGCGTTTCGCATGCGACCCCTTCAGATCGACCTCACGGCCACTTCCTCCCCGCCCTAAGACCCCAAGGAACGCTCGAGCCCCCTGGTTTCCCTTTCGGCTATTTCTATCCTCACAGCGTATGGCATATCGACGTCAAGTCCCAGGCTTTAGCCTTTTTAATGGTACCCAGGATCGAATCCGGGGTAGACGAGTGATTCTAAGACGAATAAAATCCTGATAGGGTTACGGCGATGACCAGCAATTTTTTGGACCTGGTCCACTCGATCTGTCGAACTTAAGTCGAGGTCGCCGCGAGCAGCGGACCCGGACGACGTACTCTGACGATAGGTGTATACAAACCAGGAGGTGTCCCGATGGCCGAACTAACTTCGACCAATGTCGTTCGCGATTTTGTACGGATTCAGGATCACTTCTCTAACCTTCGTGGAAGAGAAAAAGCGATGACCCCTGCATTTCTTTGTCTCGAAGAGCAGTTGGCATGGTATGTGAAGAACGAACGAGTGCATTCCGATGATGAGATTTTACAAGCATTGGCGGCTTCGGGATTACTGGCGTATGATCGCTGGTCTGAACAAGCGCCCCACTCTTGGAATCGATTGCCAGATGTCGTTCAGCAGTTAGCAGGAGACCTCACTCGTTGTTTTGATCCAGAGACTAACCCGGAAATTCTACCGGCGGCTCTATTGTCTTGGGGTGACGCCTATGCAGAAAGTGCCCGAGTGCATTTTTATACCTGGGGAGGGGTCATCCGCCGTTTGATGGATTCGGTGCGTCGACATCAAAAGCGCGATCCGCGCGGTTATTCGCGATTTGTGGTTGGATTTGTCTCCCAGTTCTCCGCGATCGATGACCATACCGTTCACTGGGCGCTGCTGTCGCCCTCCACGCCTGAGGGCCTGTTAGATTAAGTTCAGACGCTGCCATTTAGTCTATCTGAACCTTTACCATGCGTGCACCGGTGCCCCTCGGGTGCAGAGAAAAGGTCGGATGTTCGAAGTCGGCCAACGTCCATGGGCTTAGCTGAGTCGTTCAGAGACGGGCGCTTGGCCCTGAGATGGGAGATAGAGCCATCATCGGCCTTCGCATGCCGGATCGACGGATTGCTTTTATGGCCCAGATCGCGGTCCGACGTCTAAGCGCGGTCGGATCCAATGACGAAGGCTTCCCTCTCGGGGCTCGATGTTGATGGCTTTGTTGACGTGGTTTGAAAACAGCGGATTTTGCCCTGGAGCAAAAAGGTGGCGGAGCACGCTTAGACCCGATGGGCGATAATGAATGACAACCCGTGTAGCCTGTCGCAAAAGAAAGAAGGAGGAACATGGTGAATCCGGATCTGCTGAATGACTCCGATGCTTGGTATGAGGCGCTTCTAGCGTTGCCGTACGAGGAGCAGTTTCAGTTTATCGAAGAAACGTTTGAGTTGCCGGTCACCGACGCGTTTGTCAGCGAGTGTGGCATGGACGATCTGCTATCCACATTGCGATCATACGTGGTACCGGCACGGTTTGCCGCGTTGGTGGAAAAAATCCGGGAAGTGTGCCCAACATTTCACCGCAAAGATGCATTTTATGAGGAACCACACGTGCTCGGGTTCGCGCTGTTCCATGACGACACAAACGCGGTGCAAAAATCGTTAGCCTACTATATGGCCGACCCCGGCCGCGATCTGGATCGGTATCTGCAAGCTTGTCGCTGGTGTGTGTTATATCAAAAGATCGACCTAGCCAAAGAGCTGGCTGAAACCGGAATGAAAAAATTGTCTTGGCCTTCGGATGAGTTGCCCGATTTGTTGCAGCCGTTGAAGGACATTCTCGTGTTCGACCAGTGGCAGGCCGTCTACGACCAGGTGCAAAACGGGAGTCCTCTCGACTTGGGTGCCATCGATGAATTTTACCAGGGGCACGGATTCACTTTGGACTCCGACGCTATTACTCGGGTCCTATTTCCCGACACCGCCACCCCCAATTGGATTGAACCTGACGCAGACGACAAACTCCGGGACGGGCTGTGGAGGTTCCTTGGCTACGCTCACCAGCGTTACCAAATGTCATTCCCCTTGGCGGCATTACTCTGGACGAACTTTGCCGAGTGCCTCGAATCGCGAGAGGACGCACCCACATATGAACGCTTTTTCGTCCCGAGTGTGGACGAGGTCATCCGATTCCTGGACCGGTTCCAGATGTTTCTAGTAAAAGCCGAGGAAATGATTAGCGCGACCATTTGGAGTCTGCCGTATCTGGCAGATTTCTTGCGGACCGTAGGCTGGATCGAAGACCAATCGCACCAGCAGTGGATCGAGCGGGCAAAAGAACTCAAGGCCGCTTTCATTGAAAGCGAGCCCGCAGGCCTATGGCGCCATGATTTTGTGCACCGTTGGACGCCACCGGCAACTGAATCCCCCGACCACTTTGCTGAAGAAGCCCAACTCTTTGCTGAGAGCATCCACTTAACCGCCCACGCGAATCCTTCTACCCCAATAGGGGGAGTGGACGCTGATGAGGTAGACCGGATCCGGCAATTATTCGGGTCCATATTTCAGGGCCCGCAGAAGCCCGTTGTGTCCACTTCGGGACCGCGGCCGAAGATGGCGAAAAAGCAACGGTCCAAAAAGAAGTCGTCTCACAAGAAACCCCGAAAACGCCGTCGGAAATAACCACGAGGGCTGGCCGCCAATGCTGAGGCAATCGGCCCTTGACCAATCGCGGCGCGTTCCCAAACGGCGGCTCAGATGGTGCCGGACGACCCGATGCGGGCTGGGTCCGGACCAGACAATATCGTGAGGCAAGATGGGTGATTGACGGGAACTGACCGTCAATCACCCATCGCATAGACCCGACATGACCACCAAACCCTATGATCGAAGGCATGGTTTCTGGACGGAGAGTTAGCCGAGCAATCCTATTCCGCCCCCGCCATCTCTTTAGGGGCCCACTCCTCTATTCAGGGTAAGGGTGCATTTAAGAGGGTGCATTTAAAAAGATGATGGCGAACCATCAACCATATGCCCGGAAGTAAAGGTCTGATACGGAATGCGACCGTATTTGAGCTTCTTAGCCTCAATCAGCGAGGAACACGGGTCCATTCTTTAATGCCCCCACCCAATATCTACCAGGCCAGGACCGGAATCACCTGGTTTGTCTCCCCCAAGTTGGCATCCGTCAGTCCCTCCATTCGTCCATGGGGTCCCGCCGTCTGACCTCTCTCCGCTCACACTGGGAGAAAACTGAAGGCTCCGATGATCCCTTCAGATTAGGCCAAGGCTAAGGGGTTACGCCATACGCCGAATCCGCATCCTCCTGGCGTTGGAATACGAGCTCCTGGTGATCATCGTCCTGGTTCTCGCGACCAGGGGCTTACCATATCATCATCTCGACCCGATTTATTGCGGAGAAAAAAGATTCGCGTGCGTATGGCACCTGCATGCAAGACACTCCTGGACTCGCCAGGACACCTCGTCAGTATAATGCAGTGCTGACGCAAGAGCGTTGAGTAGCTGACGGATAAATTATGTGGCCGAGTGAACTGGCGATATTTTTCGGTTTAGAGGACAGGATTTTGTTGCGGTTTTCTGCGATCGTACCGCTCCCATTCCTGCTGACCCAGGAAACGGCGGCTAGCCGGGGTCAGAGATTGTGCCCGCGCACGCATCATGTTTTGGCGGAGGCAGCTAAAAGCAGCGCGGCCCGTGCTTAGGCGATAGCTCTCAATAGAATTCCCAGCCCAGAAGTAGATGGTTAGGCAGGAGAATCTGTCGGAGTCGGAGCACCCGCGGTCGCATCGGCTTCCAGGCGATCGAGGATGACTTGATTGAGCCATGACTGCTGATCGATGGCATCCACGCCGAGATCGTGGAGCGCTTGGACCGCATTCGATCGTTGGGCGACTGCAAGCATCGGAACGGCTGGGGCAATGCGGTGGGCTTCAATCGCAGTCATCAGCACGTCGCCGTCGGTAGCCCCGACAATAAGGATTTGCGCGGCCTGAGTTAACTGCGCTTTGGCGAGGATGTGACGGTTGGTGGGATCCCCGGTCACGAGATGCATGCCAGGATGGTCGGGAAGATGTTGGGTGTCAATGTCCGCTATCATGACGACCTCGGGGTGGCGGTCCAATAATTGCGACAGTAAGTGCGGAATGAACGGGGCATAGCCAAGGATGATCCAATGGTTGGTGGTCGTGAGCGATGCCATGCCATGCCGAACACCCTCCTTAAGTGTAGGGTGGTGATCGCGGCCGCCCAATCGGCAAAGGCGGCTGCTAGTAACGGAATCACAACGAGCATGGTCGCCATGGCCAGGACGCGGGCCGCAACGCCATGGGGAACGACATCCCCATAGCCCACCGTGGTGACGGTCACGACGGCCCCATAAAGACCGACGAACCAGGACACGTGTTGCAAGAGAGCAAACAGACTGGCGGCAATCACGCCGCCAGCGCCAGCGCTGGCACTATACTGCCACGCCGGACGTTTGCGGACAGTCCGCAGTAAGGACTGAACCAGGATAAACAGAGAAATCGTCTCCTCTCACCAAGAACGGGTGAAATCCGATCTAGTCGGCCGGTGTATCGCCGACTAGATCGGATCCCAGGGGGCTTCCGATACCTAATGATACACCCAGCCGAGTCTCGTCTCAGAACGAACGGAAGCCAGTGCAATCAGGGCGACTCAGCCAGCATCATTGAGTGTCTGGCTGTCCGTTGGCCGGCTTCCGCCGCCTATCAATCCGGGGGTGTATCGAGCAGGCGCGCGAATTTCCAGCAAAGAGCCACCAAGTGATGCAGCAGCTCTTCCCAAGATGGGCTGTGGTTGAGCCATTTTTGATCCGTATGCGCGGAATGGGCTTTCGACCACAATCTGCCCCATCCCAGCCGATGATCGAAATCTGGGCCAGGATGTTTTAGCTAAAATCCGTCCCGGCGACTTTCCCGTCACGTCGGATCGAGAGAGCTATACTGGGCGAGAGTCAAAGTTTTCGTTTTTTAGACGAGCGACCGGTACATGAAAGTCTTGTCTAGCGGGATGTAGGAGCCATGGCGGCTTCGTTGTCAAATCATCCAGTGTGGCCCGGGCGCAGTAAATCGAGAGAACGATAGATGACACCATCCATCCGTCCGCTGCGACGACAGGCAAGCTGTTTTCACGAACATTCTTTAGGAGGATTCGATATTTCAGCCGACATCGTGATAGACTCTAACCGGATTCTAAAAATTTGGTCGCTGCTGTCCCCGGATGACAGTATCGGTCCAGGGAAGAATAAATGTCCGCGTTTCAATACAGGTCATACCGAAAGGATAAATTAGAGGAGGATGGGATATGAGAGATCCTAATGAAAGGGTCGCGGTATTTGTCGACGGAGCCAATATGTTTTATGCCCAACGACTGCTCGGATGGCACCTAGACTTTGCCCGCGTGCTGAAATACTTTACTCGGGAGCGAGAGCTCTACAACGCCTTTTACTATACCGGAGTGCAAACGCCTCGCGACAACCATCAACGAGACTTTCTCAGTGCGTTGCGGCATCTCGGATTTACCATTCGCGAAAAGCCCATCAAAGAAACGCCCGATCCCCAGTCCCATACCGTAATCCGCAGTGCCAGTTTGGAAATTGAAATCGTGATCGATATCTTCAACACAGCGGACCGATATGATTTGGTGGTACTAATGAGTGGTGACGGCGACTTTGAACGTGCCGTCGAGCTGTTGCGATCGAAAGGCAAAGAAATTGTGGGTGTGGGCACGCGCGGGATGATTGCATCAGAATTGGAAAACGCTTGCGATCGCTACGTGAGACTCGAAGAGATCCGGAGCGAAGTCGAAAAAGTTCGCTAATCCCGGGAACCCTATTCCTAATCGTACCTGAGCCTCAGCACGGCGCTAGGCAGGATTGCGAAGACTCGAATTTAGGTGGTTCCTACAATCCACATAGGTCTCGCACCAGGCGGGCAACACGGCGTAGGCCCCAGGCCGCTCTCTCGCTTTTGTTGGAACGCCCGCCGAAAAACTTCGTCTCAACGAACCTAGAGCCCGCCTTGATCTAGGCCAAGGAGACGACGGTGGGCTGCAGCGAAAGATGCCTTCATCGTCTGCCGCTACCCTACCCGAGAAGAAAGTTTAGACTCGTCACTACCGCCAGGTGCCAAGTTTTTTGCAGTCAGGACGAATCCCTGGGTCGACTCGTTCGTCAAGTCCGGCCCGTGGGTAAAGTGGCAACCGCAGCAGCGGTTGCGGTAGGTCCGCGGACGGCGACATCTAAAGGGATAGCGCATAGAGAGGAAAAGACTCCCCTCCCCCGGTCGGCGACAGGTCCGCCATTCGCCGTCTTGAGGTCTCGATGTTGATCCATTCGGACTGATTGGCCCGAAGGCACTCGACTTGGTGCCCGCGTGATTATCCGCACTTTGCTCCGTTCGATTATCCGGACTTTCCGAAACGGATGCTCCGCAGGAATGATGAATGGGTGCTGAGATTCCCCCAATGGGCAGAGCTACTCTGCCCTCCATATAGAGTTCGGCCAGTCATGGCTGCCTTTGCCGCTACTTTGGGATCCTACGCAGAGACCTGCGGTCATCTGTACTGCATCCGGCAGGCTGGCCGATCTCTAATCAAGCCGGCAACCGACGCACCGGGGCACTTTTGAGACAGCAATGCCGCGATGCCCCCATGCCGGTCCGGTCAGTCTCGTCAAGCGCGAGAAATCGGTCTTTTTGGTGGCCTCATCAAGCCTTTCGCAGCCAACCGCCTCGCCGACCTTCGATTTGAGGGCGGGTCGATGACCACGTACGATCCGGTTTATCACATGCGACCTCGTTGCCAGTCGGGCAGGAAGGCTGGGAGCCGATAGCGAACAGATCAGGATATTGTGTAGACAAGATGAGGATGGTATGCGTGCTAAATCGGGATCGTCTGTTTCCATATCAACCCCCACTGACGCTCTGGCAACGGCTGCCGATATGGCTGTGGGCCTTTTTGGCGCACGAAATCTTGGTCACTGTGGCTTATCTAGTACCCTATCCCGATCAACCGGGTGTGTTGCACCGTGCCTTTAGTGCATCCGCCCACTTTTGGTTTCAATGGGACGCGCTCTGGTACATCGCCATCAACCGGTACGGCTATGCTCACTTGCCATTGGTTCCACCTTTAGCCGGGACCGCGTTTTTCCCTTGGCTACCCGTGCTCATTCATGCTACCGGAGTCTTTGCCGCCTGGGGCCTCACGCAACTGAGCGTCCTCTTTTCGCTGTGGCTCTTGGCTAGGCTCGCGGTTCGACTGCGCTGTTCATCCAATCAAACTGCACTTGGGGTCTTCTTGTTCGCGGTCAACCCCGCGGCCGTCTATTTCTCGACGCTTTACGCGGAACCATGGACCATCGTGTTCACGTTGGCGTCGTTAGAATTGGGCCACCACCGACGCTGGGTCTTGGCCGCGATCGCGGGGTTTTTAGCGGCTACGACTCAGGCCACCGGCATCTTGGTCGGGTTGTTCCCGCTGATCGCATTTTTGCAACCACTCAGATCTGGATCCGTCCGCCGAGCAGCAGGCCCCTTCTTATGGGGGATAGGGCCATTTTTGGGATTGAGCAGTTACGTGACATATTTGGCGCTGCGTTTTCACCGGCCCTTATTATTTGCCACGGTGCAGAGCACATCGTATTGGAAGGGGACTTGGCGCTGGCCCTGGCAACAATGGTATCAAGGCCTGGCTACCGCCGTGCTCCAGCACAGGCTGGATGCGACGCTTTTGGCTTTGTGGATGGCCGTGACCCTATTCGCGGCGGGAGCTTTTATTCTGGCTCGGACCGGAGAATCGTGGTCAAGCCTGGAAAGCGTACAGAGCTCGGTGTACGCCATCGTCGGCCTCTTGGTCTCGCTGAGTTTTTATCACGGCACCTCGCCCTTATACAGCACGGTTCGCATTGTCAGCATTTATTTCCCGCTCTATCTCGGGTTGGCCCGTGCCCGCCGTGGGTTTGCCATCGGCGCTCTGATTTTCTTTGCGGCCCTGGCCTTTTACGGCGCGATGCTGTTCACCCACCACTGGTGGTACCAGTGATGCGCTAAAGGAAGCTGGTTGCTGGCGCCATCCGCGAGAACAGGTTCCTGAGTTTCCCCACATCGTCCCGCCGCTGCCACGAGTCCTTCGGCCAACGGCAATCCCCTCTCTCATTTTTTCATCGCCTACGATAAAGCGTTTGGCAATCGGTTCCCCTTCATTTAAAAGATTTCGAGCTGTACAATTGGATTTGGCCTGATTGCTCTATTTGACTAGCCACGGTAGACTTCCTCTTACTGGTTCATCATGGACATTCCCGACCATTTCCTTTAGGGTGGGTTTGGGAGGGATGCCACGATGGAATTGGTCATTCATATAGAGATCCGCAATACTAGCGGTGCAATGGAAGTCATGAATCAAACATTCGAATTGCCAGATGCCCAAAGTGATCCGATCAATGAAGGAGAAGAGGCGATCTTGGATGCATTCACGGCAGCGCAAATGCTGGCCTATCAACGATATTTAGCGTCGGTTGCACGTGAAGCGGCAGAGGCAGCCCAAGCCGCTTATGGGGGCACCGTGGTGGAAAATGCGACGCTATACCGGGTCGATGGAGAAATTGGCCGCATCACCTTCCCCACCTAC
>DAHXNH010000076.1 GCA_027365485.1 Clostridiales bacterium
AAAGCGATCCAGTTTCGTGACCACGAGAGTATCCCCGGCTTTGACGCGATCTAGGAGGGTGGCCAATTGCGTGCGAGAGGGCAGCGTCCGACCGGAACGCTTTTCTTGAAAGATCGTCTGGCAGCCGTAAGCGGTCAATTGGTCGACTTGCATCTCCAGACTTTGGGTGGTCGAGCTGACTCGCGCATAGCCGTATATCATGGGGCGATCCCTCCGCAAATGCTACAAGCATAATGAGATAAGCATACGAGACACTGGAAGCGGCGACAACCCGTATCCAACGACATGTCTCAATTGGGTGTACCCTGGCGAGACGTGACCTACCGTCCGATGTTCGCGTCGACCGCACTAGGATGCGTTCTTTCTTTCTACCCCGATCGGTAGATCAAGAACCATCCTCGCGGGTTCTCGCAAGCCCCTGGAACACTGGACGAAGAGAGCTTCTCTGGGCTCTTACGCACTTTCTGTTATTACTAATTGACTAGAAAATGATTAAACAGGAATGTTATGAGTATTTCCTGTTATTTACTGCTGGCGCTTCGAGAAATACGCACAACACATCTATCGGCTATGGACGGTTTGACGAGTTTCCCTAATTTTCTCGAGAAAACAATCGCAAACCCGTACTATTAGGTTGATACATCGTTACTACGTCGACTATCAATAACAGAAAGTGCGTAAGAGCCCTTTGCACTCCAAGTTGTCCAGCACGGTCGACGGTACGCCAAACCCGAAATAGTTGTCCTCGCCGTCGAGCACCCGATACCCGCATCGGGAATCGCGGACATGATTAGTCAACAGCGCTCGGTTCAATATGGCAGATGGAGTGGGACTGATTTCGTGATAAATCTGCACCAACGTTCGAGATACCCTGGCGTGAAAAAAAGGAAAAACGGTTGCGATGCGCACGATACCCATTTATGGTGGTATACCAGCCACCCATCATCTCAGGCCAAAACAATCGAGGCATTACCTCGGCGTGTAGACGGTCAGGTACTCGGCAATTTCCAGAGTATGTAAGTCTTGGTCCCCACTCACAAACGCATCCGGTTGGGCAATGAGCGCGGAGATCAGAATCGGGCGGTCTTTGGCATCCCGAATGTTCGGAGCCGCCACGATGGCCAGATCGGCGGGCGTATGCACCATCTCGAAACCGAGCGTGGCCAAAAAGAGCTCCCACTTAGGGAGCGCCTTCGGGAACTTCCGACGAATAACCTGCGCCATTTCGGTCAGGCCATAGTCACATAAAACGAGACGATGGGCGTCAAGCACCAGCGTCAGAAACTGGCTGGCGACCGACGTGGATGAGATCAGTGCCGAAATGAGGATATTAGAATCCACAAACACTCGGAGGCCTCGACTCTCCTCAGGATTGCCGTTCATCCCAGCGCTCTTCCCGGACGCGCTCCAACTCGCGCAAGAGATCCTTCTCTACCAGCCCTTGGGCCTCCGCTTCCTGTTGCATCGTCTCCTGCAAATCGCGTAGGGCCAACACAGTGGCCTTAGTCAAGATCACCTTTCCACTTTCCTCGACGAAAGCGACGCGATCCCCCTCCCGTAGATTCAATCGTTCCCGAATCGCCTTTGGCACCGTAAGTTGGCCATTGGCACTCACACGAGATAGTTCCACAGCCTTGATGCTCCCTACTTCTTGATTTTCTTACCCCCATTGTACCCAAAACCACGCGCCAACGGGAACTGCGTCACCGCCTGTCGCGGGAATCCGCTTGGGACCCGGATGTCCGAGATCACCAAGGTCTACGGCGCAGCACCTTCATTGTCGTCTCGAATCATCTTACGTATACCCCCCTCAATCTGCGGCTGGCGTATAAACCTTAGAATGCGCTCGAGCGGCTCTTACGCACTTTGGGGTATCGACCTTGGAATTTACACTGTAAGAATAGAGAGAATACCGCGGTTTTAGTACTTGACGCTATGACCTGCGCAAAAACGACGGGAATGATGTGCTGGACTTCTGCGATGGCTTGTTCTATATACCCGGCAATAAAGATTGAAAATGTCGAGTGGGCCCATAATTGGTAATTCGAGGGGCTAAGCCGGTCCCACCACCGTCCTGCTGTAGAACCCGCCATCTCCTCGGCATTCCTATCGCTGATACCTATCGCCGAGGAGATGGCGGGTCGAACACCCCTGAAGGGCGTATATAAGCGCCGGTTCATTTCATTCTTTACGACCGAACATATATCCTGGGAATTAATGCCACCGAAGGGATGGCGAACCTCCATGGAGTCTGTCCGACTGAGCCAGCCATTGCAACGTTCTTTAGACGAGAGGCAACGGGGGTGCAATTCGGCCTCGAGATGATAACGCATGCGATCGGTAACTGTTTAGGTACCCCCTCGGGGGCGCATGGATTCTCGCTATATACCCGGTCGTAAAGATCTTAAATCGGCGCAGGCACCCCACGCCTCCTTTATTCACGGACGCCCAAATGTTGGCCATCGTGTGGCAGACCATCAAACACATTGCCGACAGGAGTCGGTATGAATGATATCAAGCGGTAGCCCTGATGTTGCAACGCTACCCCGTGGACTCAATGGGTCAGATCATCCAGCGGTCGCTGACGACCGTCTACCAGTACCTCCAGACCTACCGCGCCGGGGGACTCCCGACCTTGGATCTCCATCATTCCCCCGGGCGTCCCCATCGTCTGACCCCGGAGCAAGAACAACAAGGGGCGCAGGTCGTGACCTTCAACACACCCCAGGCCGTCGGATTTCCAGCGAACATGAACTGGACCTCTGCCCTCGTCCGAGACGACCTTCAGAACACCTTTGAGGTCACTTATTCGGAACGAGGAACCCGGGGGCTATGGTATCGCTTGGGCTTGGGCTTCACCTGCACCCGCCCCACGTACACGTTGGCCAAGGCGGACCCAGCCAAGCAAGCCGCGTTTCGCGAGGACTTTGAGGTCGTCAAAAAACCCCTCCTGGATGGCGAGATGGACCACATCCTGTTGGAACAAGAGTCCATGATTCGCGACGACCAAGCCATTGGGCGCACGTGGTTGCCGAAGGGCCAACCCAAGCAGATTCCCACGTATGGCAAACATTGGGGCGATAAGCTGTTGGGCATCCTGGATGATGAAACCGGGGAAGTGTTTTGCCAGCATGAGGAGCATTATACGGCCGTGGAGTTTTTGACCTTTCTCACCCCCGTGGTCGCCCGCTACGCGGGCGAAAAAATTGTGATGGTGCTGGATCATGCCGCGATTCACCATGCCACACGGATTCAGCCGTTTCTCGAAGAACATCGGGACCACTGGACGTTGATGTTTTTACCGCCCTATAGTCCCACCAGGACTGCCAGCACTCGCCGTATAGCTCGTCGCTGTACAGCTCGGCAATTAAACTGGATTGAAGGCGTGTGGGGCTCGCTGAAGCGTAGGGTGATGTATAATGTCTTCTTTCGCTCGGTGAAAGAAATCATTGCCGCCGTCACCGCCTTTATTGAGCGCATCAACAACCATTTGATGGAGACGGTCGACCGTTTCTGTGTGCGCCTCTAACACTTCCGTTCCCACCATAATACAGTTCCCATTCTCCCCCCTTCGAGTAGCATTCGCAAGTGGCTAAAGGCTCAGACAGCTCTGAAGCATGATATGGTATAGACCACAAGGGAATCGGCACAAACTGACTGGAATTCGTTGTTGAAGCCTCCGAGGGGGAGTGCGTGGCGCCGCGATGAAGACCCCTGCCATCGTTGGAACAAGATCCATCGGCGTTTAGGGCACACTGACCAAGAATGGGCCAGCCCCTTCTATTTTTGAGAACGAATGCCGTTGACATCCCCCGGTGACGATTGGGCTTTTACCAAATCAGCCGCAATCGACGCCGCGGGGTTTGCTCCCTCAGCAGGGCTAAGCGCTCACGATCCAGCCAGCGACCCGCGATCGTCTCCCTAATCCATTTCAGGGTGCCTTGGACGGTCAGCTTCAGCACGGTGGGCCATAAATCCTGATGGTGCAATGCCAAAACGTGGAGAATATGAGCCATGCGCATCAGCGCATGGAATCCTTGCATGCCATTCCAGTCGCGAGAATACCTATGGGTATAGTCATAGCCGTGATGTTTTTCAACCAGGATGGGTTCTTCAATATCCCAGCGATGACGGGCCATGCGATGACA
>DAHXNH010000130.1 GCA_027365485.1 Clostridiales bacterium
CCCACCACACTCACCGGCCCAGCGATAGCGCTGCCGGTGGGCTACCTGTGGTCGAATCTCGACAACGAACTCTGATTGCGTCGAAGTGTCGATGCCACACTTTCGGGCATAGGTTCCGCACCAAGGGCACCGTTGGGCTTCATCAGAGGCTTCGAAATACGGATGGTTCGCCGGCCACTGAGGACAGCGCCGCCGACCATGGCCGGCGATTCCGGGTTGCTGCCCGCGCCGACGAGCCTCGGGTCGGGGTTCCTCGGGCACTAAGAAATCGTCCGGAAGCCGTTCCATCGTCGGTGGTGCCGTAGGTTCACCCGTTTCCATGGCGACAGTTTCTACCGTGGGAACTGGATCGGGGCGTTTTTTTCGAATTTCCGACCATAGAACGGGTGAGCGAATTCGATCAGTTTGGCTTTGGCGGCCTCAAGGGCCCCTCTCAGGGTCCGATTTTCTGTGCGAAGGCGCAGTACTGCCTCCACGGTGGCGTCATAAGCCCATGGTAAATCTTCGATAACCTCTCGCAGGACACTCAGATCAGCCCACGCCGGCGATCCGTCCAAGGACGGCTGAAAATTGACTTCCCCGGAGGGGTATGGAGGGATCGCTGCCAAGGTGGCCTCGTTCGTTTCATGCTGCTCATGATACGTCAAGCAAAACAGAAAATGCAGTCCCCTTGACCCGTTTTTCACAAAACACTCGAAAATTTTGGACGAATCCCCACCGTGCATACCGGGTTCACCGAATATATACATTTTTTCAACCCGTTGCTGCTCAACGGCCTTCGCACCTTTGACGCAGCCGTGGTACCGCATCGCTCTGAGTTATTTCCGTCAGATTGTGCCGTTCCCTGATACTTTTCGCGATCGGCGCGCCCGCAAGCACACCGATCCCTTCTCTTTTCCATCACAGAATGGCGCGCACTCCGTCATCTGACCTTGGGTTCAGCGTACGCACCACCAGGAGCGAAACGATGACGCCTACGATAATTAGGCAGAAATTTAACTCCAGCGGCCACGCATGATGGAACCGAAAGAGCGTGCCAGCAATCCACCCGACCGGAGTGCTGATTAGGAGCACCCCTGCAAAGATGAAACTAGTGATGCGAGCCCGTTCCTCACTGGGGATTACGACGCCCATCATCGATTCCAGCAACGGGCCCAGCATCGCAAGTGCACTCGCTTCACACGTCGCCGAAATTAGCACGCGCGCCAGCACGCCGATGCGCAAGCTTTCAAACCCCAACAGCACCACGATGGCGGCAGCATGCAGGCCGAGTCCAATCAAGAGCGGACGTCGAGCGAACCGGACCGTGATCCGCGGGACCACCGCCAAGTAAATCGGCAAGGTCACCAACGATGACAACAAGGGAAACACCGACAGCATCGCATTGCTCACGTGGTCGGATATCGTGACAAAAAGCGGCCAGAATGTGGTCTGAACGATGCTAAAGCAGCTCAGCAGGGCGATTAAAAGAACGCTCAGAAGCAAACGAGGGTTACGGATTTCGGCAAGAAATACCGGCCAGCCGCTAAAGGTTAGGCTAAGGATCGAGCGACCCTGGCATTCCTTGATACGCGCACTACCCGTGGCAGTCTCCCGAGACAGAAAGTAGAGCCAGACAAATCGAATCGTCATCATCACCATGGATCCGATGTAGATCACTCGCATCGTCGGGACGAGCGTGAAGTGGGCAATGAAGATTCCAGCGATCGGAACTAGAAATCCGGCGACTAAGCCAATCAAGTTAATCACGGTCCAGATATGCACCAGGCTGTCCTGAGAGCCGCCCTCGACAACCATGCAGGCGAAAGAGTTCCCGGTGACCTGCCACATGCTGTTAAAGGCGGCCGCCACAAGAAAATCGGGGTAGTTATGCGCAAATGCCCACAGGAGGCAGGGAATCGTCCAACTCAACAGTCCGAAGATTACCATCGTTCGGCGTCGACCACACTTATCGACGATGGCTCCGGAGAAGAGTCCCCAGAGAAGCTGCAACCCAAGCCCGATACTCACGATGGCGCCAATTTGTTGCCCGTTTAATCCGATAGCAATCATGTAAACCGAGGCAAACGGCGAAAAGAGCACACTAGGAATCGACCATAGCGGTTCCGTAACCACCAAGGCCCGTTGATTTCCTTTGAGCGACCGCAAGGTCAGCCACAAAGGATAGGTAAATTTCATAGCACTAGGTCTCCTTTATTTGGTTGTGGCATCCACTCCTTTCACGACATACGCACCCGCAGAATATGAGGGAATCAAAATGGTTTCAGATTGCATCCCATGTCTCCGATCCGACCCAGCCGTCTGAGCCAAGGCGATTGTACCATGGGTCGTATATATTCGATAGACCCGGTTTGGGGTACAGACACCGTTGCAGACTGAAATGCGGCATGGATGCCGTTATGGGGCTGGATCGATCTCGTCACTAGAGTCACGTGAGAATCGAGAGACTCCGGTCTGAATTCCCCAGGCAGAGAAGCCCAAGGAAAGCTTTTTCGAGTGGGTCGCGATCGGCCCAAGCATGGCGTGACTCCTAGGATGGGTGGTCCGGTTCAAGAAGGATGATTTTTTCGAGCGGTTTCCCGTCGATTCTTGCCTGACCGATCATCGGTGAACGGGTCACCGAGTAACCCGAGGGTTGGGCCGTGGCGGACGAGGGCTTAGCCCACCGAGAAGGGCTGTGGACCCCGGCACACCCTGCAGGACACTGCACCCCGAAGATCGGAAAACCCCTCCGGCCATACCGAAGGACCCCACCATCGGGCGAGGGGTCACGGCTACGATTGGGCGATTGCGCTGGCGCGGAGGCGCTCGGAACCGTGGACCCCGGCGATTTGGGCGGCAAAAAGGCGGCGATGGCTGCCTCGGAGAGCAGCTGATGTCCATTGGCCGCATAGGCGTGGAGATAGTCGCGCGGATCGGTCATCGGATCGGGGTGATTCTGGAGTGCCGTGGCCCAAAAGGTCCACACCATGGCGGCTAAATGGCCACTCCATGGCTCCCGGCTCCCATCGTAGTTTTTGCGCCCAATCACCGGGGTACGCATCAGCCGCTCGGCCTCGTTATTCTCTCATGGAATCTCGGGATACTCGAAAAACCGGGTCAATCCGTCCCATAGGCGCTCCACGGTGGCCAAGACCATCCGGGCGCTGTAAAGCCCCGAGGAATCGCCGCCGCGGTTTTGGCTGTTAGCGCTAATGCAATTTGTCATCACTTCAGCTAACTTTCATGCCATCCCCGGACTGCGCCGAGGACTTTCGGACGGGCAACGGACCGTCGTTCGAGAATGCTGCTTCAGCCGCCCCAAGGGCGGGAATTTGGGATTGGCGAACGGCTCAGGACTATGAGCCTACGCCAATCCAGAATGATTCAAGGGCCTGGGATCAAGTTCGGCTAGGATGCGCTCGGACACGGTGACTGGGAGAAATCCGTTGCCAGGCTAGTTGGCCAGACTGATGCCAAAACGAGTTGGCCAAAACATTTGGCCTCGGAAGCTTCACTAGGACCAGCGGCTGGAGAAGTGAGGTCCGCCCCTTCGGCGAGGGCGTTTCGATCGCTCTCGACCCCATCCTGCCCACCACACTCACCGGCCCAGCGATAGCGCTGCCGGTGGGCTACCTGTGGTCGAATCTCGACAACGAACTCTGATTGCGTCGAAGTGTCGATGCCACACTTTCGGGCATAGGTTCCGCACCAAGGGCACCGTTGGGCTTC
>DAHXNH010000410.1 GCA_027365485.1 Clostridiales bacterium
GCTTTCTCACCCAGGACGAAGTCCTGCAGGACGGTCGGGTGGTTCCGGCGCGTCAATCCTCACCTGCCCACCACTCTGGGTGAGGTTGCTGCCGAATGGCTTGAGCCGGATGACGGGAAACTGTCACGTCCGGTTCTGAGGCGGGAAGGGATCCGCAAGGCACCCGACCTACCCGACCCGGCAGCGGTGGGCCAAAGCGGCCCCCGTGTTGGCGGAAACGGAAAAACCCATCGCCGCGGTCTTCGTGCCGCCATTGAAGACACGTTGGAGGATGCCCCTCGATCGGGATGTCCCGGCAAGCTTTGTTCTAGCCCGATTCAGACAATACTCAACCCCATCTTCTTGCCCACGGTCGGGATCGGTGACCCGCGCTTACTCACCCGCGCCTCTTTAGGATGAGTTAGCGAGCCGTTCACCCATGAAGAGGGCCGAACCTTAGCTGACTCCGGTCCGATACATGCGCAGGAAGGAGACGATTGCGCCCACTATAAGTCCCCGCCCGACGATAGAGAGCGGATCCACATTGCTCGTAAGGGAATACCCTGCTAATTGGTCCTCATCCGAACCTTCAACCACCACGATAGGCATGTTGCATGGTATTGATTTCCTTTGGCGGCTGATACTCCATGCTCTTGAAATCTGCCGATTTAAAGGATCGGGCGTTGGCTGGTCTCGAACGCAGGATAGGATCTGCCAACCGCGCCCAAAGCGCTCGACTGCAAAGCGATCGAAACATCATAGGCGCTGAACTGAAAGGAGAACAAGCCCCGGCTTATTTCATTCACTTTGATTACGAACGCTATGAGTGAGCCCACGGCGGTTATTCACGATCTGCGCTTGGAAAACCGTGGCCCAAATCGCTCCTCTTCGCATTCACCGCTCGCTCCGCATATTTCAACAAAGTTCGACCGACGTAGCCAAGCAGAGCCTGATATCGTTAGTTGTCGGCATAGGACTTATCTCCGGCTTAGAACGACTTTCCTGGTTAGAGGCTGAATTAGCCTTCAACCCCACACAGCGGCCAAATCAACGTTAAGCACGTTTTCTGGCTGAAACGATGAATTTAGCGATGTCTTGTTTTGCGCAATTGTCTTTATTTACTCTATCCATCATCTACTCACGCAAGGGGATCATCTCGCGTTCAAAAAACCGCCGTAGTACCAACGAAAGTATGTGCCTTCATCCAGGCCCTCGCGACTCTACGGGCACCCCTGGGCGCCGACCGAATTTTGAGGGGAACCGCGGCCGGTCCCATTTCCTCGAAAATCACCCCCGAAATTAACCGGATCTTATCAGATGCGGGATAAGCCGCAACGGTCTTGAAGAAAAACCGCAAACTCCACACTTAACGGCACGAATAAAAAAGATAAAAATCCAACAGCAAAAGATGAGTGACAAAGTGATCAAACAAAGAGAGCGCCTTGGTTGTTATCGCATTCCCTGTTCGATAATCGTCTTGAGACGTTGGGCATCGCTCAAATCGCAACCCGACGGCACCCACCCCTCATACCGAGCTTGCTCGGAGTAATTTTTTAATGTGTTGGACGCTTGGCGAGCCTGTCGCTGGTTGGGCCAATACTGTCGTAATAGCTTCAGGCGCCGCTGGTGGGTCAAGGTGCCAGTAATCGAGCATTTCTGGAGGTGTGCAGTGCCCCAATGCAACGTAGCGTAAAATCGGAGGATATACATCCATTGTTGTAAAACGTCGGATTGTGAACTCGTCGTGGTCTGATTGCGCAACTGTCTCAGTTGCTCGTACACCCAATCGTTGCTATCGCGTTGTGCTAGGTGATCTGGCTTTTTCATTAATGGACCTCGACCAGGGCATCATATTGAGTACGTGTCCGAACTTTCACGTCCAATTGGTACTCTGGATCCCAGTCGTCTTGAATTCCAAATATTTCCATGGCCTGGTCCGCGTCTTGGCTGTGCGTGATGACCCACACCCGTAGGCGAGGAGCATCTCCATCGACAAGGACCGCGTCCACAAAAGGCAAAGCCTCCACGGATTGCTTGAATTGTGCAAGAACCCGCTTGTCTTGTGCCATGTTCATGAAAAAATCACACTCCTTTCGCGTGACATGAAGAGGACGACATGTCCCTTAATAGACTACACGAAATGATGACGGCTGTACCTGATGAAATGATTCTTTACTGTGAAACTCAGCGCCCTTTCTTCTGGAGGAGAGCGCTTGATTGTCGGGAAGAGGCTAGTCCTCGTTCCCGGCTAACCCCAGCACAATCCCCACCACATGCTCGTGTTGGTCGACGCCGAGCCGTTTCCATACCGCAGTCCTGCCGAATTCAGACATAGTCCTTCGCCTATATCGGCCTTACCACGGCTCAATAAAAAACTCCCGTCCTATGACAGCCTCGGGAGCACACCTTCAGCGAGCCGTTACGCCCCGGGTCGAAATCTCGCCACCGCATGGTCCGTGAAGCACGGACTCACCCGCCTACAAAATGGCACGCGGGTGCCAATGACAGAAAGCATTCCGCAAAACGTTTCCGAAGCGTCACATCCAGTGAGTCTTAGGACCGGCGGATCGCCTCGGGTTCCAGGATGAATCGATGCTCCGAGACAACCAAGCTCTCACCCGGATTAGGGCGAGGAGCCCACATGTTGCTCAGTCGACGAGACCGTCGCCCGACCCCGGTTCTGAGTCGGATCGGAATACGAACCCTGCCGGTCATCCGTCTTGGTCGCTCCTCATCTCCCTCAGCTAACGGTTCTCCCTACGGCGAATCTGGATTCGTCGCACGTCCGCCCAACCGGTCCATTTTTCCAGCCAGTGCGGGAAAAACCTCACCCCCCAGAAAACTTCCATCGGCTGTTTGCATAAAGGCCCATCGTTTCGGGGGATGACGATCGCCCGGGGATGCCTGGGTTCCCGGTTTCCGCCCTAATGGTCAAGCAGGGTTCTCCAAATCCTTGTCAACTCGTCTTCGTTCAGTCGCACTTGAGCCCCTTCGATGACGCTATCCAGTCGATCCAAGCGATGGGTGGAAAACACAGGCAAGCAAAACCATTGGGTCATCGACCACAAGCTGGCCAAAGCCAGCGTGGTCACTGAATATCCAGAGGCATGAGACAAATCTCGTATCTGATTAAACAGGGCACGGTTGACAGGGCGGTCATATTTCTCCTGCAAGGCCTGAGGAAGTGCCGTCCATCCTTGATGCTCAACTCGAGAAAACACCGCTTCGGCCTGAGCACTGTACGCCATCAGGGGCAGCCGATGTTTTTGATGAAAGGCCACCATCGCCTCATCCACCCATTCCATGGTCGGGTCGGACAGCGCGCTGGGATCCAGTTGAGCCAGGCTCCACATCGCTTGATTGCAAGAAAGGCCCTGCAGGTGCTCCGCTCGAGCATACTCCATCGCCTCTTGCATCCGTTCGGGACTCCAATTAGAACACCCGTACCAGTGTACTTTGCCCATTTTAACCAATGTTTCTAAAGTCTCTAAAATCTCGCCCACGGGCCGACTCGGGTCGTCACGATGGACCAAATAGACCGAGATCCGCTCTAGCTGCAACGCTTTCAAACTGGCTTCGCAGTCGCTAATAATGGCGTCAGGCTGCAGTCGCGGCCGGTCCATTTGCTCCCAGGCCGGATGCCCGCCTTTGGTCACGACCACCATATCGTGGGCAGTATGCCGATCGTGCATCCACTCGCCCACGATCTGTTCGCTAATGCCTTCTCCGCCCGGGATCCATATCGCATAGGCGCGGGCGGTGTCAATCACATTGCCGCCTGCTTGCCAAAACCGATCCAAGAGAGCAAATGCTTGGTCTTTGGCCACCGTCGCGCCGAAGGCGGCCGTTCCAAGACAGATTGGCGACACCGATACGTCGGTGCCGGGCCAATGATGATGTTCCATGCCGATCTCTCCTTTTTTCACCTATGGTCAGGCAACATGGCCATTGGCTGATTATAGCGGATTCTCTTTGCTACTTTGCCAATGCAGACCGGATGTTTCTATCCCTCCACTTTCGCCGACTAACCTGACGGTCATCCAGGAAAAATTGGTGGAGGCACCCATGCCGCATCAGATATCCGACATACGGCAGCCTAGAAATTCGGTCCTCTATCGAAAAAAATCTCGGCTCCTCACTGGTCTCCGACCGAATTCACCATACGGCATAGCTACTAACACGTCTTTTGAGCAACATTTTCGGGGGTTGCAAAATGCCATCCGACCCTTTACTCTTAATTTGTCGTCGACCCTAGATAGCGTAAAAACCCCTGGAGACCGACGACAACATTTTTGGCTTCACGCGTGGATTCTTCTACCTGGCTCGTTGACAACCACATATTCCTTTCCTGAAGAATCGTTGATTTACAAGGGGAAAATGGGTTTATAGCCTACCTATGAGGAATTGAAACTCGGGTGTTCGTTCGTCCATTGCTACGATGAAGCGCGGTTTATAGCCTACCTATGAGGAATTGAAACTCGACTGGATGGGTTTCACAGTGCATCATTTTGGGGGTTTATAGCCTACCTATGAGGAATTGAAACTCAATATTAAATGTGGGAAGTTTTACTAGCGTTGAAGGTTTATAGCCTACCTATGAGGAATTGAAACTGGAGCTGCCG
>DAHXNH010000412.1 GCA_027365485.1 Clostridiales bacterium
CAGCGAATACTGGTGGTGCGTCAATCAGCGAATCCCAGCCCTTTGGGCTGATCTCGACTTTACGTCTGGCTCTGATCAGTGGGATATCTGATGGCACGAGAGTTAGTGGAAGTGATGACAAAACCAGTTAGCGCCAACATCACTCCGTGATCGTTCTCCTGGCACAAGGTTTTGATCAATCGATGGCTATAGGTGTGCTCGCCGACGTCAAATAGCGGATGCTCAGCCAGCCGAAGCCACCACCGAGCATAGGACTCGGCCAACTGGCCGACGACGTAAAATGTGGCCGGGGCCTTAAGGTGCTCGTGAAGATCGACGGCCACATGCAAAAACCTCTCGGTCACCTGAGCATCTCCCCAGGTATGCTCCACATCATATCCAATTAATAATGTTCCCCGGCCCATAACCGTCCTCGCCTTCCTCTCGCATTGCCACGGTCCCGCGTCTTATCCATCGCCTCAACCAAAGCCGCTATTCTCGATATCCTCTAGCCCGCAAATCTTCCACTAGCGACGTGCCCGTCAAACGTCGCGGTACCAGTTCGATGTCCACGACCCGACATTCTGAAGCGTCCACACCGTGTGTTCCGGTCGCCACCACCCTGCCTTTGGCATCTACGGCTAGGGAATGACCAATGCATTGCCACCCCTTCCAAGGTCCGTCTCGCAACCAGCCGACGTTGCTTACGCCGATAACCGGCATGGCGTACCACTGAGCCAAGCGTCGATACTGTTCGATCCACATCCCGCCATAGGGCTCGCGCACCGGGTCGTGGTCGGCGGGCACCGCCCAAGCCGAAGGCGAAAGCAGAATCTGAGCGCCCATGCGTCCAAGCACATGGCCAACCACCAGCGATCCGGGGGCATTATCAGCACAAATGTCGACGCCGAGGGTGCCAAAGGGGGTGGACATCACCCCTAGGCAGTCGCCGGTTTGGTAAAGATGGTGCGCGATGTCAAGTTCGTTGATCTTGCGGTGCTTCGTCAAAATATCGCCAGTCGGCGAGATCAGCACGGCGGCGTTATACAACCCGGCGCGATCGCGCTCGACTAAGCCAGCCACCACATAAATTTGCTCCTTGGCTGCCGCTTCGGCCAAGCGAGCGCTCGAACGCCCGGGAATAGGTTCTGCCAGCGTGAGGGCGCTGGAATCTGTCCACCCAAGGTCCAGGCACTCTGGCAAAAGCACGACGTCGGCAGATTCTGCCGCCCCCTGATGAATCATGCTAACCGCCCGCTCTAAGTTTTCGTCGCGCTCTCCTCCCTCCACGCGCATCTGTCCCATGGCTATTCGCATCGGCTATCCTCCCAATCCCGGTTCGGTTTTTTGACTCGCCATGATCACTTGGCGCATTTGCTGGTGGCCCCCCGCAGGAATGTGGACAAAACCAGCCCGCGACCCTTCGATCACTTCCACGGTGGCCGTTCCACCCGCCGGCACAAAATGCATCGCCCCTCGGTCCAGCCCGACGACGTCAGGGAAATATATGACGCTTTCACCGCGAGCGTTCTTCGGCTCTGCCCACTCCATGGTAAATTCGTACCGACCAGGATCATATCGATATGAGTGAATCCTACCAACCACCGCCCTGGAATATCCCCGCTGAATGGCTCGAAAAAAATCGTATTGGGATAGGTCAGGAAGATAGTGCCAATAGGTGTCGCTGGCCAGTAGCTTTTCCAGGATAGTCTACACGGCGTAAGCCGCTGAAAGAGCGGCCGGAGATCGGCGAAACGCACCCCATTCGCCCACCAACATAGGAGTGGCCAACCTGGCGCGAGCCTTTTCGTGTTGCGAAAAGATAAATTCCAGTCGAGCCGTCGTGGCCGCATGCACCCACTCGGAATCGGTCAACACATACCCCTGGGGTGCATAGGACTGCCTGGCATCGGGTGCACCCGCCGCGGTCGTGATCGGTGAAATGGCAGTCATGATCCCCATGTTCGAAAAATAGCTGGACTCCAGAAAGATAATCCCCCTGGTGTCCACTTCGCGAAGGCTCTCGGCCACGCTTTGATACAGTGCATTTAAGTGCTCTCGCTCCCATGGCTGAAAAATGGGTTCGGCCGCCTCAACCATGTGACGATAGACCGCGTGATCGTCCAAAATGCTCAACATCGTTCTTTTCTGTGCAGGATCTTGCCAACGCGCAAAGACCTCCGAAAGCGACGCCAGGCGCTCTCCGCTGGTAGCCATCCAGGATCGAGCAAACTGTTCAAGCAAACGCTCCCATCCCCCCGTGCCCGCCGAACCCGGAAAGGGCTCGTTCATCAAGTCGTAACCGATGACGTTGGGCTCCCTGGCCAACTCCTCCGCGACCACCCGCCATGCGGCTTGATAATGGTCCTGTAATCCCTGCCCGTCGGAGGCCGGATCGTTCGCCCAAAAGTGGTCGAACGCCCGTTTTACCGCCGCACTCACCAAATAGACCTCTCCCCAGGGATCGGTGGGCTCAAACATCGCGCCATCCGTGATCGTGGCCCAACTCGGTGCGCCGTCAGAGAAATCCACTCCATACAAATCTTGATGCATGTCTAAAATGATGGCTAGACCATAGCGCGCAGCATCCTTGATAAAGGTGCGAATCCGCGCCAAATACCCCCGATCGAATTGCCCAGGATTGGGCTCAATTCCATCCCAAATCAAACCCAAACGCATCACATTGAACCCCCAAGCACGAAGACGCGCCCAGTCTGTCTGGTCCCAAGCGCCTACATACCCCGAGGTCTTGTCTTTGCACACCATGTTAATCCCGTGCAAGAAGATCTGGCGGTTTTGTTGATCAATGAAGTGTGAACCATCGATATCGACCGCAAACGCATTATTCCCCATCCGCATCCCATCCTCATCTGGAAATCGCCTGCCACTCATCCGGTCTTGGAGATAACGCCCTAGATGGCATTTGACGACGGCACTTTCCATCCTATCATCTCGCCACTCACTACGATGCAATATCTAAGGCCTATTGTGAAGTCTTAGAATCCGAATCGCCTTGCCCATAATGCGTATCCCCCCGCGGCGACTCTA
This sequence comes from Clostridiales bacterium, assembly GCA_027365485.1. GTDB lineage: Bacteria > Bacillota > Sulfobacillia > Sulfobacillales > Sulfobacillaceae > JAMCVM01. The sequence continues at coordinate 3,028 of DAHXNH010000412.1, forward strand.
CTCGGCTTGCCGTCTGGGAAATCCACAAATTACTCAAAATCCCCACGCCGCAACAACCTGCGTTTGGCATTGCAGAGGCACACCACAATACCGCGTCCGGCGAAGGTATCCTTCGATTTTCTTTAAAAATCGCGTCTTTGAACTTACCGACCGTCTAAGACGGTCGGTAAACGGTCACAGCTCCATATAATCAGGAAAGTTAACGGTTGATCGTTGAGTTTCCCGGTGCTAAAACAGGGTTGAAAGTGATATCTATCCTTCTATTCCATCTGGAGGTGGTTTGAATGACGTGGCGCAACTGGGTCCTCGCCGTATTTGGGGCTTGGTTTGTAGTGTCAGCGTGGCTATTAGGATTAGCTCACATTCAGGCCTATCTGTGGAGCGCTATTATTCTAGGTGGCCTGACGCTTCTTGGCTCGCTTTCACCCTTGGTGTTGCACGGACGCAAAGGCGGACCAAAGTGGCTGGCTTATGTTGTGTCTTTGTTCGGGCTTTATCTTGGCCTTAACCCATGGTTTTATGGGTTCTCTAGCAAGGCCGGAGCTTTGTGGGTAACCATGCTGGTGGGGGCGGCCATTTTGGCCGTGGGGCTGATTGAAGCCGTGAACTCTAAGGATTCTCCTTCGTCGTCACCGGAACGGTCCTTCAAGCGCAGTGCTTAACTGAGACCCAATCGTATCGCATATGACGGAGGCCAGTACGGATCTCATTTGGTTGCGTAAGATTTCAACCGGGTCGCACGAAGGGGTTCCTCAGTGGACTCCTTCGTGCTGTAAAGAGACAACAAAACGCGTTTTGTTCGAGCTTCGGCAGTAGCCCTCGCTTCTTGCAAATAATGGACCATGCTGGGTCCCAGATTCGATCCCGGGGCGTCGCCACCATTGTCTCAACGGTTCGAGCTCTGCCGAGAAGCAATCAATCATTTTGGCACTCTGCCTGGCTCTGATCTTAAAAAACCAAACTAGAGAGCCGATAGGGTCGATGCGCTAAAGACCTATCTCACCGAGTCGAAGCGTCTCAGCCTGGTTCAGCGAGTGCCGAGTTTCGAGTTCTTTAGTGCTGAATATATCTTCTCAATCCTGAGGAGTCGCGTCTCAACCCCGAACCCTGCCCAGCAATACGGGATGATCGCTTCATTGCCTAAACGCTAGCTCAGAGGGCGTGGTAAACGCTTTGATGCCCACATCCTCGCCACTAAGATTAGTCGAACACGACACTTCCGACCCGTTCGAAGCCTCTCGGAGATCGCATGAGATTAGGCACAGCGACAGTGAAGAGGCCAAGATCGCGACTTTTTCCCATTGACCCCATAAATACAGGAAAGCAGAGAGCATCACTCGGTCTGGATCGTGCCCATATCCAGCCTTGTCGCTATCGTGATCGGTACGCTTAAAGCGCGAACGCTCTCATCGATCTGCCTCCGAGTACAGGACAGGATTGAGCGGACTGGCGGCTAATTCACCCAAGCCGCATCCGGGCATCCACTGCAGATCGGCTTCACGACCACCCACGGTCTGCGTCGTACAAATTTTCACGCCATCTTCCATATAGATTACGGTCATCACCTCGCGCATCGTTTCCGTTGGATTTCCCTGGGCTTGATGCAAGGTCCACCCCGAGTGAAAAGTCGCGTCGCCTGCCCGCATGGCCCCATAGTACACCGTCTTCAACTGCTCAGTTTTAATGTACTGATCGAAAAATGCCTGCGAGGCATCGGAGATGCGCTCATCTTTAATCCATTGACGGAGGTGACTGCCCGAGGCAAAGGTCATCGACCCGACATCGGCGGGAACGTCCACCAGCGGCATCCACAGCGTAATGGTGTGGGTCGTCTCTAAGGGCCAGTAGGTCTGGTCCTGATGCCAGGGCGTATAACCGCCCCCCGGCTCTTTGAAGAGTGCTTGATCGTGATAAAGCCGCACTCCATCTACCCCCATCAGACGGCTAGCAATTTGAGCCAGCCTTCGCCCACGCACGAATTGTTGCACACCATCCTCCTTCGTCCATAGGTTCATTACCTGAAGAAAGGCTTTGCCATAAGTGTCTCGTTCCTTAAGCGGACGCACCTCGGCAGATTCCCGCAACACTGCGGCCCGAATGCTGGTGCGAAACGGAGCTACTTCTTCAGGTGACAAGACACCGCGAAGACAGATATGCCCGTCACGTTGATATTGGGCAATTTGCTCTGGGGTCAGCGGATACTCGCTGACCAAGGATGGAAACTCGGATTCTGGCACTATCATCACCCTACCTCCCTCTATTGGTTCCGGATCTTCCAAGGGCTACTTGGGACCCTATTAAACCGTAAAACGTGCCGTGGGTTTCGTCATTGTAGGGATTACCTGGGTTTTTGTATAAAATGATTTCCAAGGTGAGCATTATCAC
>DAHXNH010000149.1 GCA_027365485.1 Clostridiales bacterium
CAAGAAGCATTGGGCCATGCCCATTTATCGACCACGGAAATTTATACGCATGTTCGTGTGACCCAACAACAAGCGGCGGCCAAACGATTGGGCTATTTGCCCTCGGACGACTCGGAATAAACGTTGGTGGGCGCGGGTAGATGGGGGTTGTTTTGGCTAACTCCTTTTGTCTATGGTTTGGCTAAACCTGTAGTCATCAGTTCCAGCCTAATTCCGAGGTTGCACTGGTAGTCGGGGAACTCGCCCAATGGTATTCTCAGCATTCGCTGATGGGCGTAGGCAATGGGTTTTCTGGGAGCGTCAATCAGCGAATCCCAGCCCTTTGGGCTGATCTCGACTTTACGTCTGGCTCTGATCCGTGGGATATCTGATGGCACGAGAGTTAGTGGAAGTGATGACAAAACCAGTTAGCGCCAACATCCTGAGGTGAGGCGGAACCATCCCCTGGGAAACCGCCTCCATGGTGCATCAAGCAAACACCCGGATGGAGTGACGTATTCGTCTTCTATGCTAGAAGCGCCAAAGGCTTTCCGAAGATACGGGCTCACAGGACACTCGACCAACGGTTGCGGATCCCACTCGGACCAGCCGAAGGTTGGCCGCCCAAGCAGCATTTCTGCCGAGATTGGCCGGTCCAAGTCTTCTTTGTTGTCGACCGGCGGTCCGGTTCGAATTCCTGCCAACGGGACCGCGAGCACCACGAAATCGCTAGCCAAGTGAATAGAACGAGTGACGGATTCACCTGGGAATGACGCCGATCCCGCCGGCTTGCTTGCCTACGTCCATCATCGCTGGGCACTTCGTGTAAAACCTGTCATCCAGCACTTCGCGGTCGAATGCGGCACCGTCCGAACCCTCGTTCCCCTTAGAATTTACATGAATACCCTCGGGTAGAGGGTTCATACCGCACACTTATTCTTCAGAGCTGCCGATCCCAAGATATGATTGCAATATCCGGCGGCCACCCCGCGCAACAAGTACGGATATTTCACATGATCCGGATGGGCCGTACTGGTCTGAGGGCCTGGCACAATGCCGGCGAGGCCCATTTCCCGCATATACCGCTGAATCCGTTTCCGATTCACCGGGTGGCCGTCGGCCACCAATTGGGCGGTCATCCGTCGAGAGCCATAGAACGGCGAGGCCGTATAGATCTCGTCAATGCGATGTTTAATCGCCACTGCTTAGGGATCCGGCCCGACGGGCCGGTAATAGAGACTCGTACGGTTGAGACTAAGCAACGTCGCCTGCAGGCTAATCGGTAAGCTCTCGGGCTGCGGCTCCCATAATCGAAGCCGTTCAGCGCCTGAGAGCGTCGAGGCCAGATTTTTTTGATCCGCTCGCGTGGAGTGGTGAGTTTCCCAATTTGGGCATACAGTTCGTCGCGTTGTTCCTAGTGTTGGCGAGCTTGGCGCTGCAGATGTTGGATTCGGTAAATAAATGAGGAAAGTGGTCCAAAGCTTGGCGCTTCCACCGATGCAATTGCCCGGGATGAATGCCATGCTCGGCAGCAATCTGCGTGACGGTTTTTTCTTCTTTGAGGAGTTCTAAGGTCACTTGCGCCTTGAACGTTGGAGTATGTGTTTTCATCACGTAGCCAGTGTAACACTGGAGAGCCTCGCAGATTGTCCGAATTTCTGGGTCCACTATAGTGGAAACTGGGTCGGATCTTTCGTCGACAAGACCGTCGCAACTATCGGTTGTTTGATCATAATCAAACGGTTGTTTGATCATAATCAAAGACATTCCACAAAAATCGCCAAAATTCTTTGAGTGAATATTTAAACTGACAGGCCTCGATTTTGGAAAATCAGGCATTTATCCAAATTTGACATGCGGAAACTGGGATTCACCACGCGAAGCTCATACAATCGTTTCTCGCGGAGCATCGCGACGGCTTGACCGGGGTGTTCTTGGTCTCCCTATAGCTCATAAATGAATCTCATTGAACCCTTTTGGGGATGGCTCAAAGGGTCCGTCATCGACAATGTCTTCTTTTACTCGGGGGAGGCCATCAAACTCGAGGTCCAAGCGTTTATGGCGATGGTGAACGCCACGCCGAAGAACACGCGAGAGCGCCTGTGCATGGGCTTATAACAAGAACCTTGGATCTGAGTCTGTCGGATTCCACCGTGATCACCACTCCATTTCGGGAGCGGCTATCGCCACATACCAGAAGTTCCAGCAAGGGATCCGGATGGCTCCGCTTCGACTCCGAAGTGTCCGCCACCCGCCGGGTGGTGGATCTGAAAAATGGGTTGAACGGATCGAAAATCGCCGCGTTTGCACTATACGCCTCGCGGACCACAATTGATGGTTTGAGTTGAGGAGCAAAACCACCGAATTCGCTCACAGAACCGTCGCCAACCGTTACGAAATTTCGTCAATTGTCGTCCGCGAGGAGTATATACACCGAACAGGCGCATAATCCGGTCCCACAACTATCAGTCTTTAATACCGACCATCTAGCGACCCTCCGCGTAGGTGTTGTGCCGAAAAATCCACCCCCAGGGTCGGTCTATGCTTTCACGCCATTAGGGCGATACCGAGATCGTTGGCTGCTTGTCTGAGCTTCTGGTCTTGGGTGGCAATCTTGCACTGGTGGTGCAATGCCAGAGAAATGTACGCCGCGTCATACGCTGTAAGCCGAGTCTGCCGGGCTCTAAGGATGAGCGGCTCTGCGGCATTGGGCCACTGAGATTCCATGACGGTGATGGGCAACTCTCCCAACACTAAGACAAATTGATCGGCCATGGACGAGGTGATACGCCCTCTTCGTTCAGCATGTAGAAGGACATTGATGACCTCTAATGGCCAAATACCGGGAACGATCGCCGTATCCGCATTCAACTGGTCAAGAATGCCCTCGGTATAGGCATTTTTCTCGTCCTCAAAGCACCATGCCATGGTCACCGATGCGTCCACCACGAAAGACACGTTATTTCCGTTCTTCCTCAATCAATGATTGGAGTGACAGTCCACCCAAGCTGGCGTTTTTCCGTAGATTTTTTAACTTGGCGATGGCCTCGCTGACAGGAGTCTTCTTTTCCTCGGTAGCAGGAATCATGACAGCCACCGCTTTTCCATGCCGCGAAATTTTTACGGACTCTCCTCTCGATACGTGATCTAGTAATGCCGCTATATGGGTTTTCGCCTCATAGGCTCCGACCTCTTTCATCTGCGTCGCCTCCTAAGACCAGTCTAAGACCAGTCTAGTTCAGTGTCAACAGTCGTCGGGGGTAGTCGATATGGCATCACTTGAGTTTCGCACCCCCATATTACGCCGAAATTTGGCATCGGAGATCGCGTAATCTCTTGGCCTGCTTGACTTTTGCAATATTCCATTTCGCCCGTTTAGACGGCCATATCGAGATTTCGCAGTGGATTGCCTAAGAAGGCCTTCTCAAACCGCTCTTTGAGTGCAGCATATTGCGGCGACGGTTGAAATTGCTGGAGAGGTATCGGGTCCGACTTCGCGACGGAGGCAAGGACGGCCTGCAAGAGATCCCGAAATAAGGCACACAAGCGTTCGGCCGCGTTTTTCTCGCGCAATTCGGACACAATCCTCTCGAAGAGGAGGCCTAAGGATTCGTAGGCATCGACTCGGCGGAGGTAGGCTAGAAAGATGTAGGTGATACGCTTCAGGGTGACGTGGGCGATTTGCGCGTCAAAGTCCCGAGATTGACAGCGGCCAAGACGCAGCTGCTTCATTTCTTTGAAACACACTTCGATGGTTCAGCCAACAGTATAGTGGCTTATCGCGAGGGGATCCGCAGCGAATTCCAGCGACCCGGGCTGACCTCGACTTTGTGTTTGTCTCCACCCACCTCGCCATGGGATGCAACGTCAGTGCCTGGAATTAATGCTAGACACCGCGCGCGCCCACACGCGCTATCCACGGCACTCCGTGGCCGCTGGAAAATGCCTTGAGATTGCCTTCATGGCCCATTACTGCAGCCGAATCTGGTCAATCTACTGAGTCAGTTTATCCAGATGCGTCGCAAAACCCCGCCGTTTAGGGCGGAGATACAAGGCGTTGCCGTCAGGCAAATCTTTTGCTAAAACACGCATGTTCGCTCTTTGACAACTGGATACGTTCGTGCGGTTGTCTCTCGCAATCGTGGAGATGTAAAATGTATCGCGTCGTCACGACCAGACGATAAAACAGGCGAACCCTCATGGCCACTAAAAAGGTGGCATTAGAATCTGATGGGGTGAAATCACACGGATCACGTCTCGCCGTCCCGTTCCCTTCCGGGGAGCGTTAAGGCGTAGTCCGGCTGAACCCCGGCAGGTTGCTGGTGGGATAAGCCGTGACGAGTCCGGAAGATCACTCCAGGGTCTCACGGCCCGTGGACGCAGTCATGACAGTTCCCC
>DAHXNH010000150.1 GCA_027365485.1 Clostridiales bacterium
TGTTGGCGCTAACTGGATTTGTCATCGGTTCGGCTAACTTTCATGCCATCAGATACACCACAAATCAGAGCCAGACGTAAAGCCAAGATCAGCCCAAGGGGCTGGAATTCGCTGATTGACGTACCCAGAAAACCCACTGCCTACGCCAATCAGCGAATGCTGAGAATACCATTGGGCGAGTTCCCCGACCACCAGTGCAACCCTGGAATTAGGCTAGAACTGATGACTACAGGCTTAGCCAAACCATAGACAAAAGGAGTTAGCCAAAACAGCTTGCCCATTGTCCATAGATTCGGCTGAACCTACTTTAGATCACTAACTATAGTAAGTTGCACAGTGTGGCCTCTTGGTAGGCATTGGTCGTCGCCAACCCGGGATGGCGGTCAGGTGGGCGGAGGGATTAGTGGTGATTGGATTGTTTGTGCTGAGCTTAGGCATTCCCGTGGGGAGCCTTTTTTTGACGTCGCTGCTCCATATTCAGGGCGACGGCGTCCACTGGGGCAATTTGACCTGGGCGAATTATCTCGGATTGCTTCGCCCGGGCCAGGGGGGACTGGGGGCACTGTGGACGAGTATGAAACTTTCCGTCATCGCGGCGACGGCGGCTTTGCTGTTGGCTTTAGGCTTGGCGGTAATGGGCCGATGGGCGCCCGGTCGCCTGATGGCCTCAGCGGGGTGGATAGCGCTCTTGCCCAACACCATTCCCGATGTTCTTTTCGGGGTGGGCATGATCTTTTTATGGAATGCGCGCTGGATGCCGATTGGATTGTACGACACGCAGGCGATGCTGGTCGTCGGCTTCGTGGTCGTCTGGCTTCCATTTGCCTTTACCTATATTAAAACTGGTATAGATTCGATATCGCCCCGAATTTGGCAGGTGGGCTCGGTGCATCAAGGCGGGCGATGGTACATTGTCTATCGAATCTTAATGCCGACGATGGCAACCAGCATGATATCGGCCTGGGCCATGGTATTCGGGGTTTCTTTGCGCGATCTCGTGGTTCCTCTTTTGCTTAGTCCGCCTAACGTCACCCTGGTCTCCACGTACGTGTATTCGCAGTATGTTCAAGGCAGCTTTTGTGCGGCCATGGCGTTGGCTATGGTGTCGTTGGTGGTCACCTTAGCCATCTTAGTGGCCGTTCAAGGACTGTGACCAAAAGGTACACCCTGACTAAGCGGCGGAACGGCTCTGACCTGAAGGTGCAAAGGAAGGGAGGATATCGATGACCGAAGACAAACGCTATCTCTTTATCAGTGCCATCCATGGTCAGTTCTCTGGGTTAGAGAATTTATTGGCGCTCTTGCGCTATACGCCTGGCCACGATCGTTTGATCTTCCTCGGCGATTATATCTCAGCCATGGGTGACAATCTTAAGACACTACAATACCTTTACCGCCTTTCGCATGTAGAAGGGGTGTGGGTGGTATTGGGCAATCACGACGTGGCCTTACAAGAGCAAATCCGGCGGCTGAGACGTAAAGAGTCTCAGCCCGATTCCCTGACAGGCCAGCCAAATGGACCGATTCGGGCATGTTTGAGTACACCCGAGAGATAGCACGAGCTATCGTGGACCATGAGGATCCTTTGGAATCGTGGGTAATGGCCTTTCCCTGGTGGTATGAAGATGCGCACTTTATCGGGATGCATGCAGCCATTAATGAAAGTCTTGAGGATTGGCGCGATACTAGTCTGACCTATCTAACCTCAGGGCGAGAGCCGTTTTTAAGCTGCCATCTGACGATTCCTCCGACCGTGGTCTTTGGCCACACGCCTTGCAACCAGTTGCATTCCAGTTGTGACCCTTGGTTTGGACCGGGAAAGATAGGGATCGACGGAGGAGCCAGCCATGGGCACCAGTTAAATGGTCTCGTTTTTGAAGCTGCCTCCTTTTCTTGGCAAAAGATTTGCCTTAACCACGGTCAACGAGCCAGTATGCGTTGACCGCAGCGGCGCTTATTCCAAAATGTTAACCTGTCATCTATGTCTAGGACGCCTATTGGCGCTTTGCTTAGTGCCCGCTGAGACATCTCAGCGGCTTAGGGAAACGTGGCATCATGCGGCACGCTCTATGTCTGCTCGAGCGAATCCAGTGCCAAGCCCGATATCCCCATCAAAAGGGGTTGATCTGCAAGCAATCGTCGCTGGTGGCTCTCAAAAAAGCGGGAATGATTCACCTTGAGCAGAAAATCGCAAACGATAAGGTGGCGATGGGCAGAAAATGACTTTCACACGGACCCATCTCCTGCCTTTGGCGTTCGTAGAGCACCATCAATGCTTCGGAGCCGCGGGACACAACATTCATTCTCGGATTACTGTAACCGATTCGTAAAATAATATGGGTAAGGATACACTTTTGGATCAAAGGAATGCTTTTTAGCAAGTCTCTATCCGACTGGGTCGAAGTCTAAGGATTTCGGCCCTAGGTCTCAGTTATCGAGTCGACAGGCCTGTTCTTATCCACCTGTTAACGCTTTCACCCTTCTTGTGTTCGTGGCTGGATCCGACCGATTGATGACAGAGCGTCAGAGCGAGTATGGTACAATGGGGGGAAATTTGGAGCGGGGAGGGACTTTGGATGCGAATCGGCGACTTAGTCATCGATCCACCAGTGATGCTCGCACCGATGGCTGGAGTGTCTAACCGAGCCTTTCGAGCCATCGCCCGCAGCCAAGGCGCAGGTCTTTGCATTACTGAGATGATCAACGCCAACGCGCTGCTCCATCAAAGCGCCAAAAGCTATTGGCTCATGGAATTGGATCCAGGGGAGTACCCGGTGGGCATTCAGATCGCAGGCTCTGATCCTAAGGCCATGGCCCTGGCGGCCAAGGAAGCGGAGGGTCACGGCGCGCAGCTGGTCGATATTAATATGGGCTGTCCGGTGTCTAAAGTCGTGAAAAATGGAGACGGTTCCGCCCTATTGAAGGACCTGGACCGGGCGACGGAAGTGGCAGCGCGCGTAGTGGAAGCGGTCCATTTGCCGGTGACAGTAAAGATCCGTGCCGGATGGGACAACGAATCGATCACGGCACCGGACTTGGCAGCACGCCTCGAGCAAGTGGGAGTGAAGGCGCTGGCGATCCACGCTCGTACTCGAGCCGATCAGTATATGCGTCCAGCTAATTGGTCATATATTAAAATGGTTAAGAGTCGGGTCTCGATTCCGGTCATCGGCAATGGAGACGTTGAGACGCCAGAAGATGCGGTCAGCATGTTGCAGCAGACCGGAGCCGATGCGGTGATGATTGGTCGGGCGTCCTTCGGCGACCCTTGGATTTTTCGTCGGGTGACGCATTTTATGCGAACCGGCGAACATTTGCCGCCGCCGACGGCGGAAGAGCGTTCCACGCTGGCCCGGGAGCACCTCGACCGCATGGTGGCGATTAAGGGTGAAAAGGTTGCCATTCCCGAAATGCGAAAACAGTTGTCGTGGTATCTTAAAGGCACCCCGCAATCGAGCCGTTACCGAGCCGAATGTAATAAGCTGACTTCCCATCGGCAAGCGCATGAGTTAGTCGACGACTGGTTGGCCGGGGCCAGATACGAGCCTCCATCATGGACTTGATTCGGATTGGAGACAAATTAGTCAGCCTCGGTAAAATCGATCAAACGATACGTGACCTGCTTGATGATCGAGCCCAGGGCATGTCCCAAGGCGAAGTGGCGGTGAAGCATCACATTGATCGGGCTTTCTTGTCTCACTTGGAAGGCTTGGGAGCTATTCGAAAAGGGCGGTCGATTGCGGTGGTCGGGTTTCCGGTCGCCAACAAAATCGCTCTGGAAGAGATGTTGCAAGGCCTCGGAGTGGATCGAGTGTTGTTAATGACCGATAGGGAACGGCGGCGCTTTGCGGAAGAGCGATCCGGAGTGGCATTGGTCAACGAAATCATGCGTTTGGCACAGAGTATGCGAAGGTATGATGTTGTAGTGCTCTTGGCATCCGAATCGCGTTTACACTTACTTCGGGCGTTGGTGGACTCAAATAAGGAGGTGATTCCGCTGACACTGGGTAAAGGGCCCTTCGACCACGATGTGGAGGTGGACTTGGAACGGGTAAGAGTCGTCGTGGAAGCATGTAAACATCCGAATTTTGACAATGAACCGGCAATGTGAGGTGTGGCTTGCATAGCATGGGAAGGTAGGCGTACGAGCTTTTATCCCCAATCAAGAACGAAAGAAGGAACGATGGATGCCAGAACGAGAAGTGTTGGTTTCTAAAGAAGGTCTAAAGAAGCTGGAAGACGAGTTGGAACAATTGAAGACGGTCAAGCGGCGAGAGGTAGCCGAACGCATCAAGATTGCTCGGGAGTTTGGAGACATCTCAGAGAATTCCGAGTATGAAGATGCCAAGAATGAGCAGGCATTTGTCGAAGGTCGCATCCAAAATCTGGAGAAAATGCTGAGACAAGCTCAAGTTGTCGATGAGAGAGCGCAAGATCCTGAACATATTCATATTGGATCACGGGTGACGGTGCAAGACATCGAGGAAGGGGTCGAAGAAATCTATGAGATTGTCGGCTCCACCGAGGCGGATCCGATTCACAATAAGATTTCGAATGATTCGCCAGTCGGCAAGGCTCTTTTAGGTAGACAACCCGGGGAAAGTATTGAGGTTAATGTCCCGATTGGCAAGGTGCACTTGAAAATCTTGAGCATTTCCTGAGGGATAGTCAAGGTTGCAGGGTGGCGTTTGTTGGTTGCTTGCATGCCCAAAAGCAGGGGTGGGCGAGTCACAGAAGCGGAAATTTGGCATTCAAGAGGAGAATAGCGAGTGTCTTCGGGAGAAACGTTCGATCCGCGTCAAGTTCGGCTCGACAAATTGGCGCGACTACGTGAACACGGCATGGACCCTTATCAAGCTACGACATTTCCGGTCGACCATCTAAGCCGAGAGATTACCTCGGACTATGACACATTGGAGGGCCAAGAAGTCTCCGTTGCCGGCCGGATTATGGCAATGCGGGGTCATGGTCGAGCTTGGTTTATCGATTTGCATGATAGTCAAGGTCGGATTCAATGTCACTTTACCGAAGACGAGGTGGGGCTAGACGCATTCCACCTGCTGACTGAACTGGATCTGGGCGATATCATCGGGGTGACTGGCGTGGTCTTTAAAACCCGACGGGGTGAGGTGACCATCCAAGTCCGAAGTTTTCAAGTCTTGGCTAAAAGTCTCCAGGATCTGCCTGACAAGCGCCATGGCCTGAAGGACGTGGATCTTAGATATCGTCAGCGCTATTTGGATTTACTGTCTAATCCTGAGGTGCGTGAGACGTTTCGGATGCGATCGGAGACCGTGAGCTTCCTTCGCCGTTTCTTTGACCAACGGGGCTTTATCGAAGTGGAGACTCCGGTATTGTTGACTCTTGCCGGAGGCACGGAAGCTCGTCCCTTTGCCACGCATCACAACGCATTGGACATGGACTTGTATCTTCGCATCGCCCTCGAACTACATTTGAAACGACTGATTGTCGGAGGCTACGATAAGGTTTACGAAATCGGCCGGGTATTTCGCAACGAAGGCATTTCAACGCGCCATAATCCGGAATTCACTATGCTTGAATTGTACCAGGCATATACGGACTTTCACGGCATTATGTCTTTGGTGGAGGATATGTTGGTCAGCGTCGCCGCCGAACTTTTAGGATCCCCAGTCATCACCTATCAGGGGAGCGTGATCGACTTGACACCGCCGTATGCCCGGATCGATTTGGTGGAGCAGCTGTTGGCCAAAACGGGCGTGCGCTGGACTCAGATTCGGACCGATCAGGACGCCCACCAGTTTGCTGAAAGTCTCGGCATCAAGACGGACCCCAGTCTGGCTCGGGCCCAAGTGATGGACAAGATCGTCTCTGTCGTAATCGAACCCGAGCTCATCCAGCCGACCTTTTTGTGGCATCATCCCGTAGACATCTCGCCATTGGCCAAACGCGACCCTAAGGCGCCGGAGCTCACCGAACGCTTTGAATTGTTCGTGGCTGGCCGGGAGTTGGCCAATGCGTTTTCCGAACTCAACGATCCCTTGGACCAGCGGGAGCGTTTTGTTGAACAACAGAGGCAGCGCTTAGGCGGCAATCAAGAGACCCATCCCTTTGACGAGGACTTTTTGACTGCTCTGGAGCACGGAATGCCGCCGACCGGAGGGCTGGGCGTGGGCATCGATCGGTTGGTCATGCTCTTAACCGATAGCGCGTCGATTCGCGACGTGGTGCTGTTTCCAACCATGCGACCGGCGGAGAATGGGCCTTAACCGTAGTCCTCGAATTGATGGCGAGGATATTTTTAGAGGGCAAGAGGGCGTCGGGGGGATCCGACCTGTGGTGGCGTGGCTTGATGCAGGCAAGGGTTCGGGGCACTTGTCAGAAACGGACGGGTACAATGGGTATCGATAAAACGGTTGTGGGCATTAGCCTCGGGTCGTCTCAGAGGGATCACGAAGCTGAGATTATCCTTTCCGGGACTCGGGTAAAAATCCGTCGACAAGGCTCGGATGGGAGTTTAGCGCGAGCCAAAGAGCTTCTCATCGACTTGGATGGTAAGGTGGATGCGATTGGCTTAGGTGGCATTGATCGGTGGCTGGTCGTCGACGGCGAGCGTTATGCGGTCCGGGATGCAGAAACGCTGGCAGCTGCCGTAAAAAAAACGCCGGTGGTGGATGGCCGTGGGTTTAAAGAAGTCTTCGAACCGAAAGTGATTCGGCAATTGCTAGCTGCGGGCAAGATTGACAGTAGTCAGCGCGTCTTAATGGTCTCGGCGCTGGACCGCTTTGGCATGGCCGATGCTTTTTATGCTTTGGGCTTTCCCACTATTGCCGGGGACCTCATATTTAGCGCGGGGTTGGACTTGCCTATTGTTAGTCGCCGAGAATTGGTGGAACTGGCCCGGCGACTGTTGCCAGAGGTGGTCAAGCGTCCGTTTGCCGAATTCTATCCTGTCGGAGAGGCCCAGGAGACGGTTCCCGACCAGCGGTTCCAACGCTACTTTGATCAAGCGGACATTATCGCCGGCGATTTTCACTTGATCCGTCGATACCTGCCGCCCGTATTGGCGGGTAAAATTGTGGTGACCAATACCACGACTTCGAAAGATGTGGAAAACTTAAAGCAACGAGGAGTGCGACTGTTGGTCACGACGACCCCGATTTTGAGCGGACGGTCCTTTGGCACCAATGTCGTGGAGGCAGCGATGGTGGCGGTGCTGGGCGTGGGCCCAGACGAACCGGGCTGGACCCAAGCGGTTGAATCGTTCGATATGGCATTTAGTCAAATGGACCTGAATCCAGCTTAGGTAGTCGCGTGCTGCGCATGTGCGCGGCGTGAAAAAATATCGAGTCCAAAGGAGGGTGGGCATGGGGTTGACGGCGACTTTGCAAGGATTCGCGGAAAAGTGTAATCAGCATGAACGGCTGCGAGTGATGAACCGCGACTGGACGCGAAATGTGAGGGTCTTAGCTGAGGATGTAGGGGAGGATTATTGGATTCGCAGTGTCGCAGGCGAACTGTCAGCAGGAGAAGGAGAGCTTTCAGAAGATGCAGATATGGAAATTCGAGCGGATCAACGGGTGCTCGAAGCGGTGTTTTCTGGGGAAATGACGCCGACTGAACCCTACAATCAAGGCGATCTGATGGTTCGCGGAAATCAAGATGATTTGTTTCGATTAGACGTCATCACGCTGATGATTTGGGGTGAGTAAATTATGGCTGGTCGCGGACTAACGAAGGTATTGCCGCTGCGTACGGCGGTGTCGACCAGTGCTGGCCTGGCCTCTGCGGCGGTAAATTTTTTGGCCGTCGTCGATGTGGCTGTGGACGTGGGAGGGCGCTCGGCTTGGCTGGCTATCATGGTCGCCGGAGTGCTAATTTTGATGGCGGCTAGCAATTTCTCAGAGTTAAATGGACTCTTTCCCTCGGCTGCCTCGATTCGAGTCTGGGCACGCCGTGGACTTAATGATCAAGTCTCTTTGGTAGCGTCTTTAGTTTACGCCACGACCGTCGTTTTCGTGATCGCCGCCGATGGCTTTGTGTTGGGCCACGTGTTTCACGCCGCTGTGGGGGGCGTCCCGGGGATTTTGTGGGTGGTTTTGATTTTGGCCGGAACGGCGGCCATTAATCTTCGCGGCATCAAAATCGCTGGAGCGGTGCAGGATTCTAACGCCTTCTTTTTACTCGGCACCTTGGTGCTGATTTCTCTGATTGCTATATGGCGCGGACCGCAGCTGGACATTGGCCCACTTTTTCACTTCGGATCCAATTGGTTTGAAGGGGTAGCCCTGGGTGTGTTCATCTTTGTCGGATTTGAATGGGTGAGCCCGTTAGCGGAAGAGTTTCACGATGCTCGGGCGATTCCTCGCGGCATGTATATTGCCCTGGGGTTGATAGCCATAGCCTTTGGCCTCTTTGCGTTGGCGCTGACGGATATTGTCCCCCATCCCAGTCAACTGGCGACCAGTCTGATTCCACAACTCATCGTAGGCCGGACCGCGTTGGGGGCTCTGGGATTTTGGTGGATGGCGTTAATTACGTTGACGACAGCGATGACCACGTTTAACGGAGGTTTAGTCACCGCCTCTCGATTTGTGTATGCGCTAGCTCGGGAACGTTCACTGCCTTCTGCTTGGGCCCGATTGAATGCGCGCTTAGTTCCCTCCAGCGCCCTGATGGGGTTAGCCACGGTGGCTTTGGGGCTGTGTGTGCTGGTTTATGTAACGGGAGAATATGAAGTATTAATTAATGCGGGAGCGGGTGTTGAATCGTTAATGTATGCGCTGACCTCGGTCTTGGTATTCTCACTGAGGCGGCGGGAACCCAACCGAAAACGGCCATTTCATGCATTTTGGTATCCGGTGGTTCCGGGATTTGTGGCATTGATCTTTTTGGGGCTAGCTGTGGGAGCGTTGACCACCACACCGGTAGGAACAGGCAACACGCCGTGGGCTCTCGTTTTTGTTGCCGGTTTGACGGTCGCGGCGACCATCTATGTCGTGTTCGGCCTGCCAAAAAAGCGCCGGCAAGAGGTCTTGGCGCGGTCCGCGAAAACTGTCAGTGCGGACCCGCCCTAGTTCGGAAGGGCTAGTCCTGATGGGGGTTGGATCACCGGCTAGAAGCTGTTAGGGTTAAGGAAATCGTTATTGTTCAGGTCTAAAGTGCCGTGAGGTAAAAAAGATGACAGCACATCGGGGAAGCGGGGCCATCAAAACTCTGGCCGTCGTGGCGACACTGGGAATGTTTTTGGTCGATATGGTCGGCTTCTTGGATACTCTCACTGGGTCTGCCCTGGGATGTGGTCAAGACTGGCCGCTTTGCAACGGGAAGGTCGTACCTGCCTTTGGTAATATCCATGTGGTCATCGAATTTACTCATCGAGCCATTGTCGCTGGTTTTGCCTTCATTGCGGTCCTCTTAGCGATATGGGCGTGGCAGAGATATCGCACCTCTCGACCGGTTAAGGCGTTCGCCATGCTGTCCGTAGGTTTTATTGTGATTCAGTCGGGACTGGGAGCGCTTGCCGTCCTCTTTGTCAATCCTCCGGTGGTGTTGGCTCTGCACCTAGGTTTCGGGTTAATGGCGTTAGTCGGAACGATGTTGCTGGCGGTCATGGTCTTTCGCTTGGAGACGGGAGTAGGCGAACAAAACCGGGTGCAGCTGCCGTTGGGCTTGCGACGATTAATCATCGTGACCTGGGTGTATACGTTTGCGGCAATTTATTGGGGATCTTATGTCTCATTTCGCGATGCTGGAGAAATGTGTCAAGGGTGGCCGCTTTGCAACGGCCACTTGATTCCCACCGGCGGCGGACTGGTTTGGTTAGATTACGTTCATCGTTTGGCGGCGGTGGGCTTAGCGGTTCTGGTGACCGTCCTCTTGGTTGACCTTTATCGCCAGCGTCAACGGTATCGGGATTTGTGGCCTGCGACCGTTGTCGTGGCGGTGTTGGTTGCGACTCAGATTGCCTCGGGGGCGTTGCTTGTATTCAGCCACTTGGCCACTGGCCCTTATCTCCTCCATGTTGGCAATTTGACCATCTTGTTTTCGGTGTTGAGTTATCTCACCTTTCGCAGCTTGGAATCTACCAATCGTTACTCTACCCGCCCGAACCGATATTGACCAACCGCGAATATTAGGCTCACCCCGAAGAGGTGCGTCGTTCTTTTCATGGGAGTGCTTTCCGTACTGGCCCTGACAGGAAGGACTCTTGTTAGTGTCTGGCGAAATGCATGGTTGGAAGGAGATGTCAGACGACTGATTGGGGAGGTGCCAAATCAGCGATTGGCGTAGTGGTCCCTTCCCAAGGTGACGATGAGCAGCGCATCGAACTAGCGCTTGGCATTCGCCGACGCCGTGGGTTGCGCATCCGCTGAAGTGGAGTAGCCTAGGCTGAAGGGATGAGGCCGTCCGGTCTGGGCAGCTCGCCTATGTGCATGCACTATAAATCTAGACAGGGGGAGATGTGGCTGGATTACACGACATTAGGGAGAACCGGGCTTCGCGTTAGCGTGATCGGACTCGGAGGCGGGGGCCATAGTCGTTTGGGGCTCAGCCAGCACAAATCGGACGAGGAGTCCATAAGCGTTGTCCAAACAGCACTCAGATTGGGCGTTAACTTCATCGATACCGCAGAAGCTTACGGCACAGAATCAAGAATTGGGGAGGGCTTAATCGGAACCCAACGGGACGCCGTCGTCTTATCCTCGAAGTATTCTTTGTATCACGGGGACGGCCTTCGCCCGCCCGCCCAACTGGAATTGAGTGTGGACGCCAGTTTACGGCGACTGAAGACCGACTATATTGACGTGTACCATTTGCACGCGGTGAAGATTGAGGATTATCCATTTGCCGTCGATCACTTAGTCCCCGAGTTGATTAAAATGCGGGACAAGGGCAAAATTCGCTTCCTTGGCATTACCGAAGCGTTCGCCGCCGATCCTTCGCATATCCTGCTTGAAACCGCGGTAGAGGACGATTGTTGGGACGTCATCATGGTGGGCTTTAACCTATTAAATCAGAGTGCGCGAGACAAGGTACTGCGGCGCAGTATCGAAAAGAACCTTGGGGTGTTGGACATGTTTGCCGTTCGAAGAGCACTCGCCGGGTCTCAAGTGTTGCTCGAATTCCTCAACGATATGGTGCTAAGAGGACTCATCGCCCCGGACGCTTTGGATCGAACCGACCCGCTCGGATTTCTTCTCCACTCAGGCGTGGCTTCCAGTGTGCCGGACGCCGCCTATCGCTTTGTCCGCCACGAGCCGGGAATCCATGTGGTGCTGTCGGGAACGGGCAGTGTTGAACACCTTATAGCCAATGTAAAATCCGCCAACCGGGGGCCCCTGCCACCCGAGGTGGTCGCACATCTGCGCCAAGTCTTCGCCGCCGTCGATAGCGTCTCGGGCAATTAAAGGCTCAATCCGAGGGCGAAGGCCTCGCGTTGTCAGGACAAGGGTTGGTCGCACCGTTCTTTGGCTCCGGAACGTTTGTGGAGACTCGGGAGCAGGCAGGGTTTGATCTAATCCGTGCCGATATCGTTGTTGCATCCGGTCTTGGGCCTCAGCAGGGATCTGAGTGAACCGACGGGCGCAATGTATAGCGCCGAGTAGGTTTCAGCGCTATACATTGCGGGATATGACGCCGGCGGACAGCCGTCTCGGAGGGA
>DAHXNH010000077.1 GCA_027365485.1 Clostridiales bacterium
CGTCATCGATTCGCCGTCTAAATGGGTTTGCCATGCCTGTAGAATTTTGCCCGGTGGCAGTAGTGCTAACTGACCGTGGCCGTCGGCCACGTCAACCCACGGTAGCCAGGTGATGGTCATCAGCGTTCCCGCATCGGACGTTTCTTCGGCTAAATCGATGATCTGCACCGCCTGGGGCGTAAATTTCAGAAACGAGGACTCCGCGGGCAGGTCCGCTGGTTCCGGTTCCGCCACCATGCCCGCCTCGCCTCGAAGCACCGGGCAGGCCAGTAAAGGCGTCGCGGCTGCCACGCCCATACGTTGGCTCATCTCCGCGTCAAATCCTGAGTGATGCAACAGCAAGCGATATCGCATCACCATCTTGCCTGCTTGATCTGCCTTAAAGTTGGTATGCCAGTGGTTATTCATCACCCAACTGACAAGGAGCGGCGATGCGTCTTGGTGGTGTTCGGCGTAGGCGCCGACGGTAAACCCTCCCCACAGGACTAACGGGACGTCAGGCGTTGCCAGGGTGATGCCTCGTTCTTCGTTTGAAACATCGGCCCAAGCGTCTACGCTATAGTAATCGCGGCAAGCATTGGGCAGTTGTTCCAATTCCCCCTCAATCACCGCGCCTCCTGATGCATAGTGAAAATGAGCGTCGCTGACATTCATAGGGAAGGTCAGATACACCGACTCGATCTCCCGCGAAAACTCTCGATCCAATTCCACACTCATATCAATCCACGAAGCGGCGTCATAGAGGGTATAGGTCACTGTGAGTTGGCGACATCCCTCAGCCTCCAGCTCCACCCTGAGCGCCGTCGACCCGGGCCCGTGAATCGTCTTCAAGTCTTTCACGCGAGTCACTCGCAATATCTCGTGGTCAAGGTCGGCGCGAGTATCGCGAGGCGGACTTCCGGGCTGCAAAAACGCTCGTCCTTTAGGACTAGACACCCGATGCATCACAAATTCTCCGATTCCATACCCGCTTTCCCGCTCGCACCACTGATATCCGTCATGCAGCGAGACTAAGCTTTGAATACTGCCGCTTAAGGGGTCCAAGGTCAATTCGAGTCCGTCGTTGCGAAGGGTCCACCGGTCGCCTTCGACCTGACTTGCCGCTCTGGGCGGCCTTAATGCCATCACGTGATATCCCAGGGCTGGCATCTCCACGAGGCCATAATCGACGGCCGTCCCTGCCACATAAAGCGGACTGACGGGATTAGCCATTTCCAGATCGCGAGCCAGTTCCTGTAGTGGCCAGGCCCCGCCAAAGTCTTCCGTGTTTCGCACGCGGGGCAAAATCACCCGAAATTTTTCGGGCCAAGGCAAAGGGTTAAACAGTAAAACCGATGGTCGCGTGGCTTTAACCCGACGGGCTAGCTCTCGCGTCGACAAACTCCAAAGCCGCGAAGCTCCCGCGGCGGCCTCGTAGGCCTGCGCACTTTTGGAATTCCATTGCCCTAAGCTATGGATGGCATCGGGACTCGAGATGCTTTCGGCACTGCCCCACGTGTGTTCGTTGTACAACATCAGGTGGCGGGAAACCTCCGGTTGTAAGCGATCGAATTCTTCGCGATCGCTTGGGTTCATGCTGGGTGACATTGCCCGCAGCCACCTTGACGCCTCCCACACTCGAGTGGCCCAGCCCTTAAGCGCCGTTTCCCGGGCACTCGAGGCAACCCCATCCGACCACCAATCGGTCCAATCACCTCGGCGCACCGGGATATGATTGGCATCCTCACGCTCCAGCCAACCCGGAATGTCTCGAGGATTCACCAATCGCAACCGTGGCGTCCTCTTGGCTTGATTCCACGCCCGAACAAAATCTACCAGTTCTTCATTCGGCCCATCGTTATCCCAGGTCACGGTATTGGTCACGGAGAGCACTAAGGACGACAACGCATATCCCTGTTCCACAATCTTGTCGAGATACGCATCGAGAATCTTCTGCGATTGCTCTAGATCTCTTCCACCCTTGATCCACGCTTTGGGTCGGGGAATACCCACATATTGTGCGTACCCGTAATGTTCGCCATTCCAGGTCAAGATCCGTTTGCCCCCATAACCTTCCCACCAAAATGCCCGCGGTCGGGGCTCGGGCGGCCGAGCCGAGTCCTGATTGATTCCCATCAATAAAAAGTTCACACCGAGCGCCGTCAAAAAGTCAGGCAGCATCCAGGACTCGCCGTTGACATCATGGTTCACCGCACTGGTCACGGGAATATCAAATTCCGTGCGAAGCCGGGTCATGACCTTAAGGCTGGCGAGCAGTTCGCTCGCCGTAAACAGGGGGGTCACGTTGCAGTACATGGCCGTGGTTTCAATCAATCCTTCATGATTCAGCCGTAAAAACCGATCGATATCCTTCGTCGTAGCCTGTCGAAGGAAATACTCGACGACTGCACTGCTCTCTGCCACCCATTTGAATTGTTCTCCGGCGTTGCCCTCTCGATAGCGCTCAGCCAGATCCATGGCATGACGCAGATAATCGGTCTGGCGTGCCCATATCACACTCGGATGCTGCGTATAGCCGACATCTAAGTGAGAATGATGGTAGATCAAAATTTCTTGAACCTGATGACTCACGACGATCCCCCCTTGTGGTTTACCTTCCCAGTTGACCCAACCTTTGACATGGGCCCTTCGCTGGAGTTCATTCGGCATTCAGATTTATGGGAAAGACTCGTTACGATGCTGATCCGCATGAGCGACCATCTCGTGGGCGCCTACATTTGCATCTTAATAGGGGCCTTGGGTGGCGTCCACGTTCGTCCTCTACCCTATCGCGACACGGTTCCTACCACATGGGTGATCTGGCCCCCATTAGCCGCAGCGGTCGTTCTGCCGGGATGAAAGACTCCCGGGACCACCGCGTGGGGCAACGCCGAGGGATCCTCGATGACTTCCAAAATCAGTTCTGCCGCCTTGTTTCCCATAGCCTCTTCGGATTGGTCGAGCCAAGTCAGCATTTCGTAAGATGGGGCGGGAGCCAAATCGATTCCCGGTGAATCCACCACACCCGAATAGTCAAAGCCCACCAACGACAAATCCTCTGGAATCTTCACGCGGACTGCCTCAGCCGCACGCCAGATGAGAACGGTGTCCAAGGTGGTGGTGCCAATCACTGCGGTCACCCCACTGAGGAGCCTTTGCTTAATCATCGTCCAAGCTTCGGCTTCGGGCGTCGGCGATTCAGACACCGTCCACATCTCGTCGCCATCGAGTCCATGGTCTCGCATCGCTTCTTGAAACCCTTCAATGCGTTCGACCAAGCTTTGCGTCAGTTGTGGGCGAAGCGAGGTCGCAGCCAATGCAATCCGTTCGTGACCTAAACTGACTAAATGCTCCACCGCCTGACGGGTCAAGCCCCGTCCATCTCCAATGACATACGAAGTCTCAATCCCGGGCAGTCGGCGGTCAACCAACAAGAAGGGGAACCGATCCAATTTCAATCGCAGAATTTCTTCGTTATAGAGCTCACGCTCCAAGGGGCAGATGATGAGACCATCGACACCAAGATCGCGCATGCGTCGGATAACCTCCGCTTCATGGCCACTGTCTGGAGCGGTGAGCCCAATCACTGGGTACACCCCGTCTTTAGCTAAACGTTCGGTGACGCCTTTCAGTAATCTCCGCGAAAATTCATCTGGCAGCACCGGAATGAGAAATCCCACGGTTTTAGGCTGATCGGGCCGATCAGAACGGTCCCTGGAAGCTAAGGCACTCGTAGTGGGGAAGGTTCCCTTCCCAGAAATTCTAACAATTCGTCCCTCCTCGACCAAAAGAGACAACGCTTTTTTAATGGTGGTCAGACTGACCTCGAACTGGTCGACCAATTCATTTTCCGTGGGAAGTCGCTCAGCATAGCTGCCCGCGTCCATCGCATCCCGTAGACGGTTCGCTACCTGTTGATATAGCCGATCCCTTCGATCCATCGACAAAGACCTCTTTCCGTGTATAGGGTCAATGGTGTGCGCCAGCGTGGGCCCGTTTCCGGGTCCACGCTAATCGCACCTCCATTCCATGATGATCTTTGTACGGGATAAGATCCAGTCCCTCCACGTTATTGCATCGATTTGAGTCGCAGGGTGGCCAACCCATGCGCTTTAACCGGCACGCTCACCGTGCCCGAGGTCCATTCCACCGGATCAGAGGTTGGGGCTTCCAGCACCGAGAGCCGCGCGGCCCCGGTCACCCGCTCACCCACCGCCAGCACTAACGATGTGGTCAGCTTTTCATCATGGCGCATGCGGACCACGACGCCGCCAGCGGTTTCAGACGGCTTGACAGCAGTCACCACCCCCGCCTGACTGGTGAGTGCCAAGGTCCCGGCACGGATAGGCAGCGCTCCGGTTTGCTCGCTTCCGACAAAGCCCATGAGTGGGCTAAGACGCTCGATTGCACAGCGGGTCCACCGGTCCGGTGCCGCCTGGTCATACCACTCAAAGCTCAGAGGAATCTGATGGTGCCCCACTTCTGCGTAAGGATCGGGATGATATGAGGCACGCAGTAAGGTCACTTCGATGGCCTCTTCACTCACGCTCACCCCATAGCGGGTTGGATGATACACCACGGCGCAACCCTCGTCACCGACCACGGCCGTCCAGCCTTGGGCGGGCACATCGCGACTAGGGAGCGGTCGTTCGATTGACCCGGCCGACTGGCCAAACCACGCTGCTGCCTGATGGAGCGGAGGGAGAGCAAACTTCAGACTCAGCCCCGGAACCCCTTCTTGCGGTGTGCCAAATTCTCTCCAGTCGACGTCTAGCAGCCAGTCGATGCGTCGGCGATCGGGATAGACTCTTACCGTGGCCGCGACCTTGGAAGGACCCAGCGCAGTCTCTCCCCGGAGCACCATGCGCACCGCTCCCACTTCCGCCATCGTCCATCGAGTGCCTTTCACGACATGCCGATCCAGATCGGGACCGATTTCCCAGGCACTCATGCCGTTAGGTGCTTCGCGGAACCATTCTAAGGTCCCAAGTTCCGTCGCGGGCTCCGTAGATCCAGATCGTTTCCACCACACCCCGGAAGTCTGAGCTTTCGCTTGAAGGGTATGGGCTTTCGTCTTGACTTGAAACCCTTGTTCGTAAAGAGACACCCCGAGTTGGCGAAAAAGGCGCAAGCCACGCGGCAAGTGTTCATGATGCCAACGCTCAGGTGTACTGACCAAACCCAAGCTCGCCACTTCTTGGCCAGACAGGCGAAGGATTTGATGGCCTACCCCTAGGTTTTCCACGTGGGCATCAGCCAGATCCTGAGCCAGCGATTCCCGGCCTCGGCCGACGACAAAGACCGCGTAGCCGAGCCCCGGTACCGTCGCCGGAAATGCCAGGCGCACCCGTCGATGACCGGGAAAGCCTAGATGCGAGTCGTAATGGTACTGCACGGGCACAGAATTTCCGTCCCCGTCGCGCAACCGAAGCGCCGTTTCGGGTTCAAACCGTTCGTAGACATCCACCTCCACCACATCCGAATGCTCCCAGGCTAAGGGATTGAACACGACGATGAGCACCTCATCGCGCTCGGCCAGCCCTTGGGTAGCAATGGCCTGGGCGATGGTTGCCATCGCCTGCTGCGCGGCCAACCGGGCTGATGCAATGACATCTTGCCCCTTCCCCAGGGCATAGCGATAGGTCTCGGGAATACCGGACCCGCTTAAAATGTCGTGGAACTGGCTAAAGAGTGTGCCTTCCCAGCCTGACCGCAACGATTCTTGATTGACCGGGACCGTCACTCC
>DAHXNH010000170.1 GCA_027365485.1 Clostridiales bacterium
AAGCGGAAAAACCTCGCCGTGCCAAAGCCACGGTCGGCCAGCAAGATCACGTGACAATCCGCGGGAATCAGCGGGGCCACATACGCACAGAGGGCTTCTTCATAGTCCCGCATTCGGCCTTTTAATTCCGTTTTTCGCACCTTTTTCCAGGCGATGGGCGGGGCCCGACCATGGGCGCGCACATTAATGCTCACCGTTTGAAACTGCCCATCTTTGGTTTTGGGATCGGTCCAGTCCAAGGTTAGCAGGATTTCCCGAGCATTTCCAATGACCGTCCCGATCAGGTCGCGACACGCGACCTCCATATCCACGCCGGCATTGCCGATGAATCGGTCGACCCGTTTAATCGCGTATTTGACTTTGGTGGTCTCGGCCATCGCTAAACTATGGCCGATGGCAGCAATGCCTAGGACTGTGTCCCGTATTGACGCCCAGGTTAGGGCAGCGATCGTTTTCCGCTGGGATCGCCGTAATTTACCGTGTGTTTCAAAATACTCGACGAGAGACCCTAACTGGATCATGAGAATCCTGCTTTGTCGGGTGAAATGATACCTCCCCTTTCGTCACGAGGACCCCAAAGTCCATTGCGTGACTATTCCGATACTTTATCATTCAAAACTGAGGATGCTTCAGGGGTCCCTTCCCTACGGATGCTCTTAGATTGGTATCATCTCGAGAAGAAGTGCAGCGAGTACCTGAGTATGGCCCTCGCCGGGCGGGAGATTCGCAAAGAGGTGCTACACACCCTCACCAGCTACCTGTGGTTGGGGCGAGTGGACGATGCGATCACGTATTTACAGCACCTGAGTGCCGATCGCATCAAACGGCCGCAATGGCTCCATCAAACCATCGACTATCTCGAGCGTCATCGCGCGGAGATTCCGTGCTATGCGTTACGCCAGGCCTTGGGGTGGCGTAATTCCAGCAACCGGGGCGAAAAGGCGAACGATCGCTGTGTGGCAGACCGCCAAAAACATCAGGGGATGAGTGGGTCGCCCGACGGGTCGACTCGTTTGACGAGCACGACGACCCTCTTGCGCAATCAGGAGCTTGATCGCTGGTGCACGAACCGAGAATTGGGGTGGCAATGGGTGGCCTGATGCCATGGCGAGGTGCCGGTAGGCTGCCAATCTGATCAACCGTACAGGTCGAAACATTTTGTTGGCCTTGCTCAGCGGTGAGTGGGAACCGAAGCAATTTATGGACCAGCTCCTAGGAGGGAGGTGCGCTACTAAACCTGATTCGATGGGTTCAAACACCGGCTAGGGCTTCGCCATGCAAGATACGCACGACAGGGAAGGATTTCAGCAATCAACGTCGTATTATAGTTAATGAGATGGCGGAGAATCACCTGCCATTTTGTATGTGTTAGGTTCCTGGTGCGAGACGGACACGCAAGTATTTTGAGCCAAACGGTACATAAGGGGGAAATTATTCTGAACAAATCCAAGATGCTGGTGCTGACTTCCGTAGGCTCTTTCATGGCGCTGGCAGCATTTACGGTGGGGCCGTTGGTTCCCGCTTTTGCACAAACGACCAGCACCAGTACATTGCCTCAGGGAGTCACCGCACTATACGGCACCAATCGATACGAAACCGCGAGCGTCATTGCCAATGTAGAGTATCCCAAGGGAACCACCACAGCCATCCTGACGTCAGGCCTCGAAGCGAACTGGGTCGACTCAATCACGGCGGCCCCCTTGGCCACGGCCCTAAAGGCTCCAATTCTTTTGACCTCGGGAGTGGCCACGGTGGGTTCGGCGACGCTGACAGAACTAAAAACTCTTGGCGTCACCAAGGTCTATTTGATCGGGGAAGTTGGAAATTCGGTCAATGCGCCTAAAATTGAAGCCCAACTGGGTCAGGGTGTCACCGCAACCACCATTAGTGGAGCTACGCGGTTCGCAACAGCGGGGTTGGTGGCTAAAACGTTGGCGAGTGTCGAAGGAGTCAAATCTTTTTCGACAGTCTTTATTGCCTCCGCCGACCAAAATCACCTGGCAGACGCGTTGGCGGCCGACCCGATGGCGGCGGAGATGGGTGACCCCATTTTATTGGTCCCGAACAGTGGGGACAGCTCTCCGATGGATCCAAACGTCACCGCCTATTTTAATGATGCTGCGACCGGTTACTTGGTTGGACCAGCTCAGGCCTACTTGTATAATAATGCGCCGTCCACCTTGAGTTTGATCCCAGTGTATGGCCAACATGCAGCCGGTACGGCTTCGGCCTTGGATCAGCAGTTGGCACCCAAGGGGGGCTACAAGACCCTCTTTATTACCAACGGGGACGAGGCCAATCTGGTGGACACCTTGACCGCTGGACCATTGATTGCCATGGACGATGGAGCCATTGCCGATGTCTATAACGGTACGGTACCGGCTAGCACCGCTCAACTCTTCAAAAGTGCTCCAGTACAATCCGTCACTGCCATGAACATCGTGGGGGGGCCAAGCTCTATTCCCCAAACCCTCTATGACACCTCCACCAGTGCATTGGCGGAGGCTCTCCCGGATTTAGGGTTAAATCTGAAAATTTCCGTAGCGAATCCGGTGGTGAGTGAAAACACGGCGGATCCCCTGACCTTAACAGGGGTCCCGTCCAGTGCCGCAGTGCATTGGTCCATTGTCGGTAGCAACGCGTCGACCGGTTCGGTGACGGGAACTACGACCAATGCCAGCTTTGTGGGAAAGGCCCCCGGTGTGTATTCCATTCAGGCTGAGGCCGATGGACTCACCACGACGACGATGGCGACGGTATACGGAGAAGCCGCTGAGGTGGCGGCAACTCCAGTGGCCTCCACCCTGGTTGCGAATGGGACGTCCACGGACGCCGTCAACATAGTTGTTGGTGATGTGAATGGTTTGACCGTGGCTAACTTCAACGGTACAGTGGATCTTACGGCGGTTTCCGGAGTTACGTATTCGCAGAATGGGGCGGTGCTAACGCCGACCAATGGAGTGGTCTCGGTGGCCATTACAAATGGCACGGCCACCTTTGATATCGGAAATATTTCGAAAGCTGGGCTCAGCGTAATTATCACTCCCACTAATTTGGTCAGTTCCAACGCTCAGCCTCAGGTTAGCGATATGACGTACGGTATGGCCATAGTGACGAGTGTTGCGCCTGGATCCAACGGGTAAGAAGGATAAGCCCCCTACGGCCTCTGGACCATCGGTTGTAAGGGCTTCTTCTTTGTTCGTTTGGGGCGGCGCGACCATTGGCCGAAGAGGTTTGTCGAGCCCATGACCCAGTGAAAGGTGTCGTCAGTTATCTACCTGTTGATTTTGCTTGTCTTTATGCGCACTGCTCTCTATGGTCATTTGGCTTGTCGAGCGACGACCAGT